>NZ_JAYLAA010000054.1:0-15305 GCF_035819015.1 Chryseobacterium salviniae | reverse complement strand
CCCGGCTACCCCCCCCCCGAAACTACAAAAAGAGCTCAGACATGCCGCTCAATCGAGGCTAGGGTGGAGGTCATTCATTTTAATATTGAAAATATAAAAAAATTGATTCTCAATAAATGGATTCAAAATTAAAAACCTGTGTTATCTGAGAAATCCGCGGGAAATCAAAAAAACATTCGTTAGGTAACCAAAAAATATTTGTCAGGCTTCGCGACGCAAATGTATTGCCTTAGCTTTCTGAAATCAAGAGTCTGAATCAAGAAAGCTTTGCGTTAAAAAAGAAGTTAAAACCTTTATATCAGAATTGTTTCCAGACATGCAAAAAAGTAAAAACCAAATCTGCGGCAGATTAAAAAATTAAATCCATCCTCCAACATCCATCTGCAAAAAAATTTTGCACGTTCTGAAAAAATGTCTACCTTCGCTTCAACTTTAGGGGTGTCTGTTTACAACAGGCTGAGATTTTACCCTTTGAACCTGATTTCTAGATCATACTAGCGTAGGGAAAAGTGAAATGACTTTGCTGTACATTCTATTGTACAATAATGGACATTCCTAAAGTATATGTAAAAATTTAGGAATGGAGCTCATAATCAACCACATCGTAAGAACTTTTGAAACACTTCCCAAAACACTGGAAGCACTACTTGCTATGGAAATTCCCCAGAAAAGAAAAGGAATTGCCGTAGCGCTCAACAACCGTATTATTCCGCAATCATCCTGGCCGGAAACATTCCTCAACAACAAAGATTCAATCTTAATTATCACTGCCACACAGGGCGGTTAACTCCAAATACCAATCATTATGGCCCATAACATCACCCGTTCGCCTTTTCCGAACTCAAAAAAAATCTATGTTGAAGGAACAATTCACCCGATCAGAGTAGCAATGCGCGAAATACAGCTAAGTCCGACAAAACTCAGCAACGGAAAAATGGATGAAAATCCTCCTGTTACTATTTACGATACATCAGGATCTTACACCGACGAAAATTTTGAAATTAATATTGAAAAAGGACTTCCAAGAATCCGAGAGCAATGGATTTTAGACAGAAATGACGTAGAAATTCTCGACGGAATTACGTCAGAGTACGGAAAAACCCGTCTTGCCGATTCAAAACTTGATGATCTAAGGTTTTCTTACAACCACAAACCGAAACTCGCAAAGGAAGGAAAAGAAGTAACCCAGTTATATTACGCAAGGCAGGGAATCATTACCCCTGAAATGGAATATGTTGCCATCAGAGAAAATCAGCGAATAGAGCAGTTGGATTCCGTTTCAAAAGAAATGGCTTTCCAGCATCAGGGAAACAGCTTTGGTGCAAAAACTCCGAAAAACAAAATCACTCCCGAATTTGTAAGAGAAGAAATTGCTGCCGGAAGAGCCATCATTCCCAACAATATCAATCATCCGGAAAGCGAGCCGATGATTATTGGCAGGAATTTCCTTGTTAAAATTAATGCCAACATTGGAAACAGTGCCGTTTCATCAAGCATCGAAGAAGAAGTGGAAAAAGCAGTCTGGGCTTGTCGATGGGGTGCAGATACCATCATGGATTTATCAACGGGAAAAAATATCCACGAAACCAGAGAATGGATCATCAGGAACAGTCCGGTTCCCATCGGAACGGTTCCCATTTATCAGGCATTGGAAAAAGTAAAAGGTGTTGCAGAAGATTTAACGTGGGAAATTTTTAAAGATACATTGATCGAACAGGCAGAACAAGGGGTTTCTTACTTTACGATCCACGCCGGCGTTTTGCTGAGATATATTCATTTAACCGCAAAACGCGTGACAGGAATTGTTTCCAGAGGCGGATCAATTATGGCAAAATGGTGTCTGTTTCACCATAAGGAAAACTTTTTGTACACGCATTTCGAGGAAATCTGTGAGATCATGAAAAAATATGATGTGGCTTTTTCTTTGGGTGACGGCCTTCGTCCCGGCTCAATTGCAGATGCCAATGATGAAGCGCAGTTTGCCGAACTGGAAACTTTAGGCGGATTAACAAAAATTGCCTGGAAACACAACGTTCAGGTGATGATTGAAGGTCCCGGTCACGTTCCTATGCACATGATCAAAGAAAATATGGAGAAACAACTGGCAGTATGTGAGGAGGCTCCCTTTTACACTTTGGGGCCTTTGACGACAGATATTGCACCGGGTTACGACCATATCACTTCAGGAATCGGTGCAGCGATGATCGGCTGGTTCGGCTGTGCCATGTTGTGTTATGTAACACCGAAAGAGCATCTCGGACTTCCGGACAAAGAAGATGTGAAAGTGGGAGTAATCACCTACAAACTGGCGGCTCATGCTGCAGATTTGGCAAAAGGACATCCCGGTGCGCAATACCGCGACAATGCCCTGAGTAAAGCAAGGTTTGAATTCAGATGGGAAGATCAGTTCAATCTTTCCCTTGATCCTGAAACGGCAAGATCTTATCACGATGAAACGCTTCCGGCGGACGGCGCAAAAGTGGCGCATTTCTGTTCAATGTGCGGCCCGAAATTCTGCTCCATGAAAATAACGCAGGAAATCCGTGAATCTGCCGAACAGGGAATGTTGGATAAATCCCAGGAATTCATCGAAAAAGGAAAAGAAATTTATATATGATCATTATTATCACTTCCGAAAAAGAGATTTATAATGAAAGCAAGATCATTAATGAATTGTTTCAGGAAGGATTGGATTTGCTTCATATCAGAAAACCTTTGATGAGCTCAGACGTAATGAAAGACTTTATCAAAAGTATCGATGTTGAATTTCATCAACGTCTCGTTTTGCACAGTCATTACGATGTAGCGAATTATTTTAATATTTCAGGATTTCATTTCAGAGAAATAGACCGGCAGAATAATATTCATGAATTTTTTATAGATAAAATCATCTCAACGTCTGTTCATGATATTCAAACTTTTAATAAGTTGAAAGTAAAATGGAATTACGCCTTTATAAGTCCGGTTTTTCAAAGTATTTCTAAAAAAGGATATGGAAAGGGTTCAAATATTTTAAATGATATTAAAAAACGAGATAATCAAAATGCAAAATTAATTGCGTTGGGAGGAATTCATGAAAATAACATCAACGAAGTTTTAAAAAGTAATGTAGATGGAGTGGCTTTGTTGGGTGCAATTTGGGAAAATAATCAGCCGGTAGAAATCTTTAAAAAATGCAGAAAAAACATCCTTTCGTAATGAGTATTGCCGGCTTTGACCCAAGCGGAGGAGCAGGGATATTGGCAGATATTAAAACTTTTGAACAGTTAAAAGTGCAGGGATTGGCTATCTGTACGGCAATGACTGTACAAACCGAATCGGATTTTTTCGGGATTCACTGGCAGCCGATAGATGAAATTTTATCAGCTGCTGATGTTTTAATGAAAAAATATAAAGTTGTAGTAGCGAAAATCGGGGTGGTAAAAGATGCTGAATTTTTATTTCAAATTATAAAAAAAATCAAAGCTTATTGCTCCGAAATAAAGATTGTCTGGGATCCTGTTCTGAAAAGTACCTCTATGTTTTCTTTTTTTGATCTCAGCACCGTTTCAAAATTAAAAAATGTAGTACAACAGATTGATTTAATCACTCCGAATTTTATTGAATACAGCATGTTGCAGGAAGCCAGGCTTTTTGAAAATCTGCAAAATTCATGCTCGATATTAATCAAAGGCGGTCATCGGGAAGACAAAATTGGAACCGATATTCTGATGGAGAACGGAAAAGAAGTTTCAATTGAGCCGAGCAGCCAAACTTCTGTATTTTATCCAAAGCATGGCTCCGGATGTGTGCTTTCCTCCGCAATTGCAAGCCATTTAGCTTTAGGACAAAATATGGAACAAGCCTGCCGAAACGGAAAAGCATACGTCGAAAAATTTTTAACAAGTAGTCCCGCCTTACTAGGATTTCATACTTAAAATTAATTATTACTACGTACAACCTCAGCTGAGTGAAACGCCCTGCAAACTTAAAACAGTAAACTATTAATGAAATATTTGCACACCTTGCATTAAAAACCTGTTCAAATAAAATGAAAAAACTACAATACATCTCTCAGGGAATTACAAGAGAAGATCAGGAAACCAACATCCGGAAAGCATTGGATAACGGTGTACAATGGATTCAGGTGCGATGGAAAAATGCTCCGGGGAGCGAATTCAGCAGACTTTGTGAAAAATCAAAATTATTGTGTTCAGGATATGATTCGGTTTGCATCATCAATGATCAGGTTCAGATTGCAAAAGAAATTGATGCAGACGGCGTTCATTTAGGATTCAGCGATATGTCGGTAAAAGCCGCAAGATACATTCTGGGAGAAGATAAAATCATCGGAGGGACTGCTAACACATTACAGGATGTACTTCAGCGAATGGCCGAGTCCTGCAATTACATTGGTCTTGGCCCGCTCAGATTTACAGCAACTAAAGAAAAGCTGAGTCCGGTTTTAGGCTTCAGGGGATATCAGGAAATCATTCAGCAATTAAAAAATAAATCACTGGAACTTCCTGAAATTTTTGCCATAGGCGGAGTAGTATTGACTGATGTAGAATTGCTACAGCAAATTGGAATTTACGGAGTAGCCGTTTCAGGTCAAATTACCGGGCAGCCATCTATCATCACTAAATTTAAAACAGCATTACAATGAATAGTCAAAAATTAACCATAGCAGACACAACCTTTGAATCAAGATTATTTCTTGGAACGGGGAAATTCGGAAATCTCTCGAAAATGACGGATTCCATCATTGCATCGGGAAGTGAGTTGGTAACCATGGCTTTAAAAAGAATTGATGCTCATTCTTCCGACGACGATATTTTAAACGCTTTAAAACCCACAAAATCCCGCCTTCTCCCAAATACTTCCGGAGCAAGAACGGCTAAAGAAGCAGTTTTGGCGGCACAGCTGGCCAGGGAAGCCTTAGAAACCAATTGGGTAAAACTGGAAATTCATCCTGACCCGAAATACCTGCTTCCGGATCCCATCGAAACATTGTACGCTACTGAAGAATTGGCCAAATTAGGATTTATTGTAATGCCGTACATTCATGCAGATCCCGTTTTATGCAAACGTCTCGAAGATGCAGGAACGGCTGTTGTAATGCCTTTAGGCGCACCGATAGGAACCAATAAAGGGCTAAAAACAATTGATTTTTTAGAAATTATCATTAGCCAGAGTAACGTCCCTGTGGTGGTAGATGCCGGAATCGGTGCACCTTCTGATGCCGCAAAAGCTATGGAAATGGGTGCTGATGCAGTTTTGGTAAATACCGCAATCGCGGTGGCGCAGAATCCGGTTAATATGGCATTGGCTTTTAAAGAAGGAGTAATGGCCGGAAGAATAGCTTTCGAATCCGGATTAGGAGCAATCACACAACATGCGGAAGCTTCAAGTCCATTAACTTCCTTTTTATTCGATTAGAAGAGAAAGAGTCCCGAAGGGACCGCCAAACAAAGGATAGGATAAATTCCTATTAAATAAATAATATTCATAGCTGTTTGATTGTAAAAGTTTTGAAGGTACGAGTCCCGAAGAGACGACCTAACAAATAACAGAATGTAGCCTTATCAAACAAATAATATTCAGATAAGTTAACAGAATGAAGAGTTTTAAAAATATTTTCGAAAAATACCGGTGGGATGAAATAAAGGTCAGACTGGAAAAAGTAACCGTAACTGATGTTGAAAAAAGCCTTCAGAAAAAAAATAAAACCATAGACGATTTTTTAAATTTTCTGTCGCCTGCCGCTGCAGATAAGCTTGAAATAATGGCAAAAATGGCTCAGAATTTTACACAAAAGCGTTTCGGAAAAACCATTCAGCTGTATGCGCCGTTATACCTCAGTAATGAGTGCCAGAATATATGTACCTACTGCGGTTTTAGCCTGGATAATTCCATTAAAAGAAAAACACTTTCAGACACCGAAATTTTGATTGAAGCCTCCGTTTTAAAATCAATGAATGTAAATCATGTTTTGCTGGTAAGCGGAGAAGCCAATAAAACAGTTGGAATTGATTACTTTTTGAATGCCGTCAGGTTATTGAAGCCACATTTTGCCAATATTTCCATTGAAGTTCAGCCCTTATCAGAAGAAGAATATCAACAGCTTCATGAAGCAGGAGTATATTCCGTTTTGGTTTATCAGGAAACTTACCATCAGGAAGTGTATAAAAAATATCATCCGAAAGGGAAGAAATCAAACTTTGGTTTCCGGTTGAAAACGCCCGACAGAATAGGAAATGCCGGGATTCACAAAATCGGACTGGGTGTTTTATTGGGTCTGGAAGACTGGCGAATTGACAGCTTTTTTAACGCATTGCATATTGATTATCTTCAGAAAAGTTACTGGAAAAGCAAGTATTCCGTTTCATTTCCGAGATTGCGTCCTGCAGAAGGAATTATAGAACCGAATTTTATCATGGAAGATAAAGAGCTTCTTCAGTTGATCTGTGCATACAGGATCTGGAATGAAGATCTGGAAATTTCAATTTCTACAAGAGAAAATGAAAAGTTCAGGAATAGCATAATTTCTTTGGGTGCAACTGCGATGAGTGCTGCTTCCAAAACCAATCCGGGTGGCTATGCAGTTGATAAAGAATCGTTGGAGCAGTTTGAAACCAGCGATGAAAGGAGCATGGAGGAAATTAGAAATATCATTAAAAAAGCAGGCTACGATCCGGTAATGAAAGACTGGGATGCAGTTTACAGTGGGATTTAAAAAATTGGAACTACTTTAAATGCAAACTTAAGAATAGCTTTCATTTGCTGAATAAATGCCTTTGTGAACGAAGAAATAGTCAGAATAATTTTAAAATTATCTTGCCTTCACTACGTTAAAAACAATAGTTTATTAATGAAAAGGGAAGATTTTTATCCGATACAGCCAACAGATCTTTATTGAAAATTCAGTTAAAGTATCAGCAAATCAATTGATCAAAATTGAATTAATATTTTAAGCCTGTGTTTTGAAACGATTTATTTTGAACACGAATAAAACTCTACCAATTTATAAATAAATTAATTTTTAAGTTTTGGCTAAAGCCGTACGATATACAAAATAGAAAAGCGGACTAAAGTCCGCTCCTATTGATAAAAAAACCAGATTTATATTTAAAAAAATAAAATATTCCTGTTCAACAAAATTATTGTCCCTGCTGCATCACGCCGCCACTCTCTTCTTTTTTCGTCTGATTTAGAATGTTGGCATCTTCTTTCGCCAGCTTATTTTTTGTTGGAATTTTATAATTTACAGACAATCCGAAGTTTCGTGTATCATACTTGCTTCTTAGGAAAACAGCCTCTCCGGAAGGTGGATTGGAACGTACCTGCATCACTTGTCCGTTGAAAATATCATTCGCAAAAACGGAAACTGTGAGACGATTGTCCATGAACTTCTTCGTCAAAGTAAGATCAAAAGAATTGTTGAAAGGCTTTTCTGCGGTGAAATAGAAATACCCGGCTTTTGGTGTCAAATAGCTGTAATTGGCAGTCAATTTAATTTCTTTCGGTAAAATGATTTGTGTCATCAGATTGAAAATCCAGAAACCCCTGTTATTCAGATTATCAATATCATGTTTCTGATATCCTGCGTAAATGTACATGAAATTAATTTTATCAGGGTTAAAATTAAACTTCATGATCTCGCTTAAAGGTTTGCTGAAAATCATAAACGGAACAGGCAGCCCTACATTGAAATTGTGAATTCTCATGTCTGAAATATTAACCTGTTCATTGAATAGATTTTTCCCGTCTTTCCTGATGATCTGTGCCACCTGGTTTTTTGCCGAGCTCACACTGTAGCCGATAAATGCATAATCGAAAGCAGAAATCTTCAGTTCATAATTATCAAAAATAGTAGGTTGAAGATTCGGGTTACCGGTTACTTGTGTATTCGGGCCCTGGAAGGTTACGTTATTCGGGTTCAGTGCGGAAATACTTGGGAGGCTTATTTTTTTATTG
The DNA here is from genome assembly GCF_035819015.1 of Chryseobacterium salviniae. NCBI lineage: Bacteria > Pseudomonadati > Bacteroidota > Flavobacteriia > Flavobacteriales > Weeksellaceae > Chryseobacterium > Chryseobacterium salviniae. The sequence continues at coordinate 7,349 of NZ_JAYLAA010000054.1, read as the reverse complement.
TAATTCGCCGCTACGTATACCTGATTCATCAGATTATACTGAACGCTGGCATTCGGAAATAATTTAAATTTATTAAAAGGAATAAGATCCGCTTCAATAAGCAGATTGGTTTGATTGTAATATCTTGTAATCCCCGAAATATCATAATTTTCAGCACGCGTTCCCAATATGAAATCAAATTTCTTGAGTTTTGCCTGAAACTCCAGATAGGTTGCAGCCGTTTGTCTTGTATAATCAAGGTTAGTAATTCCCTTGCTTTCCGTATCAAATCCCTGATGCTCATACAAGCCTCCAAGGCTTACTTTTCCGCCATCAAGCAGATTCAGTGGCTGGGAATAATCCACCTTAAAATTGGCAACTCTCATATCAGATGTATTGTCCAGAACATTTCCCAAAGAAATTCTTGGTTCAGGCGAATTGGAATCTGCATATTTCGTATCTCTGAAAATATTATTCTGAGCGAATTTACTATCGGATTTCGTATAGCCAAACTGGAAATCCAGCTTCTGAGCCTTATCTGTAAAACGTTTTTGATAAGTGACCACCGCTTCCTGTCTTGTGGTAAGCGTGTGTGCAGCATCAGACGCATCAAAACTGAAATCTCTGAAGAGATATTGCTGTGGATTGGTGTTAGGAACCGGAATTCTTTGCTGTCCGTCTCCGTTGCTTAATGTGTAATTGTCGTTATTGTTATGGTAAATATCATAATTAACAAGCAATCTGTCCTGCCCCAGATCGAAAGTCAGCCCTGATTTTGCAAAATATCCTCTTCCGAATCTATCGGTATTGCTGGTTAAAAGATTATCCTGCTGTCCGTTCAGCATACTTTCCCGATAATTTTGGCCGACATTTAATTGCCATCCAAAGATTTTATTCCTTGCATTAAGGTTTAATGAGTTGCTCGTCCTGCTTCTTAACTTATCATAGTTCGTGAACGAATAATTACCGGAGTAAGTTGCCGTTAAATATTTATTGGCATTTTTATTCGTGATGATATTCATGATGGCTCCACCGGAAGTGGCAGGGAATTCTGCACCGGGCTGGGTGATGACTTCGATTCTGTCTACCGAGTTGGCGGGCATACCTTCCAGAAAAGAGTTCAGCTCGTTGGAGGTAATATTTAAAGGCCTTCCGTTGAGGAATACATCCAGTACTTTTCCTTGATACATCATTCCTGCAATATCGGTAGAAACGAGCCCGGGAAGCTTTTTAATGCCTTCCAGTACATTGCCGTTGTTCAGCTGTGGCTGCTCGGAGAAGTCGAAAATGGTACGGTCAGCTTTTTGCTCAACGGCTTTTTTAGTTTTTGTGATCGTAATCCCTTCAATTTGCTTTTCTTTTACCTGATTATTGGTTTTTTCCTGAGCGAAAATCAGTACAGTACTCAGAATGGATAAAGCAGTTATTTTTTTTTTCATGATGTTTTTCTACTATCAGGTTAGACGCAGTAAAATGAATTTTGTTACAGAGAATAACCAGATGTGGTATTTATTTCCTTGAAGGCCTATTGCTGAATTATATTATCCACCTGAATACGAAGTCTGAATTTGAAATCAGATCAAATAAAAAAGCAACTCCAGACTGAAGTTGCTTTTTCTATTATTAATTAAATCTAACAATTAATTTTCTTGTTGCTTAATCAGGTTTAAAGCAGAACCAGCCTTAAACCAATCGATCTGCTGATCGTTGTAGGTATGGTTTGCCATGATGATATCTTTGGTTCCGTCTGCGTGAACGAATTCCAGAGTAAGTTGTTTCCCAGGAGCAAACTGCTCAAGATCTAGGAAATTAACCGTATCATCCTCCTGAATTTTGTCATAATCGGCTTCATTGGCAAATGTTAAGCCTAACATCCCTTGTTTTTTAAGGTTGGTTTCGTGGATTCTTGCGAATGATTTTACCAATACCGCTTTTACACCAAGGTGTCTTGGCTCCATCGCAGCATGTTCTCTTGATGAACCTTCACCGTAATTCTGGTCACCTACAACAATCGAAGGAATTCCTGCAGCTTTATAAGCTCTCTGTACCGCAGGAACTTCACCGTATTCACCGGTAAGCTGGTTTTTTACTTTATTGGTTTCCATGTTGTAAGCGTTTACCGCTCCAATCAGCATGTTATTGGAAATATTATCCAGGTGGCCTCTGTATTTCAACCACGGACCTGCCATAGAAATATGGTCGGTTGTACATTTTCCGAATGCTTTAATCAATACTTTAGCACCTTCGATGTTTTTACCGTCCCATGCAGGGAATTCTTCTAATAACTGAAGCCTGTCTGAAGTAGGGCTTACATTTACCACAACGTGAGAACCGTCTTCAGAAGGAGCCTGATATCCTGCATCTTCTACAGCAAAACCTTTTGCAGGCAATTCTGAACCTTTTGGCTCGTCTAATTTAATCTGCTCGCCGGCTTCGTTTGTTAAAGTATCGGTAATTGGGTTAAAGTCTAATCTTCCGGAGATTGCTACTGCAGCAACCATTTCAGGAGAAGCTACGAATGCGTGGGTATTTGGGTTACCGTCTGCTCTTTTCGCAAAGTTTCTGTTGAAAGAGTGAATGATAGAGTTTTTCTCTCCTTTTTCAGCACCTTCTCTGTCCCACTGTCCGATACATGGTCCACAAGCATTGGTAAAAATTCTTGCGTTTTCAAATTTTCTGAAAGAATCAAGGAATCCATCTCTTTCAGCGGTATATTTTACCTGTTCAGAACCAGGGTTGATCCCTAAGATTGCTTTAGGTTTAACACCTTTAGCTACAGCATCTTCCACGATTGATGCAGCTCTTGACAAATCTTCATACGAAGAGTTGGTACAAGATCCGATTAAAGCCCATTCTACTTCAAGTGGCCATCCGTTCGCTTCCGCTTTTGCTCTGAATTCGGAAACCGGTGTTGCCAAATCCGGAGTGAAAGGTCCGTTTAAGTGAGGAGTCAATTCAGAAAGGTTGATTTCTATTAACTGGTCAAAATATTGTTCAGGATTTGCATATACTTCAGGGTCACCTGTTAAGTGCTCTGCAATTTGATCGGCTGCATCTACTACATCCTGTCTTCCTGTAGAAGCAAGATATCTTCTCATAGAATCATCATATCCGAAAGTAGAAGTTGTAGCACCGATTTCAGCACCCATGTTACAGATTGTTCCTTTTCCGGTTGCAGAAAGAGATTCTGCTCCTTCACCGAAATATTCTACGATACATCCGGTACCTCCTTTTACGGTAAGGATTCCTGCCACTTTAAGGATAACGTCTTTTGCAGAAGTCCATCCGGACATTTTTCCGGTAAGTTTTACCCCGATCAGTTTTGGCATTTTAAGTTCCCATGCCATACCTGCCATAACGTCTACTGCATCAGCACCTCCAACACCAATGGCAACCATTCCTAAACCTCCTGCATTTACCGTGTGAGAATCGGTACCGATCATCATACCGCCAGGGAAAGCATAGTTTTCCAATACCACCTGGTGAATGATTCCGGCTCCCGGTTTCCAGAAACCAATTCCGTATTTATCGCAAACAGAACTCAAAAAATTGAAAACTTCCGAGTTTTTATTGATACCTTCCTGTAAATCTTTATCAGCTCCTACCTTGGCCTGAATAAGGTGATCTGCGTGTGCTGTTGAAGGAACAGCTACTTTCGCTTTACCTGCCTGCATAAACTGCAACAGCGCCATCTGTGCGGTTGCGTCCTGCATTGCTACTCTGTCCGGTGCAAAATCTACATAAGAATTTCCTCTCTCATAAGCCTGTGTAGCATTTCCTTCCCAAAGGTGAGTGTATAATATTTTTTCTGATAATGTAAGAGGTTTTCCCACTACCTGTCTTGCTGCTGCAATCCTTTCTGGGTAACGCTCGTACACTTTTTTGATCATATCGATATCAAATGTCATATCTCAAAAACGTTTTAAAATTATCAAACAATTGTAAATGTTCCCAAAATTACGAAATTTTAATATTTTATGGGAGTTATATTATTTAGATTCTTTATAAATATGAATTTTATATTTTCTATTTTCATCGTATTTTTGCAGGCATTATGGGTTTAAATAAAATAATTCAGGTTCTAAGTGTTTTAATTTCGGTAGTGGTATTTTCCCAAAAATCAGCTCCTAAAAAAGCATCTGTCAAAAAGAAAACGGTAATTGTTAAACAAAATGATGTCTTACCTGTTGTCAATCAGGATCTTCCTTTGTTGATTCCCAAAAAGAAAAATGGCAATTTCGGATATGTTAATCAAAAGGGTAAATTTATCATTCAACCCGAATATCATATCGCCGTATTTTTCTATGAAGACTGCAATCTCCTGAATTCTCCGAATGAAAAGCTGCGCAAATTTGGGACGGCGGACTATGCAACAGTTGAAAAGGATGAGATATCATACAGGGTTGACAAAAAAGGAAAAAGAGTATACCGTTTCCGTCAGGAAGATCTTGGGAAATGTGTTCGTAAAGAATATGTTCAGCAGCTCTACCAGGCCTATGTTTTAAATGGGTTTTACGGAATTATTGAAAAGGCTACCTTTAAAGACCCTGCTGATTACAGACAATTCCAAATTTATCCTCAATATGAATATCTCTTTATTCTGGAAGGCGATGATGTTGCCAATCCTATGATTGTTGCATCCAAAAATAATATGTTCGGCGTTATTGATGTGCACAACAGGATAATCATTCCATTTGAGTACAGCGACATCAAGCGTAATTTCAGCTGGAAGCTCGGTAAAATGTTTGATGTGTCAAAGGATGGTAAAAATTACTATTACATCGATTCAAATAACAAAACTTATTAAAATACCCTTTAAAATTTGGAGGCTATTGTAATAAAAACAGGTGAAAATATAAAAACTGATTACATAATGTATATTCTGCAATAATTTTGTAATTTTGCAGCAGAAATAAAGGGGTGCTGTCACAAGCTGAGATTATACCCAATGAACCTGGAACGGGTAATGCCGTTTAGGGAAATTAAAAATGTAACAATAGAACAGTATAACAATGTACCAAGTTCTTATTGTTAGACTGGTAAACTGATACATTTTTACATTAATTTAATCCGCCCCTTTTATTCATTAAATGTTAAAATTTATAGAATGAAAGGATTATTTTTTTTAGGCCTAACCGTAGGCTCAGCTGCCTTTATCCAGGCACAAAACACCGATTCCTTAAAAATAAAGGAAATTGAAGCCGTTAATTTCACCAAAAGACTTCCCGTTGCCAAAGAAATCATTAATGTTCAGAAAGATCTGGACAGCAGAAACCTCGGGCAGGATCTTCCGATTCTTTTAAAAAACCAGACTGCCGTTATTTCGACATCCGATGCCGGAAACGGAGTCGGTTATACTGGTTTCAGAATCAGAGGGGTTTCCGGAAGTGCGATTAATGTGATGATGAACGGTGTTCCCTACAATGATTCCGAAAGCCAGGGAACGTTTTTCGTTAATGTTCCTGATCTTACCAGTTCAGCTTCTCAAATTCTTATCCAGCGGGGAGTAGGAACGTCAAACAACGGCTCTGCTGCTTTCGGAGCAAGCGTTAATGTTCTTTTAAAAGATCCGGAAGAAAAGTTTTATGTAAAAACAGACGACAGCTACGGATCATTCAATACCTATAAATATTCTGCCGAAATCGGATCCGGAAAATTCTGGGGAGACCGACTTTCCGTTATGGGAAGATATACGCATATTAATTCAGACGGATATATCGACAGAGCTTTTTCAAAGCTGCATTCTTATAATTTCACGGCTTTATACGAGGAAGGAAATACAAGAATCCGTTTAATGGCTTTCGGGGGAAAAGAAAAAACGTATCAGGCCTGGAACGGAATCGACCGTAAAACCTGGGAAACTGATCCGAAATTCAATTATTCAGGAGCAATTTACGATGCGAACTGGGAAAATATTGTGGGCTTTTACGATAATGAGACCGATAATTACCGACAAAACCACTATCATTTGCTTTGGGAACAGAAATTTAATGACCGATGGAATCTTGAGACAACCGTGCATTATACCAAAGGAAAAGGATATTATGAAAATTATAAGCAGGGTGATCCATTCGTCAGATATAACTTACCGGATTTTGGAGGTGAAGAATATTCGGATTTTATCAGAAAAAAATGGCTGGATAATGATTTTTATGGGATTGTATCAACTCTTTACGGAAAATTAGGAGTTGTCGATTTAAATTTCGGGGCAGTCGCCAATCAATATTATGGAAGACATTTCGGAAATGTAACCGGCGTTTTTGTTCCGCAGATTGATGAATTTGAATACTATAGAAACCGTTCCGTAAAAAATGAAGTCGCGGGTTTTGCAAAAGCATTAGTCAGAGTAAACGACTTTGAATTTTTCGGAGATCTTCAATTGAGAAATGTAGACTACAATACGAAAATTATTGCATCGGGAGACGGTGAAGGTGCCAATCTCGATAAAAACTGGCTGTTCTTCAATCCAAAAGCAGGAATCAATTATAAAATGAACAACGGAAAAATATTCATTTCCTATGCTCATGCACACCGCGAACCGAATCGCGACGACCTTTTAGCGAATAATGACGTCAAAGCAGAAAAACTCCACGATTTTGAAGCTGGACTGGAAAGGCAATTCGGACCAGTGTCTTTCACTGCCAATTTATATTACATGTATTACGTCAATCAGCTTGTTTTAAATGGCGAGCTGAACAATGTAGGCGCATTTATCAGAACCAATTCCGGGAAAAGTTTCCGAAGCGGGATCGAGCTCGGCGCTTTAGCTAAACTTTCAAAACAATGGGAGCTTAACGGGAATGTAAGTTTCAGCAACAACAGAAATTTAGATTTCAAAGTGGAAAATGATAGCGGTGTTCAGGATCTCGGGAATACCCAGATTTCATTTTCACCGGATATTATTGCCAATCTTGCAGTGAAATTCAGTCCGGATAAAAACTTCCAGTTTTCCCTGCTCAACCAGTACGTCGGAAAACAATATCTGGATAATTCTGAAGACCCTAATCTGCAGCTGAATGATTATTTTCTGACAGATTTTAATGCCCAATATCAATTTAAAATCAAAAACAACGACATCGCCCTGAAACTTCTCGTGAACAATATTTTTAACAGAAAATACGTGAATAACGGAGCGGTTTGGGACGGAGAACCCTATTATTTTTCACAGGCCGGGACCAATTTTATGTTCGGCATCAGCTGGAAAATACAATAAACATCAGGCTATATTGAAATAATTATAGTAAAGTTAGATTAAGGCTGCTCCGGCAGTCTTTTTTAATTAAATGATCCGTTATTTTAGGAGCTTTTTCGCGCTTTCCGCACTCGCTATTTCTTTGGATTTGGCGGCGCGGCGAAGCCGCGCCCCCCCA
>NZ_JAYLAA010000053.1:0-45656 GCF_035819015.1 Chryseobacterium salviniae | reverse complement strand
GGGGGGGGGGGGGCCCCCCCCCCCCACCCCCAAAACTGGAAAAGAGCTCAAACATGCCGCTCGGTCCGGGCTATATGGAGACCCTTTATTTAAATCAGTTCAATCAAAAGAAATATGCACTGAATTTTCAATTTTCTCATCAGTGTAAATCACCAGTTCCTTATCTTTTGCTTTCACTTTATTCCAGTAATGATTTCCTGCAAAACGGCTTTCCATTACTTCGGCTTCAAAACCGGTTTTGGAGATTCGTATCTCTTTAGGATAATAAGAAAATTTCGGAATCTGAAAATCTGCAATTTCAGATTCATTAAAAATATTCACCTCACCGAAAAGCTTGGCTACGTAAGAATTGTAAGGATTTTTGAAAGCCTGTTCAGGACTGCCTTCCTGAATGATTACCCCGTTTTGCAGGATAACAATCTCATCCAGCCACGGAATAATATCCTGAAGCTCGTGCGTTGAGATAATCAACGAAATATTCTGCTGTTTTACATACCGGAATAACTTTTCACGCAGTTCAATTTTCCTTGGGAAATCAAGGTTGCTGAAAGGTTCGTCAAGAATCAGCAGTTTCGGAAGAACGGAAAGTGCTCTTGCAATGGCAACCCTTTGCTGTTGTCCGCCGCTCAGGTATTTCGGAAGTACATTCTCAAATTCTTCAAGTCCGACAACCTCAAGGAGTTCGGCTACCGTTTCTCTTTTTTTTGCAAGATTAATATTGGAAATAAATTTTCCTACGTTTTCAGCTGCAGAAGCATAAGGCATAAGATCGAAATTCTGGGCAACAAACTTCATCTTCGCCTCACCGGGAACCAGGTTTCCTTTAGGCCCAAGCAATTTCTCGCCGTCAAAAATGATATCACCGCTTTGCCAGTCGAGGAGTCCGTAAATCAGGCTCAATAAAGTTGATTTTCCACAGCCGCTTTCTCCGGCAAGCGCAATAATTTTCCCTTCGTCGAAATGCATGTTAAGATTCTGAAACAAAGGTTTTTCTACAGAATATGAAAAGTTCAGATTATTTATTTCTAATAGCATAATACAAATGTAATGAATTGAAATCTTTCTAGGAAAGAACAAATTTTTTTATTATTTTAGCAGGAGTAACAAAATTTAAAAGATTATGAAAAGAAAGCTATTTTCGGTAGTTTTTTCTGCTTTTCTGGCCGCACTGACCACCGTTTCCTGCAAAAAGGAAAAACCGGTAGCCGGGGAAAGCACCGATGTGGTGACTGCTAATGACGGTGACCAGTTTACGGTAGATACTTTAAACAGTAAAGTAGAGTGGAAAGGGTATAAAATCTTTAAATCTGAAAATACCAGCCACTTCGGAACTATAAAATTCGAGAGCGGTGATGTAACCGTAAAAGACGGAAAACTGCAAAGCGGAAAATTTGTGGCGGATATGTCTTCCCTTACCTCAGAAGATCTTAAAAATGATGCTGCACAGCTTGAAAAATTCAATGGTCATCTTAAAAGCAGCGATTTTTTTGAAGTGGAGAAATTTCCAACCGCATCTTATGAAATTACCAAAATTACTCCTTTGGCAGAAGGCGACTACAATACCGTTCTGGATGGAAACTTAACCGTAAAAGGTATCACAAAACCAATGTCGTTCAAAGCGAATGTATCTGTAAAAGACGGTGTGGCAAATATTGCTACGGAACCAACAGATATCAAAAGAGAAGATTTTGGAGTGAAGTTCCAGAGTCCTGTTGAGAACGGTGTGATTAAAGATGAGGTCACCCTTCAGATCAATGTGAAGGCTTTAGAAAAAAAATAAATTTTATTTTACGTGAAAAAGTGATTGAAGTCTGCTCTTACCGGAGCAGATTTTTTTAACAATTTATGGAAAATTATTTCGCCGAAAAACCGTATTTTTGCAAAACATTCTGAAAGGGTAAAACAATGATAGAAAAGATAGAAGAGTTACTGGTTGAAGTAAACAGCTTCAATGCCACGTCAAAAGAAGAGATTGAAAACTTCCGTATCAAATACAATGGAAAGAAAGGAATTCTGAATGATTTTTTCGAAAAATTCAAAGAAGTTCCCAATGACCAGAAGAAAGATTTCGGACAAAAGATCAATACTCTGAAACAGGCAGTCAATATAAAACTGGAGGATTTGAAGAATGCTTCAGCATCTTCTGTTGTAGTGGAAAAAGAAGATCTTACGAGGCCTGCTTTTCCTTTGGAACTGGGCTCAAGACACCCTATTAATCTGGTGAAAAACAGAATTATCGAGATTTTCAAATCAATCGGTTTTGCGGTGGCAGACGGGCCTGAAATTGAGGACGACTGGCACAACTTCACCGCACTGAATCTTCCGGAGTACCATCCGGCAAGAGACATGCAGGATACCTTTTTTATTGAGCAGAACCCGGATATTCTTTTGAGAACACATACTTCTTCTGTACAGATCCGTTATATGGAAGAAAATCAGCCTCCTATCAGAATCCTCTCTCCGGGAAGGGTTTTCAGGAATGAGGCCGTTTCTTCAAGATCGCATTGTATTTTCCATCAGATAGAAGGTTTATATATTGATGAGAATGTGAGCTTCGCAGATCTTAAGCAGACGATTCAGTTCTTTACTACAGAACTTTTCGGAAAATCAAAAATAAGATTAAGACCTTCTTATTTCCCATTTACGGAACCAAGTGCCGAAATTGATGTGTACTGGGGATTGAATTCTGAAACCGATTACAGAATTACAAAAGGGACAGGCTGGCTGGAAATTATGGGCTGTGGAATGGTTGACCCGGCTGTTCTGAAAAACGTAAATATTGATTCGGAAAAGTATTCAGGCTATGCTTTCGGAATGGGAATTGAAAGAATCGTAATGCTTCTGTACCAAATGAGCGATATAAGAATGTTTTTTGAAAATGACATCAGAACACTTGAACAGTTTAAAAGTCTTTAAATAAATTAAACAAAATATATAAAATCCTGTAAATTATTTATAGGATTTTTTTATTATTTTTACACAATAAATTACAATGATGTTTGAAAAATTAAGTTTCAGATCAAGAAGAATCGTACATTATTCTTTAATTTTATGTATCTTACTTATACAATTTCTCATTGCAGCTTTTTTCTATTATGAGTTTATTACTAAGAAAAATTTAAAGTTTATTGAAGCTCAGCTAAAAGAAATTCATTCATTAGAAAATCTTACAAAAGATTCTAAAAAAGAATTGCTGAACGCACAGGTTGACTTTCAGAAATATCTCGTTCATGAAGATAAAAAATATCTTACATCATATTTTGCATCTTTAAATAAACTTGATAAAAATTTAGACAGCATTGATAAATATACAGAGAAATATCCAAAGTTGAAAAGCTCTTTAACGTTGGAAAACAACAATTCTTCTAAAATTCAAAAGCTGAAAATTCTTATTGATTCTACATACAAGTACTCTTCCGGTTCAAGCCTTGCCGTACAAAATACTTTTCCCAAAATCCGGAATTATGACCTTGATTATAGTTTTGATAAATTTAATATAGAAACAAAAACTTATTCTGATACCGTGAAGAAAAAGAAATTTTTCGGAAGAATACGTGATGCGATAGCCGGAAAAGAGAATATAAGAAAAGACAGTACGGTGGTCACCGTAAAGCAGGCAAAAAATCTTAATTCTAACCTCGTAAAAGCTGATTTTGACAGTATTCTGAATAACGTGAATAAGCATTACACGGTGCAGCTGAAGAATATGCAGACCAATGTCATTCAAAAAGATAATAACAAGGCTGCCTTCTACAGAATATTCAGCAATCTGTTAATGTACGGAAATAATGTTATGAACATCTACGACTACGCAATTGAGAATTCCAGGGCAGATCTCGAAAAGGAGTATTACCGGCAAAATTCTATAAGTAACAGAATGAGGATGAATCTTATCTTCGGTGCAATGATTCTTATGCTGGTAATCTCGGTACTTATTATGATGCTTACAAGCATAGCTTTTTCTTACGAAAGAAAACTGAAAGCAGCAAACATTCAGATCAATGCCAATCTTGAATTTAAAAACCGGATTTTAGGAATGCTGAGCCATGAATTAAGAGCTCCACTGAAAATCATAGGTATTCTTATCAACAGAATCAGTGAGAAAACAAAAGATGATGAAATCAAAGAGTATCTTAAATCTATTGGCTTTACCAGTAATACCTTGCTGCTGCAGGCCAATCAGATATTAGAATATACCAAAAATCAGCATGTGAAAAACAAACTGATTCCGGTTGCTTTCAATCTTAATAACCAGGTCACGTCCCTATTAAGTTCAATTGAAAATTATATAAAAACAAGAAACAACAAATTTGTTGTGAATAAAGCAATTTCCCCGGAACTGATGGTTTATTCGGATAATGCTAAAATAAGCCAGATTTTTATGAATATATTGGGTAATGCCAATAAATTTACAGAAAACGGGCAAATAACGGTGAATATAAAAACTGAAAAAAAAGACGAATCTACCGTCACTTTGCTAACAGAAATTACAGATACCGGAGTTGGAATCGCAGAGTCTGATCTTAAAAAAATATTTGAACCTTATTACCAAGGAGCTTTGTCAGACGATATCGAAAATATCGGTGCAGGCTTAGGTTTAAATTTATGCAAGGAGCTGGTAGAGATGTACGGAGGGCAAATTTCAGTGACGAGCCAGCCGGGTAAAGGAACAGCAGTAAATTTTTCCCTCAATTTAAAAATCGATCATGATAAATAAAGATGAAGAAACACTTTTCTTTCTGTTGGCAGATGATCACACCCTCATCCGTCAGGGAATGGTATTTTTATTAGACGCAGCCGGAATTAATTATAAAGCCTTTCACGCATCAAACTTTCAGCAGATTAAAGATTGCCTCCATACCGAGGTCATTCACATTGCCATAATTGATGCATATTTCCCCGAAGGAAACAGCCTTCAGATCATTTCAGAAATCAAAGAAAAAAATCCCGATATCAAAATTCTTATCTTTTCAGGAATTGATGAAAATGTTCATGCTCTAAAATATCTTAATGCAGGAGCTGATGGATTTTTAAGTAAACTCAGTGAGGAAGAAGAAATAAAACACGCCATATTAACGCTTATTGATAAAGGTGAATATATTTCTCCTGTAACTCGTACCCTGCTAATGAATTCGCTGAATAACCGAAACCTCATTAATCCGCTATCATCCTTAACGCAAAAAGAACTTGAAATTGCCCGAATGTATTCTGAAGGTTTTGGAAACCTCGAAATAGCAAACAGGCTGGAGGTAAAACAGAATACAATCAGTACGATCAAAAAGAGAATATTTAAAAAACTGAATATTGAAAACATCGTAGAGCTCATCGAATTAATGAAAAATCATTCCTGATATACTTGTAGAAAAATATCTACAATTCCGTCGATATATATCTAAAACTTTTGTGGTGAATTTATATTAATAGGGTGATATCTTTGTACCATAATAATCAGATATTATTATACCCTTTTTAAAACGATCTTTGATTCTAAAAACACAAATGATGAAACAAAGAAAAGGGTCAAAGATCAAAAAAAACGCAAATGATGATTAAGAATGTATCTTCGGGGAAGTAGATCTTCTTATTATCAGATGCAAAAAAGAACCTCCGAAATTTCGGAGGTTCTTGTTTTTAATTACTGACCTTGAAACAAAACGTAATTAAAAACGATCATCTAGATTACAACGGTTTGTTATGTAAAAGACAATCATAAAAGTTTATTTATTACATAAAAGCCCGTAGCATTACAGACTTTCAAGATGATTATTTCATTGTTACTTTTTAAACTTTAAAGGGTATTTTACATTGCTGTATCCGTCAATACTTGCTTTTAAAGACCCTACTGCGAGCTCTGCCTTCAGCAGCATCGGAAGATGGTTGGCATCATTAGAAACCCACATCGTAACACCTTCCTTTTCTTTAAAAACCCTTCCGCTTTTTACAGATGGTATAATTTTCAGGCAATTAATCGTACCAAATTTAGTCTTAAGATTTTCCGTTCCGATTACTTTAAGTTGAAAAGGAAACATCTCATCATCAATCCATACATTCATATTAATTACCGTTCCTACTTTCAGTTCGGCAGAGCTTTTACTTCTCAGATAATAAAAGCATGAAAGCATATCCTGAACACCTCTTACAGATTTTAGAACTTTGGAACCATTTGCAGGAGTCTTTTTGTCTGTAAGCACCAATGTATTGTTATCGTGGTTGAAAGTAGTTTCAAGATGCTGTCTGTAACTTCCTTCTTTCACATTTCTTACATAGAAACTCGGAAGCTCGGTATTCATGTTAATATAACTTTCGTAATGATCATCAACCTTAAAAAATGCTCTCACCGCTCCTGTAGTCTGCCCTGTTCCCTTCACGTACAAATGCGGAACTCCTCTGTATGCTGTTTTTTTTGCGGTTAAATTAGCCGTTCCTGCATTGAGAAAACCATAATGAATCCGCAGGTTAATAGACTCACCGTCAGAAATATTGGTAATCTGGCTGAAACTTAAAGCAGACAGAAATACCATCAATACACTTAAAATTTTTTTCATAATTAAAAATTTACAAAAACACTGCCAAATAAATAACGTCCAGATGTTTAATACTATTTGATAAATCTCAGTTTTTTATTTAGACTGAATTAAATATGCTTCGCATTAAAATTAGTAAATTTGCAGCCACAAGTATAATTAAATTATCTTATTATTATGATAACGACCGATATATTGATCATAGGAGCCGGCCCTACCGGTCTTTTTGCCGTATTTGAAGCAGGTTTACTAAAAATGAAGTGCCATATTATTGATGCACTTCCACAACCGGGAGGACAGTTGGCCGAGCTTTATCCTAAAAAACCTATTTTCGATATTCCGGGTTATCCGTCTGTGAATGCAGGAGAGCTTGTTGATAATCTGATGGAGCAGATTAAGCAGTTTCAGCCGGGCTTCACCTTAGGGGAAACCGCTGTTTCCTACACAAAAGTTGATGACGAATGGTTTGAAGTTATTACCAACAAAGGAACAGCTCACCGCGCAAAAGCTATTGCCATTGCCGGAGGTTTAGGAACTTTTGAACCCAGAAAACCAGCCCTTGAAAATATCGCTGATTACGAAGAAAAAGGCCTTGAGTATTTTGTAAAAGAGCCGGAACATTTCAGAAATAAAAAAGTAGTTATTGCCGGTGGAGGAGATTCTGCGCTTGACTGGAGTATTTTCCTTTCCAACGTGGCCAGCGAAGTAACATTGATTCACAGAAGAAATGAATTCCGTGGCGCTTTGGATTCCGTGGAGAAAGTTCAGGATCTTAAAAATGAAGGTAAAATAAAATTAATTACACCTGCTGAGGTTACCGCCATTAAAGGTAATGGAAAAGTGGAAGCAATTACCGTAGCAGTTGACGGGCAGGATCCTTATGATATTGAAACTGACTTCTTTATCCCGTTATTTGGTTTAACGCCAAAATTAGGCGAGATCGGAAACTGGGGCCTTAATATCGAGAAAAATGCCATCGTTGTGAACAACGCTTTGGATTATCAGACGAATATTGACGGGATTTATGCAATCGGTGATATCAATACCTATCCGGGAAAACTTAAACTGATTCTTTGTGGTTTTCACGAAGCTACTTTAATGTGCCAGAGTGTGTATAACAGATTAAATCCGGGTAAAAAATTCGTTTTAAAATATACGACAGTAAGCGGAGTAGACGGATTCGACGGAAGCCGGAAAGAAGCCGAGAAAGCGGTTGTGAAAAAAATTGACTAAATTTGTGTGTGTTGACGGTTTATTGTTTTAAAAAATAAAGCGATCAACAATTAACAAAGAATTATCAACTAAAGATGAGTGATATAAATATAAAAATCACCGACCGGGAAGGGGTTACCCACGATATTGTAGCTCCCACCGATATGTCGATGAATTTGATGGAGATTATCCGTTCGTACGAATTGGCTGAGGAAGGAACCATAGGGGTATGCGGAGGAATGGCGATGTGTGCTTCCTGTCAGGTATACGTGGTAAATGATCCGGGGCTGGAAGAAATGGGTGCAGAAGAGGATGCAATGCTTGGGGAAGCTTTCCATGTGCAGGATAACAGCAGGTTAGGCTGCCAATTGCATATCGTTCCCGCAATGGAAGGGCTGGAAGTGGAAATTGCTCCTTATCCTTAGAAAATATTTATTAAAATTAAAAACAACACCCGAAGACAAGTCTTCGGGTGTTGTTTTTTAATAGCTTTATGTTTTATCCTTTGAAATCCATTTTCCAACGCTCGGAGCCTTATAATTTCTCATCATTTCCAGCAATTCATCAGTATTGTTGCTTATCAGAAGCATATCCCGATTGATTTGCTTTAAAAATCCTTTATCCACCATATTCTGAACAAGGTTTATTAAATCATCATAAAATCCGTCAATATTCAGAATACCAATCGGTTTTTGATGGAGCCCGAGCTGTGCCCAGGTAATCATTTCAAAGAATTCTTCCAATGTACCGTAACCTCCGGGAAGTACAATCACGCCGTCGCACAATTCATTCATCTTCGTTTTCCTTTCATGCATGGTTTCCACCAGAATTAGTTCGGTCAGCTGTTGATGGGCAATTTCTTTCGATTGCAAAAAGTAGGGAAGTACGCCAATAACTTTTCCTCCGGACTTTAACGCACCATCTGCAACGGCTCCCATCAAGCCGACATTCGCTCCGCCATAAACCAATTGAATATTGTTTTTTGCCAGCGTTTGTCCGAGCAGCGTTGCCTGCTCTTTATAAATATTTTCCGAACCGAAACTTGATCCGCAGAATATGGTGATGCTTTTCATGGTTAAATTAGAATTAAATTTTTCTTTTTTGAGGAGATTGTCTGTTTGAGAAGAAAGATAAAATTTCAACACTGCTATCATTTACACGATAATACATAGTGTTAAATTGCAGAATAATTGCCTTGTGAACATCTTTTTCGGATACAGGAATATAAAAGGATTTTGAGATATAATTTTCTATCGAGCTTTCAATTTTATGAGCAAGTTTTCTGATTTCTTTATCTGTAAAATTATGTTGAAGATAATTTATGTTTTGTTCTAGTTCCTTTAAAGCATTTGGAGTCCAGAAAATTTTATAACCACTTTCCATATAACTTTCTGGCTTCGGAATAAGGTTTTAATTCTTTGTTATCAGCTTCGGATATTCCCTTTTCAATAGATTTTTTCTCTTCTTCCGAGATTGCATTCCACCAGTCTTTAGTTTCCTCTTTTCTAAATTGGATTAATTTTTTTATTAATAGAAATATCCTCCAATGTAGACAACCATTGAATTAATTCAAGTTTTTCATTGAGAGTCTGTGTGTTCATAATTGGTATTATTTATTCAAATTTAAAAATTTTAAATAAAAACCTATAAAGATGTAGAAATAAAAATATCCAAAATTATTTTAATTTTGGATATTCAGTATAGCAATTTTACAATTCTATTTTAAAGGAATATTGGCTAAAATATCCTTCGTAAAGCTCCAGAACTTCTGCGCTGAAGGAATATTCGCTTTTTCATCAGGCGAGTGTGCACCTCTGATCGTGGGTCCGAAGCTCACCATTTCCATTTCGGGATAATTGGCTCCGATAATTCCGCATTCCAAGCCGGCGTGGCAGGCTACAACATGAGGTTTGTCACCGAATTTTTCAGTATAAATTTTTTCCATCAGCTTTACAATTTCAGAGCCGGGCTTCGGCTTCCATCCCGGATAAGAACCGCTGAATACCGTTTTCATTCCGGCAAGCTCAGCAACGGATTTTAGCTGCTCCGCCACAGAATCCTTTGATGATTCTACGGATGATCTTGAAAGGTTTAAAATCTTTAATGCACCTTCCTTTAGTTCTACTCTAGCCACGTTGTTGGAAGATTCCACAAGATCCTTTACATCAGGGCTCATTCTGTAAACACCGTTATGAAGAGACTTCAGTGCCAAAATAATTTTTTTTGAATCTTCTTCAGAAAGTGCCTTTTCCGAAGTGGTTGAATTTTCAATATTGATATGAAGATGAGGCTCTATGGTTGCAAATTCCTCAAGAATTTCTTTTTTGATACCGTTGGTCACCCCATCAATGAATTCCTGTGCATTTCTTACGGAAACAACAGCCACCGCTTCTCTTGGGATGGCATTTCTCAGTCCGCCACCGTCAACAGAGATCAATTGAATATTTTCCTTTTCCAGACCCTTGTAAAGAATTCTGCCAAGAATTACATTAGCATTTCCGAAACCTTTATGGATATCCATACCGGAGTGGCCGCCCTGTAAGCCTTTTACTTCAATCCTTATAGTTTGCCCTTTCGCCACCTCGGTATTGTAATCCTGCGAAATGGTTACGTCAATTCCGCCGGCGCAGCCGATATCAATTTCATCATCTTCTTCGGTATCAAGGTTGAGAAGTATTTGGCCGGTCAGCTGTCCCGGTTTCAAGCCTAAAGCTCCTGTCATTCCGGTTTCTTCATCGATGGTGAAAAGCGCTTCCAGATCAGGGTGAGGTATATCAGTGCTTTCCAGAATCGACATGATCGTTGCCACGCCCAATCCGTTATCGGCTCCCAGCGTTGTTCCTTTTGCCTTTACCCAGTCGCCGTCTACTTCCATTTTAATGCCTTCCGTTTCAAAATCGAAATTCACATCGTTGTTTTTCTGGCATACCATGTCAAGATGAGATTGAAGAACAACTGATTTGCGGTTTTCCATTCCGGATGTTGCCGGTTTTTTAATAATCACATTACCAACTTCATCAACCGTGGTTTCTAATCCTAAATTTTCACCAAACTCTTTGATGAATGCAATTACTCTTTCTTCCTTTTTTGAGGGTCTCGGAACAGCATTCAATTTGGAAAAATTCTTCCAGATCATCTGCGGTTCTATAGTAGATAGCTCCATTGAATTTAATTTTTCTCAAAATTACAAAATAAAAAATGCTTCCGGACGATCGGAAGCAGTATTTTTAGGCAGCAGGAAGCTTTAGCAGCCGCATTCACCATAAATGGGCATTGTAACAACAGTTCCGTCCGGCTTTTCAATGGTGAGGGTTCCTTCAAAGAGCAACGCTTCTTCACCTTTTATTTTTTTACCTTGTACGGAAATTTTATAATCATCATTTTCTATTTCCTTGCTCAGTTCCTCGTCGGTCTCCATATCACTTGAAGAGATCAGGTTTAAAGCCAATCTTTTTCCGTCAAGTTTCATGTATGCGGTTTTTCCGGCATCATCTGCATAAATATATTTTTCAGCAAGGAAGTCTGCTTTGCTTTTAGCAAAATAACATGAACACTCTTTGATTTCAGTAGGAAAAGGAAAGGTTTCAACAGCGATTTTCTTTGGTGAAAGATCGGTAGACACGCTGTCTTTAACTATTTTAGAAGAATCTACTGAAGCAGAATTCTCAGATCCCTGTTCTTTTTTACAGGCAACTAACAGAAAAGCTGAAAAGAAAATGATAAAATATTTCATTGTTTTCGGTATATAAGTTTATCCTCTTGCTCTTTCAAGAAGCGTCATCATCAATAAGGAGAGGATCACAAGGCTTTCTTCTTCATCATCAATATCGATGAGACGGTCAAGCTGGAATCTTCTTCCAAAGAATGAAGGCATTTTTTTTAGTTTAAAATATTCTTTTCCGTCTAAACCGGTAACGGTGTACGAAGGATTAAGGAAATATCCGGTAAATGCTCCGATAAGCGGAATTTCGCCAATCATTCCATCAAAGAATCGTACCCAGGCGCTGTCTTCCTGGATTTTAAACTTCGGCTGATCGTTGGCATCCAGAATGTCATAGCTGGCTTTCCAGAATGAGCGCATCCCCTTTCTTGCCATTCTTCCGAAGTTTCTGCCAGTAGCAATTTCGGTTAAAGAATAAGAAGCATTAAAATCAATCCACTGGTTGGCTTTAATCCTGAAAAGCTCTTTGGTTTTGCTTTCATCATTAAAAACAATAACATCTTCCTTCAGCTTGAACATTTTCTGACGGACATATGCCACATAATTGCCATTTCTATCCGTGATGTTGAAATCACTGGATAATGTTGTAATTTTAAATTTAAAATCCAGTGGATAATTTAAATTGTTAAGAACCATTTTGTTTATTTTTCAAGTTAATATTTAGCTGATCAAAGATAAGGCTATTTGGATGAAAGTTATGGTATATTAACTTCATTTAAACGAAAATAAGAATATTTAAGATTAAAAAGTATCTTTTCAAATGGGCAATAGCTTCTTAAAAATTCTGAATCCTCATCTTTTTGCTTATTTTTGTGCTATGGATTACCCAAGTAAAGTTTTGGCAAAAGCGGTGGATGAAATTTCCGGACTCCCGGGAATAGGCAGAAAAACGGCATTGCGTTTAGCGCTGCATTTATTGAAGCAGCCGGCATCCCGATCGGTAAGCCTGGGAAATTCTCTCATCAGCCTGGTAAATGATATCAGGTACTGCAAAGAATGCCATAATTTTTCAGATTTTGAGGTTTGCGAGATCTGCAGTAATCCGAAAAGGCATGACGAACTGATCTGTATCGTAGAAGATGTACGCGATGTGATTGCCATTGAAAATACCGGGAAATATACCGGGAAATACCTGATTTTAGGAGGTAAAATTTCTCCCATGGAAGGAATCGGGCCGAGCCAGCTGAATATTCCGAGCATTGAAAAAAAGCTGAATGAAGGAAGGGTAAAAGAATTTATTTTTGCTTTAAGCGCAACTATGGAAGGCGACACCACAGCGTATTATATTTATAAGAAATTTAAAAACTTCGATATTAATTTTTCCAGCATTGCAAGAGGGATTTCTGTAGGCGATGAGCTTGAATATGCAGATGAAATATCATTGGGAAGATCAATCATCAACAGGCTTCCGTATAATGATGAAAAGTCATAATCTTTTATCAATTATTTAGATATGATCTCTGTAATAATTCCCATGTTTAATGCCGAAAAAACGATCATCAGAACTCTTGATTCCGTAAGAAATCAGGATTACGACCTGAATCAGTTTGAAGTGATTGTTATTAATGACGGATCTACTGACAACAGTAAAATGCTTGTTGAAAAGTATATTAAAGAAAACCCGAGTTTACATATTAAACTTCTTGAATCGGTAAACGGAGGTGTTTCAAAAGCCAGGAATTTAGGATTAAAAATAGCAAAGGGAGAATTTATTGCTTTGCTGGATGCTGATGATGAATGGCTGTCTGAAAAAACAAAAAAACAATTAAATTATCTCAACAATAAAGACCTTCAAATCGATTTTATAGCAACAAGAAGGAATAATAATAAAATTCTTTTACCTTATCGTGTAGAAAATAATCTTGCTGAAATTACTTTTAAAAAATTATTAATCAGAAATGAAGCACAGCCTTCAACGGTTATTTTTAAAAGGAAAATTTTAGAAAATACAGGGTATTTCAATGAAAATCACCGATACGCGGAAGACCTTAATTATTGGATGAAAATTGCCAAAAGCAATAATAAAATGTATATTCTCGATGAAAGCCTGATGATTGCCGACGGAGGAAAAAAAACTTTTGGTGTGGCCGGGCTTTCCGCAAATCTTTCTGCGATGCAGGATGGGTTTCAAAAGAATCTGAAAGAGATGTATCTTCTGAAGTATATTAATTTTACTCATTATGTATTTCTAAGTGTTTTTTATAAAGCAAAATACTTACTTTTGCTGGGGAGGACTTATTATTATAATTTAAGAAAATAAGAACAAAACGTAGAGTTATATGAAGTTGTCAGTCATTATTGTTAATTATAATGTCACTCAATTACTCAAAAATTGTCTTTTATCTCTTCATAACTATTTGAAAGAGATAGATTATGAAGTGATTGTGATTGATAATGCATCTACGGATTCATCCTGGGAAGATCTTATTCCCGAATTTCCAAAAGTTCATTTTATTGCTTCTGAAAGCAATGACGGTTTCTCAAAGGCCAACAATAAAGCTATAAAAACCGCAAAAGGGGAGTATCTTCTCTTACTAAATCCAGACACGGAAATTGAAGGTTTTTATATGAGTGAGATTTTAGAGTTTGCAGTTTCTCAGGAGAATTTCGGGTGTCTTGGTGTAAGAATGCATGATGCAAACGGGGTTTTCTTACCGGAAAGCAAACGTTCAGTTCCGGATATGTTCAATTCTTTCGAAAAATTGTTTACCAATTTTAAAAAGAATAATTCAAAATCATATTACAGAAGCGATATCGATGAATATGCAGTTGCCAAAGTGGAGGTTGTTACCGGAGCTTTTCTCCTGATAAAAAAGGATGTTTATGAAGAAATAGGAGGGCTGGATGAATCTTACTTCATGTACGGAGAAGATATTGATCTTTGCTATACTTTACTGAGAAAAGGGTTTAAAAATTTTTATTATGGTAAAGCTTCAATCCTTCATCATAAGGGTGAAAGCACGATAAAAGATGATGTGTATCTCAAAAGATTTTACGGCGCTATGGATATTTTTATTAATAAATACTATAAAAACTCCAAACCATTGCAATATTTATTTTTAAAAGCAGGTCTTTGGCTAAGACATAAAATTGAAAAAATTAAACTAAAAAAAAAGCAACTCTCATGAGTTGCTTTTTCAGTATGTAAAGAATTATTTGCTTATTTGGTTGGCGCAGGAGTCTGAGCCGGAGTTGTTGTCGTTGTAGTGGCAGCCGGAGCGGAAGATTGCTTAGCCGGAGCTCCTTTTGATGCAGGAACCTGTGCAGGAACGGCAGCTGAAGGTTTACCTGTAATTACAACGCTTAAAATGATAAGAACAATAATTATTGCTCCCAAAGTCCATGTCGCTTTTTCCATGAAGTCGTTGGTTCTCTGTACTCCAAACTGTGCGGAAGATGCTCCTCCGAAAGTGCTGGAAAGACCTCCTCCTTTTGGGTTTTGAGCCATAACGATGATTACCAGAAGAATGCTGGCGATCATAACAAGAACCATCAATAGTATAAATATAGAATCCATTAATTTGATATCTTTTTGAATGGGCAAATTTAATCTTTTTTTACCGAACAGCAAAGAAAGAAATAGTCAAATTTCATAAAAATAAAAAACGGCAACAATTGTTGCCGTTTTTCTATAAAAATTAAGAAGTCTTATTTAAAGTCAGAATCTTTGGACTGATTTATTTCATAAGATTTCACCTTCATGGTCATATCCATTCCCATTTGGTTTACAGAAATAGTGTAAGGCATTTTTACGCCTGCAACATCTTTGTAATCAGAGAATGTAGTAGGAACGCTTACTTCCTGGCCCTGTGCTTTAACCGTTCTTGTTTCTCCGGTTTTCAGTCCTGTTTTTACACTGTAATAATAGGTGGTTTCAGGTCCTTTGATTGCATAGGAATCTTCTCCTCCTACTTTTTCAATCCCTGTCAGTTTATATTCAGGGGATTTTGCAAAAGCCATCTCTTCAAAAAGTTCTGTATTCTTTTGCTTTTCTGCAATCTCTTCCGGCTTCATAGGGACTTTTTGTCCCATTTGCTCAGAATATCCTGTTTTGCCGTCAAATACCTGCTTTTGAACAACCTGTCCCATAGCGGTAACCTGTGTCATTTCTTTTCCGCCCTGTGCTTTCATCATCTTCATATCGATGTTTTGGCCTTGTATAGACATAGAAGCGTTTACGGTATAAGACGAAATTTTAGAAAGGTTTGCTTTTCCTCCAATTGCATTAAGATATTTATCTGCAACTGAAGCGACTGTTACACTGGCATCAACTTTCTGTGCCGTTGGCTTTGATACCGGATTGGCATCTTTATCATAATATTTTACAGGATACCCCAGTTTTTCCAATCCTTCAGAAATATCAGAAGCTTTTCCGGCAATGAAAATTCTGCTTTTAGTCGGATAAATAGTAGAATTTACCGCGCTGGAAACATCAGCAGCAGTTACCTTATCAATCGATTTAAGATAATTGGTATAAAAATCGCTTGGAAGATCATAGATTTTTTGGTTCAGTGCAAATCTTGCGATAGTTGCAGGCTGCTCCAGAGACATGATGAATGATCCTTTCAGTTTTGCTTTGGCATTTTCAAGCTCTTCAGGTTTTACGGTAGAAATTGCATTAAGCTCATTCATGAATTCCTTCACTGCTTTGTCTGTAACTTCATTTCTTACACTTGCACTTGCAGAGAATTCAGGAGAGTACTTGCTTGCGCTCATATTGGAATACGCTCCGTAAGTAAATCCGTTTTTCTCACGAAGATTCATGAAAAGTCTTGCTTCACCGCCACCGCCAAGAATGTAATTGGCAATTGTAGCCGGGAAGTAGTTCGGATCCTTCATTTTTAAATTGTTGAGGTTGTTTACGGAAACCACAGACTGTACCGCCGTAGGTACATCAACAACATCAATTTCTGTAGTGGCAACATTGGATGCAGGCTCTACCGGAGTCATTGGAGTGTTTGCTTTTTTCCATCCGCTGAATGCCTTTTCGATCATTGGTTTTACCTTGTCAAATTTTACATCTCCAACAATTACAAGGTATGCATTGTCCGGAGCGTAATATTTTTTATAAACATTCTGCACATCTGCAAGCTGGATTTTACCAATTGTTTCAACGGTCGGGAATTCTCCTCTCGAAGTATTTTTGCCATACATTAACGCGTTGGATACTTTTGAAGCAATTGCAGATGCATTTTTTTCTTCAGTTTTTAATCCTTCAATCGCTCTTTCTTTAGAATCTTCAATTTCTTTAGCAGAAAATTTAGGATTGATAATCGCATCTGCCATTAAGCTCAATACCTGAGGGAAATATTTCGAAAGTGAATTTGCGGCAGCTCCGTTTGAAGAGAAAGAAAGATTGGCTCCCAGATAATCAACTTTTTTGTTGAAATCATCCTTGCTCATGGTAGTCGTTCCGTTTTCGAACTGTTCTGCCATGATGTCGCTTACTCCGGCTACACTTCCTTCATAGTAAGGAGGCCTGTCCATGGTAAGGCTTGCATTTACCCTAGGCAGTTTGTTATTTTCCACCACCATTACCGTAAGGCCGTTACTCAGTTGGAAAGTTTTTGGCTTTGCAATATTGATAACGGGAGTTGGTCCCGGCTTCGGCATTGCATTAAGATCTATTTTTTGTGCTGAAATCGTTCCTGCGAATAAAAACGCTGCAGCTATATATGTTAATTGCTTTTTCATTTGTAAAAATTTAATTTTAATAATCAATAGTGACCGAATCAGTATTTACTTTTTTTCAGGTACGTAATTGATGATTACTCTTTGGTTTGAATTGAGATACTTTTTGGCAGCATTCTGAAGATCCTGTCTGGTGATCGATCTGTAGATGTCGATTTCTTTGTTGATAAGATTGGTGTCGCCCATCAGAACATGGTTCGTTGCCAATGAAGCAGCAATTCCCTGAATGCTGGAGTTGGAGTTTACAAATTGATTTTCGTATTGGTTCTGAAGCTTTTGGTAATCTTCCTCGGAAATAAGCGTAGTCTGAAGCTTTTTGATTTCGGCATCAATATCCGCCTGTAATGTAGCTTTTGAAGTCTGCCCCATCGGAATAGCGAAGAAGGCAAAAATTCCGTAATCTTCAAGTCCCTGGTTGAAAGCGGCAACCTGTAAAGCCTTTTTTTCCTGATCTACCAGTTTTTTATATAGAACAGAAGATTTACCGCTGCTCAGGTACGAAGAAAGCATATCTAAAACATAAGCGTCTTTTTCTTTATTACCCGGTGTCCTGTAAGCAAAAACATAAGCAGGCAGCTGGATATTAGGATCTGTAGCTGTCACTTCTTTTTCCTGGGTAATAGGAGCATCTTTAGGGAAGTTTTTTGGGTAAACCGTTCCTTTTGGAATTCCTCCGTAATATTCCTGGATCCATTTCTTAGTCTGCTCAGGTTTGATGTCTCCCGCAACCACTAATGTAGCATTGTTCGGAACGTAGTATTTTTTATAAAAAGCCTGGAATTCTTCAAGCTTCGCAGAGTTTAGATCTTCCATAGAACCGATCGTAGGCCAGTTGTATGGGTGATTGGTAAATAAATTCTTCTGAACGGTTGTGAAAAGATTTCCATAAGGCTGATTGTCCATTCTTAATCTTTTCTCTTCCTTCACAACCTCTCTTTGAGTATCAACACCAACCTGGTTAATTACAGCATGGCGCATTCTTTCAGCCTCCATCCAAAGACCCAGCTGTTCATTGTTGGAAGGGAACGTTTCGTAATAATACGTTCTGTCGTTAGTAGTATTAGCGTTATTTTGCCCTCCGTTTGAAGAAACTATCTTGAACCATTCACCTCTTTTAATGTTAGGTGTTCCTTCAAATAAAAGGTGCTCGAAGAAGTGAGCAAAACCGGTTCTTCCTTTTACTTCATCCTTTGCACCAACATGATACATCACACCTGTTGTAACAACCGGCGCAGAATTGTCCTGGTGAAGGATTACGTGAAGACCGTTTGGTAAGTCATACTCTTCAAATTTAATTTGTTGCGCATTCAGAGCCATTCCGAAGAATACCGCTGCAGCAACAGAAAGAAGTCGCTTTTTCATAAAATAGAAATTGTTTTGTCAATTAGTGCCAAATTTACTTTAAATGTTACAATCTTGCCAATATAATTTTTCAAGACTTGCAATTTGTTTAAATTATAGGTTTTTGTTGTCTGAATTCTTCAATGTTTATTTATTACTATTCGGTGTTTTACTGTATAACCATTTGGAAATAAAAATTTTAAAAAATAATTGTATGTGTTTAGAATTACTACATATTCTTTGCTGATAAAAAATATTTTGTGCGGAATTAAAAAACCAGCATTCCAAAAGTTGTATATTTATTTTAAAAATGTACCGTTCGTGGTATTGTTTTATTTTATAATGTTCCGAATATGAGTTATTTTTACAACAAACAATCATAAATAATGAAAAGCTTTTTAGAGCAAAATATTTCACAGGATTCTCTCATTACACTTTTTAGCCAGGCTCCTGTTGCAATGTCTTTGTTAGCAGGAGATGATTTCATCATTCAAAGTGCCAACCCTCAAATACTGGAAATCTGGGGCAAGGGAACTTCCGTTATCGGGAGGTCTCTATTTGAAATACTTCCTGAGATCATCGAGCAGGGTTTCAGGGAGATCTTAGAAAATGTTTATCGTACGGGAGAAATTTTCAAAGGAAATAAATGGTCTGTTTTTTTAGAAAAACACGGAAGATATGATGAATATTTCTTTAATTTTATTTTTGCGCCTGTTGTTAATGGTGATAAAAAAATTATAGGCATCAGTATTGTAGCCACCGAAGTTACCGACCAGGTTCTTTCCGAACGGAAACTTAAAGAAAGCGAATACCGCTTTGAGCATCTCATCAAAA
Organism: Chryseobacterium salviniae; assembly: GCF_035819015.1. Lineage (NCBI taxonomy): Bacteria > Pseudomonadati > Bacteroidota > Flavobacteriia > Flavobacteriales > Weeksellaceae > Chryseobacterium > Chryseobacterium salviniae. The sequence goes on along the minus strand of NZ_JAYLAA010000053.1, from coordinate 26,333 downwards.
AATCCGATTACCCGATAGCAATTTACAGTACCGAAGACCTTTATATAGAATTTGCCAATGAAAAAATGCTTAAAACCTGGGGTAAAAATGCTTCCGTTATTGGAATGAAACTCGAAGATGCACTTCCCGAGCTTGAGGGACAGCCATTCATAGGGCTCCTGAAAGATATTTTTAAAACAGGAGAAACATATGCTTCAAAAGAAGCCAGTGCAGATCTTATGGTAGACGGAAAGCTTCAGACATTTTACTATGATTTTTCTTATAAACCACTGAAAAATCCTGCCGGCGAAGTATATGCCATCCTAAACATGGCTGTTGATATTACAGATCTGGTAATGGCAAAAAAAGAAATTCAGGAAAGAGAAAAGAAATTCCGGGATCTGGCAGATTCTATGCCACAGTTTGTATGGACTTGCGATAACAGAGGGGAAATCACCTACATGAACAAAAGCTGGTACCGCTACACCGGCTCCTCTGAAAACGAAAACCAGACAAGTCTTGTAAAAAGGATGATGAGGCCGGAAACTATTGCAAAAGTTGATCAGACCTGGGAAGAATGTGTGAAAACAAACACTCCTTTTGTGATGGAATATGAGCTTGAAGATCCTATGCAGAAAGGAAATTACAGATGGTTCCTAGGAAGAGCCGTTCCCAATTTTTCCGAAAACGGAGAAGTGAAACAATGGACGGGAACTTTTACAGATATTGATGAATTCAAGCGGCTCGAAACCCAAAAAGATAATTTTCTCGGAATTGCCAGCCATGAACTTAAAACACCGCTTACCAGCCTGAAATTATACACACAATTCATTAAAAACAATCTTGAAAAAGCCGGAGATCCAAAAAATGCTGGCGTTGCCAGAAGAATGGATTACCAGATTGATCTGTTAACGGGGCTTATCAACGAATTGCTGGATGTTACTAAAATACAGAAAGGCCAAATGCAGCTTAATGAATCTGTTTTCGATTTTGATAAAATGGTGGATGAAGTTGTAGAGGAACAGCAGATGACTTCAAGGCATAAGCTTTTTGTAAGCAGATCCGGCCCAATCGGGGATGTTTTTGCAGACCGGCACAGGATATCACAGGTGGTTGCCAACCTCATCAGCAACGCAATAAAATATTCTCCTGACGCAGATGAAGTGCATATTTCCACAGGACTACACGGAGAACAGGCACAGTTTAATGTGAGAGACTTTGGGATCGGAATTCCTGAAGATAAGCTGTCAAAGGTTTTTGAACAGTACTACAGAATCAACGGATCAAAAGATTATACATTTTCAGGGCTCGGATTGGGACTTTATATTTCCGCTGAAATTATAAAAAGGACAGGCGGGGAAATTTTTGTTTCCTCTGTAGAAGGAGAAGGGTCTGATTTTTGCTTCAGAATCCCCAAGAATAAAAATTAATACAGTTTTACAATGTCTAGTGCTGCAAAAATTATGGTAGTGGATGACAGTCCCGCGATTGTTGATTCTATTGAAATGATGCTCGATTTTGAGGGATTTGAAGTTTACAAATTTTATAAAGGTTCAGAAATGTTTAATGCGCTGGATCCAAACTCAAAACCCGATGTCATTCTAATGGATATGTGGCTCTCCGGTGAAGACGGCAGAGATTTTTGCAAGCTTATCAAAGCCCATGAAAACTTTCAGGATATTCCCGTTTTGATTATGTCGGCAAGCCGTGGCCTTGAGCAATCTGCACTGGATGCGGGGGCAGATGAATTTGTCGCCAAACCTTTCGATCTGGGAAACATGGTGGAAAGAATCAGGCATTACTTAAAATAGCGTAGGTTAAAAATATTTCTATCGGTTTTCTCTCAATATTTCTTGAAGTAAAGAATTAATTTAACACTATTTACAGTCTTACCGAATTTGAATTCTCCGTATAATACACTAATTTTGTGTTCCCAAAATTTTTTGCAAACATGGAGGATTATCTGAAAGGACTGAATGAATCACAATTTGAAGCCGTTACCACACTACAGGGGCCATTAATGGTTCTTGCGGGAGCAGGTTCGGGAAAAACGCGTGTGCTTACCATGCGTATTGCGCACCTCATTACCAACGGGATAGATCCTTTTAATATTTTAGCCCTCACTTTTACCAACAAAGCGGCAAAAGAAATGAAAGAACGTATTGCTAAAGTCGTGGGGCAAAGCAATGCCAGAAGCCTATGGATGGGAACCTTTCACTCCGTTTTTGCAAGAATCCTGAGAAATGAAGCGCACTATCTGGGATATCCTTCCAATTTCACCATTTATGATCAGCAGGATGCCCTGAATGTCATCAAGAAAGTTTTGAAAGATATGAATATTGATGCCGATCTTTACAAACCTAAAAAAGTTCAGTCCCGAATTTCTACCTACAAAAACAACCTGATTACCGTAAAAGCTTATTACGCCAACCCGGAATTAATGGAAGCGGATGAAAAGGCCAATATGAAATTCATCGGGCAGATCTACCAGAAATATGTTGAACAGTGCTTCAAAAACGGATCTATGGATTTTGATGATTTGCTCTTAAAAACCAATGAGCTGCTTACCCGTTTTCCGGAAGTGCTTGCTAAATATCAGGACAGGTTCAGGTATATTCTGGTAGATGAGTACCAGGATACGAACCATTCGCAGTACCTTATTGTGAAAGCACTGGCTTCAAAATTTGAAAATATCTGCGTGGTAGGAGACGATGCACAGTCTATTTACTCTTTCCGTGGTGCAAACATTTATAATATTTTAAACTTTAAAAAAGATTATCCGGATGCGGTAACGGTTTCTCTTGAACAGAATTATCGATCTACCCAGAATATTGTGAATGCGGCCAATGTGGTAATTGCGAAAAACCTTCAGCAGTTTAAGAAAAATGTTTTCAGTGAAAATGAAGAAGGAGAAAAAATCAAGATTTACCGTTCTCTTTCCGATGCCGATGAAGCGAATTTCGTAGCCGGAAATATCTGGGAGACCAGAAACCGCGAACAGAGAAAATACAGCGATTTTGCCATATTATACCGTACCAATTCCCAGACAAGGGCTTTTGAAGATGCATTAAGACGTAAAAATATTCCTTATAAAGTGTATGGAGGTTTATCATTCTACCAAAGGAAAGAGGTAAAAGACCTGATTGCTTACCTTCGTCTTCTCGTCAACGAAAATGATTCGGAAGCCTTGATGAGAATCATTAATTATCCTGCAAGAGGTATCGGTGAGACCACTCAGAATAAGCTGGTTGTATTTGCCGATGCTCAGAATGTTGCCGTTTCAAAGGTTTTGGAAAATTTACCGATGTATGCGCCGCATTTAGGTTTAAACAATGGTGTTTTAAACAAACTGAACGATTTCTGGTCAATGATCAAGGCATTTCAGGTATTGCTGAAAACGGAAACCGCTTACAGCGTGGCGATGGAAGTGGCTAAAAGAAGCGGACTGATTAAGTTTTTAAAAGACGATCAGACTCCGGAAGGAATTTCCCGTGTGGAAAACGTCCAGGAATTAATGAACTCTATGCAGGGATTTATTGAAGAACAGATGCAGCTTGAAGACGGAGATCCGAGCTTACCGAATTTCCTTGAAAATATTGCTCTTTCCGCAGATACGCAGGATAAAAACAACGAGAAAGATATGGTATCGTTAATGACCATTCACCTTTCAAAAGGGCTGGAATTTCCGGTGGTACACTTAGTCGGGCTGGAAGAAAATCTCTTTCCGAGCTTTATGAGTTCGTCTACCAGGGAAGATTTGGAAGAAGAAAGACGTTTGTTCTACGTTGCTTTAACCAGAGCCGAAAAGCAGGCCTTTTTCTCGTATGCCGTTTCACGTTTCCAGTGGGGAAAAATTACCGATGCCGAACCTTCAAGATTTCTCAGCGAAATTGATGAGGAATATATTGAATTTGTAAATCCCGCGATTGAAAAACGTTTCATTAATAATGCAGGCATAAAATCAAATATTTTTGACGAGCATCCCTCTGAAATGAGAAGCTTCAAAAAAGTGGAAAAGAAAACCATTGAAAGAAGCGGAGATTCTAAACCTATTGCTGAACCCCGTAAACTAAAACCTGTAAGCACTGCAAAAATTATCAATCCGAGCGGAGCCTCTTCGCAGGATATAGAAGTGGGCGATAAGGTAAGGCACGACCGGTTCGGAGTTGGTGAAGTGACTTTCCTGGACGGAACGGATCCTCAGAATATTAAAGCAAAGGTTGTCTTCCAGCATGAAGGCGAAAAGAATCTTATTCTTAAATACGCGAAACTAACTAAAATTTAAAAAAACAAAAACAACGTTTCAAATTTCTGTATTTTATTAGTCTATAAATTTTTTGTGGACTAATAAATATGATTTACATTTGCTCCTTCAAATAGTAAAAGAGCAATGTATGAAAAATGAAAAAGCTATTTTTTCAGCTTCCGTATTATTTTTTCTGGGAACATTTACTTATGCGCAGGAAAAAGATTCGGTAAAAACAAATAATTTAGAGGAAGTTGTGATCCTGGGATCAAGAAGCGGAGCGAGATCAAAAGCAGACAGTCCCGTTCCGGTGGATGTGTTTAATATTAAAGAATCTTCGGTCATTTTACCGCAAACCAATGTCGCACAGATTCTCAATTTTATTGCACCTTCATTTACTTCAACCATACAGACCAATGCAGACGGCACCGATCATCTCGACCCTGCGCAATTGAGAGGTCTTGGCCCGGATCAGGTTTTGGTTTTAGTGAATGGAAAAAGAAGACACACTTCTGCACTGGTGAACGTTAATGGATCGCCGGGAAGAGGAACTGTGGGAACAGATTTAAATGCCATTCCGTCTTTTGCCATCAACAGGATTGAAGTTTTAAGGGATGGAGCTTCTGCCCAATATGGTTCGGATGCGATTGCCGGCGTTATTAATTTAGGGCTAAAAAGAGATACAGGAAAACTTACGGGACAGTTAAGCTATGGCGGAAATCTTACGCCTGCAGCAAATGACCACACCGGAGATTTTGACGGGCAGAATATTCAGGTTGATCTTAATTACGGAAATAAAATCGGGAAAAGAGGAGGTTTTTATAATATCACCTGGACTTCACAGTTCAGAAATCCTACGTTCAGGGCTGGAACAGAAAGCGGAAATATTTTCAATGCCTACAATGCCATTGAGCAGCGTGCTTTGAATAACGGAGTCAATCTTTCTTCATTGTTCAGCAACATCAATAATACGGCAAACTCACAGCAGATTATTAATACGATACAACAGTATGCGCAGGATGTAAATTATTTTTCCCAGACTTTTCAGAATCAGATCCAGTCGGCAACTACAATTTCTGCATTACAGGGACTTTTGGGTGCCAATGTAACCGATCAGGAACTTGCTTACCGTGGTCTTTCCAGAAAGGATTTTAACATGCAGGTGGGACAGTCGAAACTGAATAACCATCAGCTTTTCGCCAATATTGAAGTTCCGTTGAATGACAACTGGAAATTATATACTTTCGGAGGATACAGCTTCAGACACGGTACGTCAGGAGGATTTTACAGAAGGCCCAACCAAAGCAGAACGTTTACAGGATTATACCCGAACGGATATTTACCGCAGATCGGAACAGATATTCAGGATCTCTCTCTTTCGGCAGGAATCAAAGGAAACTGGAAAGGCTGGAATGTTGATTTCAGCAATACGTTCGGGCAGAATTCATTTAATTACGATATTAAAAATACAGGAAATACGTCTTTAAGATTTAACTCTCCGAGTGAATTTGATGCCGGAGGATTACGGTTTTCGCAAAATACCATCAACCTTGATTTTTCAAAAAAATATGATGTGTGGAGCGGAATCAACGTTGCCTTCGGAGCGGAGCACCGTTATGAAAACTTTAAAATAACAGCGGGAGAAGAAGTTTCTTATTCCACTTATGATGTTACCGGTAATGTATGGAACGGAAATACGACTCGTCCTACCGATTTTTTCGGAGCGGCGCTTCCGGGGGGATCTCAGGTGTTCAGTGGATTCAGGCCGGAAAACGCAGTCAATAAAAACCGTCAGGCGGTTGCCGGATATGCAGATGTTGAGTTCAACTTTACCGATTGGCTTTTGGCTGATGCTGCGGTACGGTATGAAAATTATTCGGATTTCGGTTCTACCTTCAATTATAAGCTGGCTTCCAGAATCAAAGTCGATCAAAACCTGAATTTCAGGTTGGCAGGTTCTACAGGATTCAGGGCGCCTTCTATTCATCAGATTTATTATAATGTAACTTCAACTTTGTTTACCAACGGACAGCTTCTTGAAGTGGGAACTTTTAGCAACGATTCCAAAATTGCTAATTTATTAGGAATTCCAAGCCTGAAACAGGAAACCTCAAAATCTGCAAGTTTAGGATTTACCTATAAAATTCCTTCTGTAAACCTAAGCTTTACGGCAGATGGTTATTTCACGAGAATTGACGACAGAATTGTTCTTACGGGACAGTTTGCAAGATCGGCTGTTTCTTCCCAGGCTCAGGCTGCGTTTGATGCGGCGGGGGTAAATGCTGTACAGCTTTTTACGAATGCCATCGATACCGAAACGAAAGGACTGGATGTGGTAATAAGTCATAACGCAAAATTCTCCAGTGTAAAACTTGACAATAATTTTGCCATCAACCTTAACCGGACGAAAAAAGTAGGCGACATCCATTCATCAGGTGCATTGCAGTCGGCCGGTTTAGAGAATATTTATTTTGCCGAAGCATCAAGAATTTACCTGGAAGAAGCCGTACCAAGAGTGAAAGCAAGTTTGTCTAATCAGCTTACCTGGGGAAATGCCATTTTCTATCTTAGAAATACCTACTTCGGTAAAGTGACCAGTCCGGATATTATCGATGCCAACGGAGATGGAATTATTTCACCTAATGAGCACCAGGAAATTACCGACAAAATCATTACCGATGTTTCCGTAGCATACCAGTTTACCAAAAATATCGGACTTACGGCAGGGGTGAATAACCTGTTTGATATTTATCCGACCAAAAATCTTCCTGCGTCCAGTAATAATGATCAGTTTGTGTATTCACGTTCCACTTCACAGTTTGGACAAAACGGGAGGTTTGTATTTACAAGACTTAATTTTAATTTTTAAATATAATTTTTTGCTGAAATTACGATGAATCCGGAAAAACCGGGTTCATTTTTTATATAACTGAACTTCAATTTGTATCTTTAAACCAATTAAAAAAGTTTATAATGAAAAGGATTCTGATATTTTTAATTCTTACCCTGTTTTCAACACCGTTTTTTTCGCAGGAATACCGAACCGAAAACAATATTCATTATTATGACGACAAAACGAATGCAGCCGATGCTTACATTAACGAAAGATGTGTTCTGGATGTATATGTTCCTAAAAATGTTAAAAATTTTCCAACGGTAATCTGGTTTCATGGCGGAGGAATTACGGGCGGAGAAAAAGAAATTCCTGAAGCGTTAAAAAGTAAAGGTGTTGCGGTAATTGGTGTTAATTACAGGCTTTCCCCAAAGGTAAAAGCGCCGAAATATATCGATGATGCAGCAGCAGCAACGGCATGGGTTTTCAACAATATCAAAAAATACGGTGGTGATGAAAGTAAAATTTTTATTTCCGGACATTCTGCAGGAGGCTATCTTGCGATTATGGTGGGGTTAAATAAAGTGTACCTCAACAAATACGGAATTGATGCCAATAAGCTAGCCGGAATCGTTCCTTTCAGCGGACAAATGATTTCGCATTTTACCACAAGAAAAGAAAGGGGAATTGATGAGCTGGATGCAAGAATAGATGAATACGCACCCCTGCATTTTATCAGGGCAGATGCTCCGCCTTTACTTCTTATCACCGGTGACCGTGAAAAAGAGCTTTTAGGGAGATACGAAGAAAATGCGTACATGGCCCGAATGATGAAACTAAAAGGCCATAAAGAGACCACGTTGTATGAACTTCAGGGATTCGATCACGGAGGAATGGCGCTGCCTGCTTTTCCTTTATTGTTGAATGAAATCAGAAGAGTAGAAAAGCTTAAAAAGTAGACATTTTTAAACTTAAAAAAATTAGATAATAGCTTTGCAAAATGTATTCTGCAAAGCTTTTTTATGAATTAAATATAGGTTAACCGTAAAGCATTTATTGCATATTCATCATTCGCTTTTTAATTAATAACAGCATTTATTTTCTGCCACAAGACATCATCAAAATCAGACAAAGCAAGATTCACATTATCTGCCGCATCGCCCATTCTTATGATGACTAATTTTTTGCCGGGAACCACATAAATTTTCTGGTCATTCTTACCAAGTGCACAAAACATATCATCCGGTGCACTGGGAATGAGTTTACCGTTAAACTGAAATTGGGTTTGCGGAAGATGATAGCTCGACTTTCCGTTGGGCCACCAAAGATATCCGTACGCTAAATTGATATTTTGAGAAGTATTGACCGCATTTTGAAAATATGCAGTGTTAATGATTTGGTTTCCGTTCCAGTTGCCATTATTTAAAGCCAATAGTCCGAAACGGGCCATGCTTCTGGTGTTGCTCCAGTACACACTATTGTCACCGCTTTGAATCCAGCTGCCGGTCATTCCTATTTTATCCCTTAGTTTTGTGTTAAAATACTGGCTCCAGGTTTGTCCTGTTGCTGCTGCCACCACATCCTGAAGTTTAACATATACATTATGATAGGCCCATCGTGTTCCTGCATCGGCTTTATATTGTAAATTGGCAGGACTTACATTATCACCCAAACTGTCATCCAATCCTGAAGTCATGTTCAGCAGGTTTTTACAGGTAATTAAATTTTCTTTGGCTAAAGGAGCGCTCGTCCAGCCGATTCCGATATAGGTGGAAACTTTATTGTTGATGTTGATGAAGCCTTCCTGCTCGGCAATTCCGGTAACGGTTGAAGTTAAAGTTTTTCCGGCACTTGCCCAATACCACGGTGTTGTAGCGGTGTGTCCCGAAAAATAATGTTCCATGACAATCCTTCCGTTCTGAAGAATTATAAAACTTTTAGAATTTTTAGACTGAAGATAATTCAGCAAGTCCTGAGCCTTATCCTGATGCCATCCTAATGAAGAAAGAGATTTGGTCTCCCATACATCGCTTCCGGAAGGCGGGAAATACATGGCTTCTGATGATGCAGGATTTTCAGTTGGTGTATTTTCAATTTCAGAATCACTTTGATTACAGGCGATTAATAGGAAACAGGCATAAATAAAGAATAAAGATTTTAATTTCATCTCAAATGGTTTTATTTTCAGACATTGGATGAATGAATACCCCATTGGTTAAAATTAAATTTGAAAATTATTTTTGATGCGTCATGACAAAGTTCAGCATATCATCAATAAGCTGATCCAGGTAAGCTTTATCGGTGGTTCCGAATCCGTGTACTCCGTCTTCTACAATGATTAATTGATTTTCAATATTATATTTTTTGAGCTTTTTCACCAGCTTTTTAGAATGTTTTAACGGAGCTACTTTATCCTTGTTTCCATGCAGGATTAAGGTAGGGACTCCGTTTTCAGCGTCATTTACAGGCGAAACGGTTTCAAGATAATCAATTGCTTTTCTTTTTTCTGTATTGATATCGTAGCCGGAAATTCCGTATACAAGTTTTTCCCTTATTTCTATAATCGGTTTAAAAAAGAGCCCCACTGCTGCAACCGGAGCTTTTCCTAATCTCGTGCGAAGAAGTTTATTCAGATCCGTAGGGCCGAAATTGTCTACAACATAATTTACTTTTGCAGGATAAGCTGAAAGTTCGGGACTTCCTGTATATTCATTATCATTGCTATAAGCAGCGAGCAAAGACAAATGCGCACCGGAGGAAACTCCGAAATATCCTATATTTTCCGGATCAAAATTATATTTTTCAGCATTTTTACGTACCCAGCGTACTGCATCTTTGGTGTCTTCAATAGGCAAAGGAAAATGGACTTTATCGCTTACCAATGTATATTCTATGCTGATCACTGCAAAATTTTTCTCAACCAGCTTTAAAATAAAATTTTCAATATAATTATTTGCCCTTACGATTTTGTCTCCTTTTGCCCAGGCTCCGCCATGAACATAAATAACTACAGGAAATTTTTCAGAAAGGGAATTTTTAGGTCTGTATATATCTAATGAAACCGCTGTTCCTAAGCTGTTTGTCTTGTACGTAATATTTTCAGAAAAAAATGTTTTTTCAGGGAGCAGAGTGCTGGAAGGCATTTTTGTTTCCGGCAGATCCTGAGAATAGCTAAAACTAAATATGCCTAAAGAGAAAACAAAAAGCAGGTTGATCATAAACCTGCTGAATAATTTATGGTTCGTGGAAAAGTTCATAGAATGTATTATTGCTGAGTTATTGATCTTCAACCCCTCAAAAACTTTACCAAAGCAATATTATTAGCAACTCTAAAGAACAAGTTCTTCAAAAAGCTTTTCGAAAGTTTGCTCAAGGTCTTTTGATTTTCCCGGATGAGGTCTTGAAGTCTGAACCACAGAACTTCGTACCGCTGTCAGCCAGCGAAAACGCTCCGGAATTTCAAGCTGTGCGATAGGGCCGCCGTCTTTATCGGCGTCTGCAATTTTCTGAAAGCTTTTAAGATTTTGGAGAACATCATTATAATCAAGCTTGCTCCGCATTAATTTAAATTTATCAGGACAAAGATAATAGGCTACCCTGATGTATTTTTCTTTCTTTGAAAACATAATAAGCCCAATGTTGAAGAATTCCTCTCTTTCAACCTTCGGAACCAGACGTATTACGGCGTATTCGTAAATTTTATCCTCTTGCATTTTTGGCTTCGTTTAAAAAGATTTCAGAATGTTCCAGTCTTGTTTTCAGGAAATTAAAATAAATTTCACGGATTTCTTCGGGATTTTCATCGGCATCGTCCCAATGCAGCCAGTCTTCCGGGATAAGGTTTACAATTTTTCGGAAAATGTTTTCATTGAGAGCTTCTTTTGCGAATCGGTCTGCTTCGTCCAGTTGTGAAGCTTGTGGAAGCAGGACATGGTCTTTCACATATTTAAAAGGTGTTTTGGCAGCGGTATCAAAATTCTGCCAGGAATGGTGAAAGTAGAAAGAAGCACCATTGTCAATCACCCATAGCTCTTTATGCCACATTAAGAGATTCGTATTCCTGAAAGTACGGTCGATATTGGTGATGAAAGCATCCAGCCATACAATTTTTGAAGCCAGCAGCGGATCAATCTTCACACTAGGGTCATATGCAATAGATCCGGAGAGGTAATGCAGGCCGAGATTCAGGCCTTCTGAAAATTTTAACAAATCCTGAATTTCTTCATCGGCTTCCGTTCTTCCGAAATCCACATCAAGGTTTACCAGAACCAGCTCGGGAATCTGTAACCCCAGCGCTTCTGTAATTTTACCACCTAAAAGCTCTGATATCAGCATTTTAACTCCATGGCCGGCACCACGGAATTTTAAGACATATTTAAAATCGTCGTCCGCTTCTGCCAAAGCCGGGAGAGAGCCTCCCTCCCGAAGAGGCAGAATATAACGCATCACTGTGACTGTTCTTACATTCAACATACCGCAAAAATAAGATTTTTACTTTGTGTTTATTTCTATTTGTATTATTTTTAAGTAAAAATAATACACTATTAAATTTATCTTATAATTTCTTTTAAAAAAAGCTGTACAATTTTTAAAGTCTGAGAAATTTAAGATTAAAAAACAATAAAATGGAGGTCACAAAAAAGCAAAATATCATTATTTCCAATCCTGAAACCAGGGATTTTCTTGCCGATGCTTATTATATTGATGTTGATCAAAAACTGCCGCTGGTTATTTTTGTACACGGATATAAAGGTTACAAAGATTGGGGGGCATGGGATTTGATGGCAGAAAAATTTGCTGAAGCCGGATTTTTCTTTGTGAAGTTTAATTTTTCACACAACGGAACAACAGTTGAAGATCCCAATAATTTTGCTGATCTTGAAGCATTTGGGAATAATAATTATTCAAAAGAGCTTTCGGATCTTGGAGTGGTGATTGATTATTTCAGTAAAAATGATCATGTTGATGAGCATAAAATTACCCTCATCGGACACAGCAGGGGAGGAGGGATTTCCATTATTAAAACATATGAAGATGAAAGAATTAACGGACTGATTACGCTGGCAAGTGTTGATTCTCTGGATCGTTTTCCTAAAAATGAAGCTTTTGAGGAGTGGAAAAAATCAGGTGTTTATTTTGTTACGAATGGCCGCACAAAACAGGAAATGCCGCATTATTACCAGTTTTATGAAGATTACGAAATGCATGTTCACCGTTTTGATGTAGAAAGAGCCACCGAAATGGCTAAAGCGCATTTTCTTATTATTCATGGAACCAATGATGAAAGCGTCAATGTGAAAAACGCAGAACATCTTCATATTTTGCATCCGAACTCGGAGCTGTACTTAATAGAAAACGCAGATCATACATTTGGTGCCAGAGAACCGTGGGAAAACCCCTTTTTACCTGATCATCTTAATATTGCCGTTGAGAAATGTATTAAATTTATTTCAATTAAAATGTGAAAATATATTAATTATGTTAAAATTAAATGGATAATATATTTTATTTATAATTTTTCATAAATTAGTGACTTATAAAACCAATATATCCAATTATTATGAAAAATTCAAAATTAAAAAATGGACAGAAGCTAAGCAGAGAATCCCAAAGACATATTGTTGGAGGAGGACCGGTAACAACTTGTTCCGGCATTTGTTATGCTAATTATTTAAGTGACGGATCCGGAAGATGCATTGCTCCACCTTGTACAAATTATGGTACTGAAAGTCAGGGCCAGTGTTGCTACTAAACTTTTACAGTATAATAAAGGAGCGAGATTTTTCGCTCCTTTTTTTATTTAATTAAAAGCTTCCACGCTTCATCAATTTTGCTGTCCAGCAGCAGTTGCTGTGCGCTTTTATGTATGGTTTCATCTGCGTGAAAATTTCCTTCCGGCAAAACTTCTACATTAGCAAGCATTCCCAAATCGTTTCCTGTAAATATTTTACTTAATCTGATTTCATCGGGAAGAAGGTCAAATCCGATTCCTTTGGTTACCAATGGTTTGGGTACTTCAAAAAGATTGCTTTCATTATTCCTTGAATACCAGTTGCTTCCCAAACGTGCGACCATATCAAGCTTTGCCTGATCAAGATTTCCTTCATTATTCAGATATTCTTCCCTGATATGAATTTTCTGCACTTCACAAATCACCAGGTTTCCTGCTCCCCCCTGATCTCCCAACGGTTTTACTTCCAGAACTTTACACTCGAAATTTACTGGGCATTCTTCAATTAATTTAGGCTGAACAAGATCAGCATCTCTCATAGTCAGTCCCGATTTGATAAATTCATTCACGCCGTCACCATATTCTGTGGAGGCCAATGAAATCTGTTGGACAATAGGAAAATTTACGGTTCCTATTACCACTTCAGGAACTTCCAGTACATTTTCCAGGGTATGTTTGGTGGTATTGTCGCGTACTCTTCTCGAAGGAGAAAAGATCAGAATCGGAGGTACCGTACTGAACATATTAAAAAAACTGAACGGCGATAAATTGCTGTTGCCGTTTTCATCAACCGTTGAAGCCAGCGCAATCGGACGTGGCGAAATGGCCGTCTGCATAACCGTCTGCAGCTGTACAGGTGTTATTTCGGATGGAATGAGTGTTTTCATTTCTGTTAATTGTAACACAGTAGTCACATTAGATTTTTAGATTATTATATTGAAAATATTTTAGAACACATTAGATAGAAAATCAAGATTTTCATTAACTGAGTTTTTTAAAATCTTTACTAACAAAAGTTTCAGTCCCCTCACTGTATAAATTATAAACATTAAAATTAACTAATATTGATTTCGGAACTTTGAGTAAGTTCATATAGTTCATAGTTTGTGCTTTATGAATTTTATGAAGTTCTTCAACCGATTTAATTTCTACTATAATCGCATGTTCGACCAAGAAATCACATTTTACTTTACAATTAATATTTAAATCTTTATAAATGAGCGGTATTTCGAGCTCGCTTTCGTATTGAATGTCAAGCAGGTCAAACTCCCTTTCCAGGCATTTATGATAAACATCTTCACACAGGCCAGGGGCCAACAACTTTATGAACTTCAATACATGCTCCAATTATTTTGTATGTAAGTTCATTAACATATTTTTTTGTAAGTTTTTTCATCTGTTTGTGCTCTGAAACGAAAATCGAAGATTTTCATTCTTATGTGTTCTTCTCTAACGTTTTTACGATAAAATCTCTTTGTGACTTATGTGTTTAATGTTTGATATTACATTATTTGGATGGAATAATTTTACCTGAAACTTCACCGAAGCCCACTCTCACGCCATCTTTTTCAGCCCAGGCTTTCATCGTCACAGTATCATTATCGTTAATGAATTTTCTTTCTTCGCCGTTGCTTAACGTGATAGGGTTTTGGCCTCTCCACGTCAGTTCGAGCATAGAACCGAAAGATTTAGGATCGCTTCCTGAAATAGTTCCGCTGGCGTACATATCTCCAACTTCAACATTGCAGCCATTTACCGTATGATGCGCCAATTGCTGCGTCATGTTCCAGTACATATGCTTGTAGTTGCTTTCTGAGATTAAATTTTGTTCTCCGTTTTCAGGCTGAATATACACTTCAAGGTTGATGTCATAATTTTTATCACCTTCAAACTGTAAATATTCCAATACTTCCGGATCCTGTTTTGGCGAAGCTGTTCTGAAAGGTTCAAGCGCTTCAAGAGTAACCACCCACGGCGAAACGGAAGATCCGAAGTTTTTAGCTAAAAATGGCCCGAGCGGAACATATTCCCAGGACTGGATATCTCTCGCCGACCAGTCGTTGAAAATTACCATTCCGAAGATGGCATCTTCTGCTTCTTTCGTGGAAATGCTTTCGCCCATCTCGGTGTTTTTGTTAATAATGAAGGCCATTTCAAGTTCAAAATCAAGCTGTTTGCAAGGCCCGAAAACAGGCTTTTCAACATCCGCAGGCTTCATCTGCCCTTTAGGACGGTTGATCTCGGTTCCGGATACAACAATGGAAGATGCCCTTCCGTGATATCCTACCGGAAGATGTTTCCAGTTGGGCAACAAAGCATTGTCGGGATCCCTAAACATTTTACCCACATTGGTTGCATGCTCAATGCTGCTGTAAAAATCTGTGTAATTCGGGATGTGTACCGGCATCATCATTTTTACTTTATCCAAATCGTAGAACGCTTCTTCAATTGTTTTTTCGTCTTTAGACAAGATAGAATCTTCCTGTAGCAATTGTTGAATTTTTTGACGTACTGCATTGGTGATCGGTTTTCCCAGTTCTATAAATTCGTTTAACGTATACGCTTCAAATACATTTTCTATCAGACCTTCGATTTCTTCAAAATACCCGTAGTCATAAAGCGTTGCCAAGTCAATGACCTGATCTCCGATTCTTGTGCAGCATCCGATGTATTCTTTGTTGAAAACAGCTACTCCGAACGGAATATTATGGATGGAAAAATCTGATTCTGAGGAATATTCTACAAATGATTTCATAATTTAGAGTTTATGTGGATTTATTCAAAAATCCGTTACAATTTTTAATTAATATATTTTGAATCTGTTCTAAAATATTAGCTTAAGCTTATTCAAAACAAAAGCTTCAAATATTTATTTTTTCGATTTAGTTTTAGATTTGTTGGCAGAAATGGCCGCTTCGTCAATCCATCTGGTTTTGGTGTTGACGTCAATGAGGTACAGGATATTGCCCTGCTTCGTTAAAAGTAATGTTTTGGTAAGCGGGATCGGAACTTTCTGATTTTCCAGCATATCGGCTCTCAGAGAAATAATGTTTTTCTTTCTGATGATATCTCCTGAAAAAACGTTGGAAGTACTTTTCCCAGTCGCCTTGTCGTCGAATACTTCTACGTAAGTGGCTTTACTTCCCTTGATAATAATAAAATCCCTTTCCGTGTGGTCTGCCTCATCCTTGATGAAAACAAATTTTTTGTTGTCAATATTCACAGATTCCAGATTCTGGTTCACGCCCGATCTTTCTTCAAGCCGCGTAAGAATCTGATCCATTGTTCCGTACTGCGCTTTTGCAGTACATATTGCCCCGGCAAATAGAATTGCTAATAATGTTTTCCTCATAATGATGTGCTTATAAAAAAGTTTTGTCAAGACTTTTGATCCTGACAAAACTTGATATTGTTATTAAAATTAAAGATTTCCTCTTCTTTCCTGCTCTTTTTCCAGCGCTTCAAATAGTGCTTTGAAATTTCCTGCTCCGAAGCTTTGTGCGCCGTGTCTTTCAATGATTTCAAAGAAAAGAGTAGGGCGGTCTTCTACAGGTTTTGTAAAGATCTGTAATAAATAGCCTTCTTCATCATGATCAATAAGGATGCCTAACTCCTGAAGTTTCTTAATATCTTCATCAATATGTCCCACTCTTTCAGGAACCATATCATAATAAGCCTCCGGCGGAGCGGAAAGGAATTCAACGCCACGTTTCTTCAGTTCTGTTACGGTATGGATGATGTCTTTTGTGGCTACCGCAATATGCTGTACTCCTTCTCCTTCGTAGAAATCAAGATATTCTTCTACCTGTGATTTCCTTTTGCCTTCTGCCGGTTCATTAATCGGGAATTTTGCATATCCGTTTCCGTTTGACATTACTTTAGACATTAAAGCAGAATATTCCGTATTGATCTGTTTGTCATCAAAAGAAAGGATGTTTACAAATCCCATCACTTTTTCGTACCATTCTACGGTAGGGATCATTCTGTTCCAGTCTACATTTCCTACACAGTGGTCTACGTAAAGCAATCCTGCTTCTTCAGGATTATAAGCACTCTCCCATTTTTCATAGCCCGGCATGAAAGGGCCTGTATAGTTTTTTCTTTCGATGAACATGTGTACGGTTTCTCCGTATGTATAGATTCCGGACATTTTTACTTCACCGTTTTCATCGGTTAAAGTTACCGGCTCCAGGTAAGGTTTTCCTCCTCGTTTGGTTGTTTCTTCGAATGCTTTATAAGCGTCATCCACCCAAAGTGCCAAAATTTTTACGCCGTCTCCATGTTTTTTTACGTGTTCATTGATTGGGGAATCAGATTTTAATCCTGTTGTAAGCACCAATCTGATTTTTCCCTGCTGAAGAACGTATGAAGCACGATCTCTCACTCCGGTTTCAGGACCGGCATAAGCAACAGACTGGAAACCGAAAGCGGTTTTATAATAATGCGCAGCCTGTTTTGCATTTCCTACATAGAACTCAATATAATCTGTACCATTGATCGGTAAAAAATTTTCTGCTTGAGCAATTTTTTCGGCAAATGTAAGTGTTGACATATTTCTATTTTTACTTTTATATTTATAGGACGCAAATTACGAATTTCTCACTAATACGAAAAATATTAACAAACAAACGTTAGGTAAGCATCAGAAAACTAATTTAAAATGATAATCACTAATGCTTAAACCTTTCGTAAGCTGCCCTTTCCAGCATTTCCCGGTCATCAGGATGCGCAATGCTGATAAGCTCCTGTGCTCTTTGCTTTAAATTTTTACCATATAAATAAGCGGTTCCGTATTCAGTAACTACCCAGTGAATATGGCCTCTTGTCGTAACAACACCAGCTCCCGGTTTCAGGTAAGGAACGATTCGGGATATTCCTTTCTTTGTTCTTGAAGTAATCGCAATGATCGGTTTTCCGTCTTCACTTAAGGCGGCGCCTCTCATAAAATCCATCTGGCCTCCGATTCCGCTGTACTGAATGGTTCCGATGGAATCTGCGCAAACCTGTCCGGTAAGATCAATCTCAATGGCTGAATTAATGGCAACCATTTTTTTATTTCTCATGATATTGATCGGGAAATTTACCGTGCTTACGTCGTCAAAAGAAAATACCGTATTGTCATCAACATAATCATAAAGCCTTCTGGTTCCGAAACAGAAACTTGTAATTGTTTTATTGTCGTTGTATCCTTTATGTTTATTGTTGATCACGTCATTCTGGATAAGATCAATAACACCATCGCTCAGCATTTCGGTATGAACGCCAAGATCTTTATGATTTCCCAAGCATTTTAAAACAGCATCCGGAATCGTTCCGATTCCCATCTGCAGGGTAGAACGGTCTTCAATGAGTTCTGCCACATTTTTCCCGACTTCCATTTCTTCAGTACCCACTTTAGAACCGTAATCAACAGTCGGAAGTTCTTCTTCATGCCATACCAATTTGGTAATTCTGCTGATATGGATCATTCCGTCACCGTGCGTTCTCGGCATTAAAGGATTAACAATTGCGACAATGATTTTCGCTGTGTCTACTGCTGCTCTGGCAACGTCTACAGAAGTTCCCAAAGTACAGAATCCATGCTTATCCGGAGGAGAAACGGTAATTAAAGCAACATCTAAAGGCAGAATATTTTTCCTGAAAAGAATAGGAATTTCACTTAAAAAAACCGGTACAAAATCTCCTCTGTCTGAGTTTACGGCGTCTCTCACCGGAGTAGAAACAAACAGGGAATTGACAAAAAATTTATCCTTATATTGAGGCTTGGCAATTTCAACATTTCCCTGCTGGGTAATGGAAACCATTTCCACATTTTCCAGCCGGTGAGACTGTCTCGCCAATTCGTCAATCAGATAGTTAGGGGTACATGCGCTTCCATGGAAGAAAACGCGGTTTCCGCTTTTGATGGTATAAATGGCTTCCTCTGCACTGATATAATTGTACATACTCAATTTTTTTATAAATTTTTCTGACTTAAAGATAGTTGATATTGTTTTTACAAAGCCCAAAAAATCATCAGATTTTTATCATATTCTATAAATCATGTTATATAAAAAGACCGAATCATGACAGATTCGGTACTATAATATTTTTATGAAATTCTTATTATTCCTGAGAGCGGTCTTCCAGCGTTTTGTCCTGTTCCTCCAGCCATGAAGTTTTATAGGATGGATCTTCCACCTTTAAAGCTTCTTCCGTGATTTTCAGGGGACGGAACGGATCAACCATCACTGCGTATTCTTCGGTGAATTTTTTCCCGATGCTTCTTTCCATTGCTCCGGGATGCGGGCCGTGTACAATTCCGCCCGGATGAAGGGTGAAGTCCATCAGATCAATATGATTTCGGCTCATGAAATCTCCTTCGGTGTAGAATAAAACTTCATCGGAATCGATATTCGAATGGTTGTATGGCGCAGGAATAGCCATCGGATGATAATCATACATCCTTGCACAGAATGAGCACACCACAAAATTATGGCCTTCAAAATTCTGGTGTACCGGCGGCGGCTGGTGAATTCTTCCTGTAATCGGTTCAAAGTTTTTAATGTTGAATTTATAAGGATAAAAATAGCCGTCCCATCCTACTACGTCAAAAGGATGCGTAGCGTAAATAAAATCCGTAATCTGGTTTTCTTTTTTTACTTTAATTAAAAATTCCCCTTTTTCATCTTTTGGTTTCACAAAAGTTGGTGCAACGATATCTCTTTCACAAAACGGAGAATGTTCCAGCAGCTGACCAAATTCATTTCTGTATCTTTTCGGAGTGTAAATCGGGGAGTGGCTTTCCAAAACGAAAAAAACAGTATCATCGGAATGCAGTTCCACCTGATAAATGGTTCCTCTTGGAATAATTAAATAATCGCCTACAGAAAATTCCAGGTTGCCGACAAACGTTTTAAGGATGCCGTTTCCCTGATGTACGAACAAAAGCTCATCACATTCTGCATTTTTATAAAAATAATCTGTTGATTTTCTCGGTTTGGAAAGTCCCATTTTAAGGTCATTGTTAACCATGAGAAATTTTCTGCTGTCTAAAAAATCATCTTCGGGGGTTACATTCATTCCCTTGAACATTCTTGGTGTGACATTTTTGTCAACAGCAATTTTGGGCGTCACATCTTTAGCATTACCAATTGATTTGATCTGCGTTGGACGGTGGATATGGTACAATAAAGAAGAAATTCCATGAAAGCCTTCGGTCCCGAAAAGCTGTTCATAGTAAAATTTATCTTCCGGAGATTTGAAAATCGTATGTCTTTTTTGGGGAATATTTCCCGACTGATGATATCTCATTTTACTTTAATATGTCGTTTTTCAAATGTAATACTTTTTCATTAAATCAGTTTTACGAATTTTTCACTTAGATTTTATAGGTTTTCCGAAAATTCCTGATTAAGCTTGAAAACTGAATTCTCTCAAAAAGTTATTTAATAGTTTCTTAATACTTGAGAGTAGTAAGCAGGACAAAACCCACTTAAAGCAATTTCAAAAGCTAAATTAACAACAATATTTCTGTTTTTTTGATTTCATAATTCAGAATTTTTTTGTTAATTTAATGCAACATTGTTGCGATTTTAAAATTTATATTTACTTTTGCAACAAAGTTACAATAAGACAATGAAAACAAAAATTTTAGATATACTTGGAGCTTCAGCTGCTTTGCTTTGTTTGATTCACTGTATCGCATTTCCTGTATTAATGATCGTGCCATTTGGGATTTCCCATAACGCATTTATCGATTTATTCTTTTTCGTTATCGGTGTATTCATTGTTTTCCGCATTACAAAAAAAACCAAAAGTATTACCCTCAGAATTTTATTTTGGTCTTCAATTTTATTAATTGGTATTTCTGTAGGACTTGATTTTATGTTTCATATTCATTCAGAATTAATTCTTGCCGGGGCAGCAGGTTTGATCACCGCTCATATTTTAAATTTCAAAAATCATAAACATTAAATAATTTACCTGATCATGCAGAATAGAATTCCCGTTACAGTACTTAGCGGATTTTTAGGAGCCGGAAAAACAACTTTGCTCAACCATATTTTACATAATAAAGAACGGTTGAAAGTAGCTGTCATTGTGAATGATATGAGTGAAGTAAACATAGATGCTCAATTGGTGAAAAACGAAAACACTCTTTCCAGGACAGAAGAATCTTTAGTTGAAATGAGCAATGGCTGTATTTGCTGTACTTTGAGAGAAGATCTTCTGGTAGAAGTAGAAAAGCTTGCTAAAGAAAATAGGTTCAATTATTTGTTAATCGAAGGAACCGGTATTGCAGAGCCAGTCCCGATTGCCCAGACATTTTCCTATGTTGATGAAGAAAGCGGGATTGATTTGTCTCAGTTTAGCTACATAGATACAATGGTAACCGTTGTAGATTGCCTTAACTTTTTCAAAGATTTCGGATCAGGCGATTTGCTTATGGACCGGGATTTGACGGATATGAAAGGGGATTACAGAACCATTGTAAATCTTCTTACAGATCAGGTGGAGTTTGCCAATGTCATAATTCTTAATAAAACCGATCTTGTTGATGAAGACAGTGTAAAATTCCTGAAAGCAGCAATTAAAAAACTCAATCCTGACGCAAAATTTATTACTTCGGAATTTGGTAAGGTAGATCCTAAAGAAATTCTTAATACAGGCCTTTTTGATTTTGATACTGCCCAGATTTCTGCGGGCTGGCAGAAAGAACTTCAGAGCTCACATCATACTCCAGAAACAGAAGAGTACGGAATTTCTTCTTTCGTTTTCAGGCATAAAAAGCCATTTCACCCAATGCGTTTCTGGAATTTTCTCAATGAAAAATATCCACAAGGCGTAATGCGTGCCAAAGGGCTTTTCTGGCTGGCTTCAAGGCCAAATGATGCGCTTAACTTTTCCCAGGCAGGAGGTTCCTTCCGATTAGAAAAAGCAGGTGTCTGGTGGTGCAGTATGCCCATGAGCCAAAGAGCAATGTATCCTTCATTTGCGGAAAACCAAAAATTTATAGAAAGTAAATGGGACAAAGATTGGAGAGATCGACAAAATGAAATGGTATTCATCGGCCAGGATCTGGAAAAAGAAAAAATGATTGCTGAATTAGAAAAATGCCTTCTCAAAGACAATGAGAAATATATGTTTGACCGGAAAATTTCTTTTGAAGATCCTTTTCCTAAAAATATTTAATTTTCAACAGCAATGAACAGACGAAAATTCCTGAGTAGAACGGTACTTTTAACAGGTGCGTTAACATTAAATCCATTTGATTTATTTGGGAAAAAATATGATGAACGGCTAAACTTTAAAGGAAAAAAAGCCAAAAACATCATCTTTATGATAAGTGATGGGATGAGCAATGGTACACTTTCCATGGCGAATTTGTACTCTAAGAATATCTTAGGCAAAGAAACCCATTGGATGAACCTTTATCTGGAAAATAAAGTTTCCAGAGCGTTGATGGATACTGCATCTGCGAGTTCCATCGTTACCGATTCTGCGGCGGCAAGTTCGTCTTTTGGAAG
The DNA here is from genome assembly GCF_035819015.1 of Chryseobacterium salviniae. Lineage (NCBI taxonomy): Bacteria > Pseudomonadati > Bacteroidota > Flavobacteriia > Flavobacteriales > Weeksellaceae > Chryseobacterium > Chryseobacterium salviniae. The sequence continues at coordinate 4,035 of NZ_JAYLAA010000053.1, read as the reverse complement.
TGGCTTTCGGGTGAATAACGGATCGTTAAACGTGGGGATAAATGGGGAGCATTATCTTCCTATATGGCAAAAATTTAAAAAGAAAGGTAAAAAAGCAGGCTGTGTGACTACGGTAACCATTACCCATGCTACACCGGCCGGGTTTTGCATCAATTCTGCCAAAAGAAGTGCCGAGCCGGATATTGCTGAAATGTATGGAGAATTTGGTTTCGATTTCATGATGGGAGGTGGCGATGAGTTTTTTAACCCGGAAAAAAGAACCGATAAAAAAGATGTCTACGCTGCTTACCAAAAAAGAGGATATCAAATTCTGAAAAATCGTTCGGATTTAAAAAACATCGATAAGAATAAGCCGGTTTTGGGCGTTTTCAATACTGGTGCTCTGCCTTACACAATTGACAGAAATAACACACCGAATTTACAGCACATGCCTACCTTGGCTGAAATGGCAAAAGCCGCCATAGAACACATGAAAGACAACAAAGAAGGTTTCGTGCTGCAAATAGAAGCCGGAAAAGTAGATTGGGCAGCACATGCAAACGACGTTTCAGCACTTTTACACGATCAGTTGGCTTTTGATGAAGCGATAAAAGTCGCAATGGCTTTTGCAGAAAAAGATAAAAATACGTTGGTGATTATTACCACAGACCACGGTAACGCCAATCCCGGAACTATTTATGGTGCAGACGCAACTAAAAATTTCAACAGCATCGCCCATTACAAATGTACGAATGAATATTTACTTAATAACCTTCACGCAGATTTCAACATTCAGCAAGTTAAAGACTGGATTGCAGAGAACAATCAAATATCTGTTTACGATGACGAAGCCAAACGTATCCTGAATTTTTACAACGGTATAGAAAAAGATGAAGAAGGCCTTTATAACTACAAAAAATTACCTTACAGGGCTTTCTCGGAAATACAGAAAAAGCATAACAGTGTAGGGTGGATTAGCATGGATCATAGTAGTGATTACGTTGAACTGGCAATCTATGGACCCGGAAGTGAGTTTTTGCAGCCATTTGTGAAAAATACAGACCTGCATTATCTTATGCTGAAAGCTGCCGAAGTGGAGAATAACTTTTAAAACAAGTCTCATTGTATTCCATTATGTTTTGTGTTATTGCCTCAGGAGTATATTAAAATAGTTAAGAAAAAATTTTTTATAATTCGTAAAAATTTGTTAGATTTGTCTAACAATTAAATTTCATGAAACAAACACTGTACGCTGTTGCTTTGATCCCTTTTTTTGGATTAGCTCAAGAATCTGATAGTCTGAGAGCTGATATTTCCCAAAAGGATACCATTCAATATAAAAAGGAGAAAACTACCGTAATTGATGATGTTGTGATCACCGGAACGATAAAAGCTGTAAGCAAATCGAAAAGTCCGGTTCCCGTAGAAATTTACAGCCAGAAATTTTTCCAGAAAAATCCTACACCGAATATTTTTGAAGCTATTTCCATGGTTAACGGAGTGCAGCCTCAGCTGAACTGTTCGGTTTGCAATACGGGAGATATTCATATCAATGGGCTGGAAGGACCTTATACGATGATTTTAATTGACGGAATGCCTATTGTAAGCTCCCTTTCTACCGTGTACGGACTGAGTGGAATTCCGAACAGCCTTGTCGACCGGATTGAAGTAGTGAAAGGTCCCGCATCATCCATTTACGGTTCCGAAGCAATGGGTGGTGTCATCAATATCATTACCAAAAATGCGCTGACTGCTCCTAAATTGAGCGTTAATCTTATGACGACAACATGGAGTGAAAATAATGTCGATCTTTCCACTAAATTTAATTTCGGTAAAAATGTCGCTTCCTTATTAAGCCTTAATTATTTTAATTTTGAAAAAAGATTTGATGAAAACAAAGACAACTTCACAGACGGAGCATTACAGAACAGAATTTCCATCTTCAACAAATGGAATTTCGTACGTAAGGAAAACCGTCAGGCAAGCTTTGCATTGCGTTACTTATATGAAGACCGGTTTGGAGGAGAAATGCAGTGGAATAAATCGTACCGTGGAAGTGATGTCATTTACGGTGAAAGTATTTATACCAATCGGGTAGAAGCATTTGGAGTGTATCAGTGGCCTATGAAAGAAAACATTGTTACACAGTTTTCCTATAATTTTCATGATCAGAATTCCTTTTATGGAAACAATCTTTACACGGCAACCCAGAAAGTACTTTTTGCACAGACTTATTGGGACAGGAAATTCGGAAATCATGATATTACGGCGGGAGTGACCCTGAAAAGAACATTTTATGATGACAATACACCGGGAACCCTTTCTAACGACGGTATCACAAATGCTCCAATGAAATCTCCGATATTGGGAGCGTTTGTGCAGGATCAGTGGGAAGTCAACGATAAAAATACAATATTGCTGGGATACCGGTTCGATTATGATAAAATTCATCATGCAGTACATTCGCCTCGTTTTGCGTGGAAATTTTCTCCCAATCCCTATCATGCGATACGGTTTAATTTCGGAACGGGATTTCGCGTAGTGAATCTTTTTACAGAAGATCATGCAGCTCTTACCGGTTCGCGCGAAGTGGTTATTCAGTCTGATTTAAAACCTGAAAGATCAGTGAATGGAAATCTGAATTACATCTGGAAAATTCCGGCAGGAAAAAGCCTGATCAATCTTGATGCTTCCGCTTTCTATACGTATTTCAGCAATAAGATCGTAGGAGATTTTGATACGGATCCTGAAAAGATTATTTATGATAATCTGAATGGCTTTGGAATTTCAAGAGGCGCATCATTAAATGTGGATTACAGTTTCAGCTTCCTTTTGAGTGTTGGGTTAGGTGTTACATATCTTGATGTATACCAGAAATTTGATGGCGAAAGGGAGAAATCACAGCAGCTTCACGCCCCGAAATGGAGCGGAACCTATAATGTAACGTATAAATTTGCAGGCAATCTGGCTATCGACTTTACAGGGCAATTCTACGGACCGATGCGGCTACCGGTCTTTCAGAATGATTACCGTCCGGAATATTCACCTTTTTATACATTAGCCAATATTCAGGTTTCTAAAAGTTTTAAATCTGGATTTGAAGTATATTGCGGAATCAAAAACCTGTTTAATTTTACTCCGAACAATCCTTTGATGAGGCCGTTTGATCCTTTCGACCGGTATGTGGACGACCCTGTAGCGAATCCTAATCATTATACTTTTGATACAACGTATGGATATGCGCCAATGCAGAGAATAAGAGGTTTTTTAGGAATTAAATATATTCTGAAATAATATGAAATGAGAAGCTTAACGATATTTTTATTTTTAATGTTAGTGCCATGTTTTTTTCTTTCACAGATCAAGACAGGCACTTTTCATGATATGGAAGCTCAGCAGAAACAAGACAAAAAACCGGTTATCATACATATTTATACCGATTGGTGCTCTGTTTGTAAAATTGAATCTTATGAATTGAATAAAAATAAAGATCTCATTCGTTTGCTTAACGAAAAATTTTACATGATTGATTTTGAGGCTGAAAAAACGAAAGAAAAAATCAGGTTTCAGGGTAAAGATTTTGGTTATTTACCCAACGGAAATTCCGGAATTCATGAGCTGGCTTTGGCATTATCAAGGAATAAAGAGCAACCTGTTTATCCGTTATGGATAGTCTTAGATAAAAACGGAGTTTTGGTTGAATACCATGAGGGTATATTTACTTCCGAAAAATTGAAGAAAAAGCTTATTGAGATTTTGAATTTTTAGTTTTTAGCTGATTTTTATCAATTGCATTATTGCTTTTCCCGGAGTTATTGTCCTGAAAGAATCTCAACAGTATTTAAATTGCAGTTTGGATGCTGACAAAATAATTCCGCAGGTCTCTCGAATTACGCAGATTTGATTTTGCTTTTAGTTATTATTAAGCAGTTATAGATTTTCCGGAGAGTTATAATGTTGTCGACAACTTTAGCCCTGATTGAAGCTTTGTTTGAGCTCATTTTTTTGTTTCGGGGGGGGGGGGGGAGCCGCCCCCCCCCCCCCAAAAAAAAAAAA
>NZ_JAYLAA010000052.1:0-14445 GCF_035819015.1 Chryseobacterium salviniae | reverse complement strand
CCCCCCCCCCCCCCCCCCCCGAAAACAAAAAAGATACAGCAGAAAGCGGGAAAAAGCTCCTGATTAACTTCGCAATTAATGAAGGATTTGATTGTTTTTTGACATTGCTTCTTACAATTTCAAAGACTATAAATAACATTCCGTTATATTATGTTAAGCCATTTATTAAAAGACACTTAAAATAATTTAGTTGGAGATTTTGTATATTTGTGTGAAATTTATTTTATGACAAATTCTAGAGCTAGAGAAACAACGGAAGCAATTGAAAGATTGTATATTTCTATGAGACACCTCTTTTACAGAGGTTTTTTTAAACCTGCCGGTGTTTCGGGGGAGACGATCAGAAGTTTGTTACAGACCATCAATCCGGAGATCTATGGAAGTATGAACGTTGCAAGTAAACTGGAACTGAACGGTTTGATGTATGTGCTGGACAGGCTTCCTGAAGGGATTGAAGAATGTGCTTTCATTCATCTTACCTCGGATGAAGGGTTTGATAAAGGAAGTTTCGAACCGATTGTTCCCAAAAAGAGAAGAAGAAACTGCTACAGGATCGATGAACACCAGATGAATATCGAAGTGCTTTTAGGCCGTTCAGAAATCTATGATATTCTTACCCATTTAACTTTCTTATTTATAGAAGCAGATAAAGTTAGGAATCTGGCTTTCATTCAGGATGAAAACTGGAAACCGACACGGGCATTCAAAATAATAGAAGAAGTAGTAAAAGGAGAAAAGAAATTCAGCAGAAAAGAAAAAGAAGTAGCATTGATTCATTTGTCTTCTTTGATAGGAAGAACTTTTGATGAAACACTGAATGCTTATAATACTTTCGGAGAAGACAGCAATCCGGACCGTCTTTTCAAAATCATTTATAATTTGGCAAAAGTAAGCCTTGAAGATGCAAAGCAGACCAGAGAACGCGAAATCCATTTCAGTGCTATTTTAAAGGAAAGAGTAGGGCATCATTATTTCGGCGAAAAGTGGGCTCAAAAAGTGAAAGAAGTTCTGTACGAAAACGATCTTCACATGCGTCCGCTCCATATTATTTCAGCCAATATGCATTCGGTGAAAAATATGCTGTATGCCAATGAAGCATTGAAGAAAAAAGATCATAAAGCGGATTACAAGCTTTATGGTGAAATTTCTGATAAAAAAGAGCTTCGCGACAAAGTTTCAAAATATGCGCTGGAGCAGGGCATGATCTATATTAATGACAAAAGCGGAAGTAATATCGATGTACAGATCATTGACCTGAGCAAAACTGAACTTAAAAATACACCATTCCAGGATATTAAATTCGGAGGTAATGATGTGATCATGGTTTTTGATTATGCTTTCGGAGAGCAGGCTTTTGAAGTAATGGATGAATTACTTAGGCCTTTTGAGCATAAAGGCGAAGTCTATATGATGAAGGTAAAATCTGTTTCCATTATGGGAAAAGCAGGAATTCTCGCCGGCGGAAAAGGAGATATTATGATTCCTACCGCTCATATTTTTGAAGGAACAGCCGATAATTATCCTTTCGAAAATGCTTTAAAGCTGGAAGATTTCAAGGATGATGAACTACAGGCTTTTGAAGGGCCAATGATTACCGTATTGGGGACTTCACTGCAAAACAGGGATATTCTTTCTTATTTTATGAACACTTCGTGGAAAGCAATTGGTCTTGAAATGGAAGGAGCGCATTACCAGAAAGCCATTCAGGTAGCTTCCAAAATCAGACATCATATCACACCGGATCTTTTTGTAATGTATGCATATTACGCTTCAGATAATCCGCTTGAAACAGGAAGCACGCTTTCTTCGGGTGGTTTAGGACTAACAGGTGTAAAACCAACGTATCTCATTACGTTAAGAATCTTAGAAAAAATCTTACAAAGCGGAAAAAAAGAAATTCCGGCTAAAAAATAATTCTTTATTATAATAAGCTAAATCCTTCAAGGTTTCAAAAACCTTGAAGGATTTTTTTATTTACCACGAATTGCAAAAATTTTGTGTTAAAAATTGTGTTTTTTATTTGAGAAAATTGTGTTTAGAAAACTTATCTTTAAAAAAAATAAAAGCAAATGAGCTCAACATCACAGTTAGCCAAAAGATTCAGGGAAGTATTGCTGGATGGTCTCTGGATTGCCAATACCAATTTTAAAGATCAGCTTTCTGAGGTGACTTGGGAACAGGCAACAACAAAAATAGGCTCTCTCAACACCATAGCCATGCTTACTTTTCACATTGATTATTATATTGCAGGACTGGTTAATGTTTTTGAGGGCGGTGATCTGGAAATCAGAGATCAATACAGTTTCAATCTTCCTCCTATTGACTCTCACGAAGAATGGGAAAACCTTAAAAGTAAATTATGGGATGACGCTGAGAAATTTGTGATATTACTAGAACAAATGCCGAATTCCAGAATGAACGAAGTTTTTGTGGATGAAAAATACGGAACCTATCTCAGAAATATCGACGGAATGATTGAGCATTGCTATTATCATTTAGGACAGATTACTTTGATTAAAAAACTGCTTAAACAAAAAGAATCTGCATAATCTGGAAAATCAGCGGGAAAATTTAACAATCCAAATAATTTTAATCTAAACTTTATCAATAAAACAAAACCTCAACAATAATTACAATTTTTGAGGTTTTATTTAAATACTTACCTTTAGAAAAATAAATTTTATACATGAAAAGATCTTTTGCAATACTGTTTGCGTTTATCATGTCTCAGTTTCAGGCTCAGCAGGGGCCTTATTATCAGCAGAGTGCGAAGTACAAAATGGATATTGATGTTAATGCTGAAAAATTCACTTATGAAGGCAAACAAACCCTAGATTATAAAAACAACTCGCCAGACCAAATCGATGTCGTGTATTTCCATTTATACTGGAATGCTTTTAAGCCCAACTCCATGATGGATCAAAGAGTTGCCGGACAAGGAAAAAACGGTGACTCAAGATTGCAGAAAGATGGGGTTTCCAGGCTTGCTTCTATTCCGAAAGATCAGGAAGGAGCTCAGAATATCCACTGGATTAAGCAAAATGGCAAAACCCTGAAATTCGAAATTCAGGAAACAGTAATGAAAGTTTATCTGGCAGAACCGATACAGCCAAATTCTTCAACGACCTTTGCCTTGGAGTGGGATGCTGTAATTCCACAGCAGATCAGAAGAAGCGGAAGGAATAACAGGGAAGGTGTCGATATGACCATGACGCAATGGTATCCTAAAATTGCAGAATATGATTACGACGGATGGGCAACATTCGATTATATTGGAAGAGAGTTTCATGCCCCGTTCGCAGATTTTGATGTAACCATTAAGATCAACAAAGATTATGTTGTCGGAGCAGGTGGAATCTTGGAAAATCCTTCAGAAGTAAAAGGATATGATCCAAATGCAAAAATTAAAGCAGATAAAAATAAAACCACCTGGAGATGGACGGCGAAAAATATTTTAGATTTCGCGTGGGCTGCAGATAAAGATTATATTGTAAAAAGTTTTGATGTTCCGCAAGGGCCGAAAGTTTTCCTGGTGTACCAGAATAACGATAAAACAAAAGTCTGGGAAGAAGCACAGCCTTACCTTAAAAAATATTTTCAGCTGATGAATAGCCGTTTTGGAAAATATGTGTATCCAACCTATGCTTTCATTCAGGGAGGCGACGGTGGAATGGAATACGGAATGTGTACCATGATTTTAGGGGAAGCTCAGGATATTGAAGGACTCATGGGATTAATGGCTCATGAAGGTGCTCACTCGTGGTACCAGCAGATGTTGGCTACCAACGAGCCAATGCGCCCGTGGATGGATGAAGGTTTCACCAGCTACGCCGAGGGGTATGTGATGAATCAATTATTTCCGCCGGCGCAGGAACTTCCGAATCCGTTCGTGAATTCAATCAACGGATACCGCAATTTTATCAAAAGAGGAATTGAAGAACCTGCAGTATGGCTTGGAGATCATCACGACAACGGTACTTCCTACACCTATGCTTCTTACGTAAAGGGTGAATTATATCTTGTTCAGCTTGGTTATATTATGGGTGAACAGAATTTAGCGGAAACCCTGAAGCAGTATTACGATCAGTGGGTACTGAAGCATCCTTCCGACAGAGATTTCCTGCATATTGCCCAGAAAGTTTCGGGGATGGATCTGAAGTGGTTTCATCATTACTGGATCAATACTACAAAAACAATTGATTATGCCATCAAAGATGTAAAATATGATGCCAAATCTACAACCATTACTTTAGTTAATAACGGTCAGGTTCCGATGCCGGTGGATTTCAGCGTTATTACGAAAGATAATAAGCTGGTTAATTATCAGATACCGATGAATATGACGCATACCTGGAAAGAAAAGGATGTGTACGGCGAGTTTAAAACAATGCCTTACTGGCCGTGGACTCAAAAAGAATATACGATTACCGTTCCTTACAGCAAATCGCAGCTTGCTGCCATAGGAATCGATTTCAGCCAGAGACTTGCGGATGTAAATCCAAATGATAATGTTATTGAAGTGAAATAATTTAATTGAAATTAAATGAAAACCCCTGAAGAAATATTTTTTTTTTCGGGGGTTTTTTGGAAGTATTAAAACTTATCATCACATTATAAAGCAGGCTTATATAAAATTATTAAATTTAGGGCTTCAAATAATTAGAGATTCAATTACAGTAAATAAATGAATTCAATTGTAATCAATGTAGGAAACAGCAATATCAGATTCGGTCTTTTTAATGACGACAACTGTGATATTTCCTGGGTGATCAATACCAAGCCTTACAGGACGGCCGATGAGCTGTACGTACAGATGCTGATGTTGTATCAAACCTATAAAATTCAGCCGAAAGAAATTGATAAAATAATCATGGGTTCTGTGGTGCCACAGCTTACAAAAGTGATGAGCTCGGCCATCAGGAAAATTCACGGGATCAATCCGGTAATTGTGGACAGAAATACGCCTTCCGGAGTGGTTGCAAAATCCAAGCAGATGGGAACCGATATTTATGCCAATCTTGTTGCGGCACATAACATGTATCCGGACCGGAAAAAAATAGTTTTGGATTTCGGGACTGCCCTTACGGCAAGCTGCGTGGCAGAAAACGGTGAAACATTAGGCGTAATCATCGCTCCGGGTATCGTTACTGCTTTAAATTCTCTCATCAGGCAGACGGCCCAGCTTCCGGAAATAGAACTGGTAAAGCCGAAAACCGTTTTAGGATTGGATACCGTTACCTGTATGCAAAGCGGAATGGTATACGGATTTTTAGGAATGGTGGAAGGATTTATAGACCGAATCAATGATGAGGTGGAAGACAAATGTTTTGTTGTAGCTACAGGAGGAGTATCCCATGTTTATAAGCCTTTAACCGATAAAATCCATGTGATGGACCGCCTTCATACGTTGAAAGGGCTGTACTTTTTGGGAAAAGATTTAGAGGCTGTTTAAATTTTACTAAATAAATTTTTGTAAGTTTTTTCTTAATTAAATAAACTTTGTTTATTCTTTTATATAACATTAAGAATTTTAGTGAGTTAGACTTTATTAAAGTTAAGGAATCAATAAATTGATTTTATTAAGTTTTTAAGCTAAGTTGCTTAATTCCTTAATGTTAAAATAAATTATAAATTTAAACAGACCCTTATAAATTTAGATTAAGGTTAAATTTGAGTAATTTATTTTCGATTCAGCTAAAGTTTTGTTAAATCTTAAACTTAATTTTCACTATCTCTTAGCCTTAAAAAATTCTTTAACAACGGAAGAGCATTCATTTTCCATAATCCCGGTTATGATTTCTGTTTTGGGATGAAGGCTAAGATGTTTGTTAATAAAACCGCGCTGTTCGTCTCTTGCACCGATAACCACTTTTGAAATCTGTGCCCAGGAAAGCGCTCCGGAACACATCACACAGGGTTCCAGGGTGACATACAGTGTACAATTAATAAGATATTTTCCGCCGAGGAAATTTGCTGCGGAAGTAATGGCCTGCATTTCCGCATGAGCCGTCACATCATTTAAAGTTTCAGTAAGGTTGTGTGCTCTTGCAATGACCCGGTTGTTGGAAACCACCACACAGCCAATAGGAACTTCATCTTTTTCAAGGGCGAGCTGTGCTTCGGCGATCGCCATTTTCATAAAATATTCTTCGGTAAACATTATTCTTCAAGTTTCATCGTTAAAGGAAGCCGGAAACGGTATCGTACAGGATTTCCATTGATAACGGCCGGAGAAAATTTCCTGGAAACGGAATATAATGCAATTTCAGCCTGCCTATTGAACGTAAAATTCTCTCCCTGCGCCTCAACATTGGTTATGCTGCCGTCTTTTTCCACGATGAAAGCAACATCTGTTCTGATGGTTTTAATTTCGGAATAAACACCTCCAAGATAGAACAGATCGGAAACCTCCTTTCTGAGTTCATTCATACCTCCGGGATAATCTGCTGCTTTGTCAGCCACTACATTTGGTGTTACAGAAGCTTCCAACGCTGTATTGGTTTTGATGATGCGCAGTCTTGCAAGATCCTCAAGATTTTTTGTCTTTAACAAAACGGCAGTCAATGCAACATTTTCTACGCTGTCCATTTTCTGCATGAATAGCAAGTAATCATTTCTTATAGAAGCTTTATGAAAATTGTTTGTTTCGGCATCAAATTTTTTTTTGAATTCCTGTCCCAGCATAGAACGATGCTGTTTGTAGTATTGTTTAACAAGCCTGAACTCTTCGGTCTGCTGCGAAAAGCAAAAAGAAGAAATAAGGCAACACAGATAGGGAAGCAGGAATTTCACTTTGATATATTTATGTAAATATAATCAAAAAATCGATGCTTTTTTAATCTTTCAGATAACGATTCAGGGATTCTTGCAGATGAGTCCGGATTTCATCAACTAAAACTTTCGGTTCTAAAACCTGAACCTCTTTTCCGTAGGATAAAATTTCCTGCATAAAATCGTAGGTGGGGTGAAGGAAGAACTCAAAATAGATCTCTTCCGGAGTTTCTTTGATTTCTTTTTGCGATTGATGAAGCGGAAAGCTTTTGATATATTCACCCTGATGCCTGCTGCATTTCAGGACAATTTTCTGAGGATTCTGGGCGGTAAGATTCATGACACCGAAAGCATTTTTAAAATGTTCCCTGAAATTATATTTGTACTTTTCCTTAAATTGCTTCTCATTCACATCAAGATAATTAATTCTGTCCAGCCCGAAAGATTTCAGCATTTTGTCCTTGGTGTCAATAGCAATGAGGTACCACCGGTCTTTGGATTCCTTTAATGCTAAAGGATGAACCTTTCTGGAAGTCATTAGCTTATTTTTATAATTATAATGCTCAAATGAGACGATTCTTTTATTTCTGATGGCAAAAAACAGATCATAAAAATGTTCAACTCCCGTTGGTTTTCGGCTTTCAAAAAAGATAAAATCCGAAAAATCCGGATGAAGATTCAGGGCGTTGCTAACCTGGAAGGATTCGAGCAATTTCTGGTTATATTCATCTACTTCCATGATGGGACGGCTCTCAATATAATACCGGTTGTCGCCTTTCTTTTTGTTGTGGATGGAAAGATTAAACAGATCTGAAATTTCTCGTATGTCCCTTTGCAACGTCCGTATCGAATAGCTTTTGATTCCTGCGTCCTGAAATTCAAAAGAATTAAGCAGGTAATCTTCCAGCTGCGGATAAGTAGCAGGGGAGCTTTCTAACCTTTTAATGATCAGGGCATATCTAGTCAGGTAAAAATCTTTTTTCATTCGGATAGATTTACAGCTATTAATTTCGAATACAACGCGGGCGTTTCATAGTTATATTCTTAAGACAAATATAGAGGCTTAATGCGACAAAACGTGTCGTGTTTTATTTTTGTGGATAAGTTTTCAACATCAATTTTCAATACTGTTTAATCCTAAAAAATATAAAACTCCGCAGTATTGGGGGTCTGCGGAGTTTTTGGAATATTTATGTGAAAGGTTAATTAGTTACAAATTCATCTTCAGGAATATCATTTTCAAAATCATCCCTGAAGAAGGTTTCAATATCATTGAGGTAATTTTCGTAATCGTTTTCTGTGTTCTCGATATCGCTCCAGTCAATAGTATAAAGGTGTCCATCAGAAGCAGTATCAGTATGTTGATTGGGTGTTTCCGTTTCCATGTTATGTAATTTGAAGATTAATAATTTGGGTGTTCATGGTTATTGTTTTTAATCCTGAATCAAAAATACTATGCGCATGCGTCAAAACTTGACGTATAAAAAATTAATTCTAAAATTAATTCTAAAATTAATTTATAAGTATTATAGCTTATTTTTCGGGTTTATAAGCTGAAAAGCTTATATTTTATTTTTAATCAGTTTCTGAACAATTTCATTAAGGACATTTCGGTTGTCATCAATATAGCAGAGTCCGGCCTGTATTAAATTCTCAATATTAGATCTTCTTACATTATCCATTGCCGGAGAGGCATTTTTCAATGAAGGATTGAGACGGTAATAATTTTTCTGATTGCGTTGCCCCAGTGTATCAAACATCTGGCGAAGCTGATAATCTACCGTTTCTGCATTAGCAGACATTAATATATCAATAATAGGATTTACCCAGCTTATTTTCCCGGCCTTTTCCAGCTTTTTGAAGGAATATGACCTTGATTCAACACCTGTTCCGATGGAGATGATAATCATGTCATTCACCATAGGATGATTGGCTTTCTGATGATTCTTCAATACTTCTGCAAAAGGAATTTTCCGGGCTTCTGCATATGCGCAGAGTGATGGATTATTGGCGAACATACCACCGTCTATCAAGCTGAAAATCTGTCCGTACAACGATTTGATCTGAACGGGCGAGAAATAAGTGGGTGCTGCTGAAGTTGCCCTGCAGACATCTTTTACATAAAAATTATCCGTATTAATACGGGCTTTCCAGGAGTTAAAGAGTTTGGCTCTTCTGTTTTCAATATCATAGCTTGTTATTAAACATGGTTTTATGAGTTCCTTCAATTCTAAATTTCCAAAAAAGTCATTCAGATTTTTTTCAAGTGCTTCCTGGGATATTTTTTCGTTAATCAATCCAAAAGGATTAATCAGCCTTTCCCAAAAAGAAACCTGGAATATGTCGCCACCTTTTTCGGCATAAAGCTCCAGTCCTTTTTGGATGGAATATTTTGCTTTTCGGTGTTCATCGGGACATAGAATAATAGATGCAATCAGACCGCCTGTACTGCTTCCGGCAACAAAATCAAAATAATCACCGAGTCTGGCTCCCGGCTTATCATAAATCTGCAGCTGTTCTTCTATGTAACGCAGAATAATGCAGGTGATAATTCCCCTGATTCCGCCCCCGTCCAAAGAAAGAATGGTTGTCTTTTTCATTTGTTTTTTTGCTTTTTTCCGAGAAAACCTTCCCAGTTAAAGACGATGAAAACCAATAGATTCCGAGAATGGCTATTGGTTTTTTCATTGTGTATAGAGATGATTTTGGTGTTTTCTCTAAAGCAAAAGTAGTACGGGAAAGCGACAGAACTTGTCGTGTTTAAAATAATTTTTCAAATAAAAGGGAATTAAAATACCACGTAATCATTTTCATCCCGTTTCATTTTAATAAGTTTTCGCCAGCTTGTTTTTATCAGTCCCTTCTCCGTAAGAATTTCTTTTTTTTCAAAATGAGGAAGGTCTCTGAAAGTTTTCCAGTTGCCGCCCCAATCCCAGCCATATTTGGCGAAAATCTTTACACATTCGTACCAGTCAGCTACCTGATCGTTGTCCCAGTCTTTTACCGTGTCCCAATTGGCGGTTTTTCCATCAATCATCATGCAGATATCAACGGCAAGTCCGTAATTGTGAATGCTCTGGCCGGCTTTGGCATTGGTTACTTTTTTTCCTGAAGTTATTCTTCCGATGGCGTACAGCTTTTCCTGCTCTTCAAAGCTTCTCAGCCCTTGCGTGATTCTTACTTTTGCCCTTCCGGTTAAGGCTTCGTCACAATCTTTAATAATCTGTTTGACCTCTTCCCTTACGAGAGGGTGAAGTTTTTTAATTCTCTGTAATGTTACTTTATCCATATCAGCAATTTAGCGTTTTAAAAAACAAAATTACAGCTGCACAGCGACAGAACTTGACGTATTAAAATAAATTTAAATAATTGTATATCAGTATATTAAATTTAATGTTAAAATTTAGATTAAACATAATATATATGATAAAAGTTATAATTTTGTGTATTGAAATGTCCTGTTTTTTGTTATGTATGCCTTGGTAGACTGTAATAATTTCTTTGTTTCGTGCGAACGGACTCTGGATCCTGAGCTTGAAAATAAGCCTGTTGTTGTGCTTTCCAACAACGACGGATGCGTTGTGTCCCGAAGCAGAGAAGCCAAGGATTTGGGCATTCCTATGGCAGCGCCGGCTTTTAAATATAAGGAACTGTTCAAAGAACATGATGTGAAAAGCTTTTCTGCAAAATTTGAATTGTACAACTTTAAAAGCCAGCAGGTTATTGAGATTGCAAAATCCTATGTGCTGGATCATGAAGTGTATAGTATTGATGAGCTGTTCTTAGATTTTACAGGTTTTAAATACATCAATATCCACGATTATTGTATTGAGATTAAAAACAAAATCCGGGAGGAAGCAAATATTCCTGTCAGTATCGGGATTGCACCAACAAAAACTTTATGCAAAGTCGCCAACAGAATTGTAAAAAAATTCCCGGATAAATTTGACGGCGTGTTTACACTGGATTCACCTGAAAAAATTGAGAAAGCTTTAAAATGGCTGGATATTGGGGACGTGTGGGGAATTGGCCGCAGGCTTGCCATAAAAATGCACGATAATGGTGTTCATAAAGCCTGGGATTTGTTGCAGAAGCCGGAAATGTGGGTGCGTAAAATAATGGGTATTCACGGCGTAAGAATGATTAATGAACTTAAAGGAATCCGCCAGCTGGAACTGGATGCGCCGTCTCCGAAAAAATCTATTGCGGTAACCAGAAGTTTTATGGAAATGCTGACCAAAAAAGAAGACGTGCGCGAAAGGGTAGAAACTTTCGGAATGTACTGTTCCGAAAGATTGAGAAAGCAGAATACCTGCTGTAAAATGATAACGGTTTTTGTACAGACCAACCGTTTTCGGAAAGATTTGCCGGAATATAAAAATACCGTTACAAAAATCCTTCCGAATCCAACCAATTCTTCCATACTGATAGGAAGAGTAGTGAATGATCTCTTTGAGGAAGTTTTCAAAGAAGGATTTCATTATAAAAAGGCAGGAGTAATCGTGAATGATTTCGTGCCAGAAGACCAAAGATTGATAAATTTGTTTGAAGAAGATACCCAAAACCAGCATCTCCCGGTAATGAAAGCCATGGATGCGATGAATAAAAAGTTTGGAAAAGATAAAGTCCGTCTGGGAAGCATGAGCGGAGAAAATACCTACGGGAGAAAACAAATGTCCCCGGAATATGAAGCGTTCCTGAAAAACAATACTTTTACGGAAGCCAATTTCAGGTTCCATTAATCTGCAAATAAGTGTACCATCTCGTTTACCAGAAACTTTACCTGATCGGGTCTGCCGCGGTCGTTTTTCGGAAGATTGTTGTAGCTTCCTGTTCTTACAATCACCATATTGTGTTCAGGAACCATGATGATGTATTGTCCCTGCAGTCCTAAAAAATAATAATGTTTAATCGGATTATCATAATTGATCCAGAATCCCATTCCGTAAATTTCATTGGATTTTTGTGTAGGGTTCCGCATTTGGTTAACAAAATCAAGATTCAGGATTTGTTGGGCTCCTGCTTTTCCATCATTCAGGAATAACTGTCCGAGCTTTGCAAAATCCCTTGTGGTAGCATGAATGCAGCAATACGTTTTTTCCATCCCGCTTTTATCGGTGCTCCATTCTGCATCTTGTTCCATCCCAAGCGGAGTCCAGAATTTTTCTGATAAATAACCTGAAAGCGATTGATTAATTGCTTTTCTTACAGCAAAACCCAACAGCTGGGTAGAGCCGCTCTGATACTCAAACCTTTCTCCCGGTTGCTGTTTGAATTTTCTTGAAAAAGTAGCTTTTATAAGGCTGCTTCCGTAGTATGCTTTTGCGTTTGGTAGAAACGGATTTTTATAATCTTCCTCCCAGTTCAGGCCAGATTCCATTTGTGCGAGGTTTTTCAGTGATAATTGTTCAGCAAATTCTTTGTTTTTAAATTCAGGAAAATAATCAGAAAACTTATCATCAATACTTTTAATTTTTCCTTCTTCAACAGCTTTTCCGAAAAGCATCACGGTAACAGCTTTTGCCATCGAGAAAGAATTGGTCTTTGAGAATTCATTATAGCCGTTCCAGTATTGTTCATGAATGATCTTCCCGTTCTTTACCACAAGAAAAGATGCGGTGTTGGAATGATTCAGGTCTTCAACGATGTTTTTAGGTAATGGCTTTTTGTTGTATTCGGGATGTTTTTCCCATGGAATGGGATTTCCGGCAGCAATTACATTGTAGGAGAAAAATTTGCCGTCATCAATATGTGCGCTCATTTTTCCTTTCAGGTAAGTTTTCGAAATTCCATTGAACAGGTAGCTGTATCCTAAAAGATAAAAAAGTACTGCGGCAATTATAATAGACGTAACAAAATAAATAAAAATCATCATATCAACAGATCTTAAAACAAATGTAAGCTAAATTTAAAGATATCGGACAAAACCGGATTTTTAGCAAAAATAAAAGCCCTGATTTCTCAAGGCTTTTTATTTATATTTTTGAAAGTAAATTTCTGAAATTGGTCTTTTCATCAATGATTCTCCTTAGTTCGGAAACCGGAACTCTTTCCTGCTGCATGGTGTCTCTGTCTCTGATCGTTACCGTATGATCTGTTAAGGAATCGTGGTCGATCGTGATACAGTAAGGTGTTCCGATCGCATCCTGTCTTCTGTAGCGCTTTCCGATGGCATCTTTTTCTTCGTAGAATAAATTGAAATCGTATTTCAGGTCATTGAAAATCTGTTCTGCGTACTCCGCTAATCCGTCTTTCTTCATCAACGGCAGAATGGCTGCTTTAATCGGTGCTAACGCCGGAGGCAACGATAAAACCGTTCTTTCTGAACCGTCTTCTAAAGTTTCGTCTCTTAAACAATGAGAGAATAAAGCTAAAAACAATCGGTCTAAACCAACTGAAGTTTCCACCACATACGGAACATAATTTTCGTTTCTTTCCGGATCGAAGAATTGTAATTTCCTTCCGGAGAATTTTTCATGAGCCTTCAAATCGAAATCCGTTCTGGAGTGAATACCTTCCAGCTCTTTAAATCCGAACGGGAAATTAAACTCAATATCAGCCGCAGCGTTGGCGTAGTGCGCCAGCTTTTCATGATCGTGGAACCTGTAATTTTCATCTCCTAAACCTAAAGCCAAATGCCAGTTAAGTCGTTTCTGCTTCCATTGTTCATAGAATTCCAGCTCTGTTCCCGGAGCAACGAAGAACTGCATTTCCATCTGTTCAAATTCACGCATCCTGAAAATAAACTGTCTTGCAACGATCTCATTTCTGAATGCTTTACCGATTTGTGCAATACCGAAAGGAAGTCTGTGGCGTGATGTTTTCTGTACGTTTAAAAAGTTAACGAAAATCCCCTGAGCGGTTTCCGGTCTTAAATACAGATCCATCGCAGAATCTGCTGAAGCTCCCAGCTTGGTCCCGAACATCAGGTTGAACTGTCGTACTTCCGTCCAGTTTTTAGAACCCGTATCCGGATCAGCAATTTCCAGCTCTTCAATCAAGGCTTTTACATCAGCAAGGTCTTCATTTTCCAGCGATTTTGCCAGCCTTGAAAGAATAGCTTCTCTCTTTGCTCTATATTCCAAAACTTTCGGGTTCGTGGCCACAAACTGGTCTTTATCAAAAGCCTCTCCGAATCTTTTGGCTGCTTTTTCAATTTCTTTGTTTTCTTTATCCTCAATTTTAGCGCAGTAATCTTCTACTAAAACGTCCGCTCTGAAACGTTTTTTAGAATCTTTATTGTCAATCAACGGATCGTTAAAAGCGTCTACGTGGCCCGATGCTTTCCATGTGGTAGGATGCATCAGGATTGCTGAATCAATGCCCACAATATTTTCATTAAGCTGCACCATGGCTTTCCACCAGTACTGCTTGATGTTGTTTTTGAGTTCGGCACCGTTCTGTCCATAATCGTAAACAGCGGATAAACCATCGTAGATCTCACTCGAAGGGAAAATAAAACCATATTCTTTAGCGTGAGAAATCACTTTCTTGAAAACATCTTCTTGCTTTGCCATAATTTTAACGTCTGAATTTGCAAAAATAGTGAAAATGTGGGAAGTTAGAAGTTTTTATAATACAGATTTTTAGGAGTCGGGAACCTGCTTTCGCTACTCGCTATTTTCTTTGGTTACGGCGGCGCGGCGAAGCCGCGCCCCCCGAACCAAAGAAAAT
>NZ_JAYLAA010000051.1:0-58340 GCF_035819015.1 Chryseobacterium salviniae | reverse complement strand
GCATCGAAGCCCCCCCCGAAACTCTTTCACGATTTTGAAACATTCTATAATTTCTCCCAGATCTCTTTGATCTGACGCATTTTTACTAAATAGAAATACAAAGGAATCAACTCTAATCTCAGAGTGAAAGAAAGATGATCGGGAAATATAAAAGGAAGTATCATCATTACAATACAAACCGCAATACCGATGATTGCATCAATAATAGCCGCCAGCGGAGCCCATGTTTCCTCAAACCATAATCCAAACGCCACAATTCCCTTATAAATAAACAAAAAACTCACGATTAATCCAGGAACTGTATAAGGATGCTGTGCATCAATTCCGTACAATGACAAATCGATTTTGCTTGAAAAAACACCGAAGATTAAAAAAGATACACATAGTGCACCACCGATCAGGAAGAGCCATAAAAATATTTTAATCCATAATGGTAAGAGGTTTCTTCTTCTTTTTAATGTTCCATTCTTTTCAAATTCTTCAAAAGCTGAAGTGTTTTCCATGTATATTAGTTGTTTAAATTATTCCTCCGCAAAAAAAGCATTCGAGCTTCCGATCCAGATGGCATCTTTTTTATTAAAATCGACGTTTACCATCGCAGCTTTGGTCATTCTTGCCAGATTTTCCATCAGAATCGGGTGATCGTTATTTTCAGGCCAAATATACAACAAACGAATCTCTGCTTTTGAAAAATCTCCGTTGATATCCTCAAAAATAGGAGCGTAGTCTACTTTTCTCTGCAGGATGTAGTTTTGTTTATCTTCAATGGCATCCGTAATTTCTTTCGTAGGATTTAAATTAACTCCGCTTCCGGCAAAAGAAAACAAAGGCTTTAACACAAAATTTTTCAAATCCTCTGTTTCAGGAAATTCATGCAGGAAATAGCTTTTTGGAACAAATTGATGCTGCAGAAGCGGGAGTAAAAATTTGGAAATTTTAAAAAACCAGTTGGGATGAGTAATCCATTTTACATCAATATCTTCACGGAAATCAAATTCAGTATTGAGGTTAGGAATCCGGTCTAATTCATCAAAAATAACACGATTGTAAATCCTTTTGATTTCGGTTAATTCTCCATTATTCTCATAGTACAGTTTTCTTCCGTTCTTTTTTACTTTAGTAAGGCATACTGTTTTTATGCCCAGCAATTGTTCTGTCAGTACGAAATCAATTGCGGTTTTCTGTTTTTCAGGATAAATTTCCAGAAGGATAACATGCTCAGGATTTTCTTCTCCGACAATAAGGCCTTGAAGATGATTTTTAAAATCTTCCGGAGAAATTGTATTTCTTAATTCAGAAAGAAAAGGATAAATTTCACAGAACGCATCCTCAAAAACTTTTTGAAAGGCATATAAAGAAGGGAAAGCCTGGAGCTCAATTAATTGAGGTTCAACTTCTCCGTATTCATTTTTGCAGATTCCGAAATCTATGGTGAAAAAATGCGGTTTTTCGGTATCGTTCGGTACTCTGCAATTGTCCGGGACTGCCTTTTGTAAAATATCCGGTGATAAAGCTTTTATCTGATTGATAATACTTTCGCTGGCATCAATCAGTTTAGCTTCAAAATCTTTGGTAAGGAAGAGAGGGCTTTCAGAAATCCTGAATGCCGGTTCCAGTCCGCTTTTTTGCTTTAAATATTCTTTAAGTTGAGCATATTTTTCCTGTGAGAATTCCTGATTAAATTGCTTTCGGTATTTTGAAATCATAATCCTTTTTCTTTTGTGATTTAAAAAAAATCGGACAATACCGTCCGATTATGTTATTGTATTAAATTTATTTTACTAAATCAGAACATTGCTTCTGCTGATAATATTTTGTTTGGCCTGATGTAAAAATCTTGGTAAGATCTGAGACTGCGTAAGGGTAATTTTATCTTCATCATCAATTCTTTCTATCGTTTCCAGATACTTTTCCATTCCGAAATTTTCGATCATTGCGAGTTTGTTTTTTTCATCTTTCAGGTTTTCGATCATTCCTTCAGGATTGGCTTCAGGATGAAACTGTGTCCCAAATATTTCGTCGGAAAACCGTACAGCCATTACCGCTCTTTCAAGATCAATATGAGGGCGGAATTTTTCAATCGCCGTAATTTTCATTCCAAACTCTTCAAGCCGTTCATAATCCGGCTCAATAAACTGATAAGCACGGGAATCCACTGCGTAGAAAGGTTCCGGAAGCGTTCTAAATAAAAATTCTTCTTCACCTTCTTCTGTTTTATGAATAGGCATAACGCCGAAGGAGTATGATTTTCTTTTACAGATATTCCCCAATTTCCAATGAATGCTTGCCAGCTGAAAAGAATGGCAGATCAAAAAAAGATATTTCTTTTCCTGGCTGATCTGGTTGTGGCTGAAAACCGAATCTAAAAAATTACTGAATCGATCTTCCCATTCAAATCCTTCACGGTGTGGGTTTCCGGGCCCTCCGGAAGAAATAAATATGTCGAAATCTTTAATATCGGGAATTTCATTTTTAAATCTTACATCAAATGTTGTAATGCTTACATTTTCCCCTTTAGAGCTTTGCCTGAAAGCTTCAGAAATTTCTTTAATGTTTTTAAATCCCTGGTTTACCTGATTGTTGTTCATATCCAGCAAAGCGATTCGAATATCATTCATACTACTCTAAATTTTATACAAATGTATCAAATATTATGAATGTATAGATTCTCCGTGGGTGATGCCGTATTCTGTTTCGGAGATCATGTAATCAACAACTTTCTTAAGATCGCCGGTTTCATTAAATATCCTGAGCTGGCGGTCTGCACCGGTTCCGTTTTCCAGAATCGTCCAGGCGTATTCCACTTCCTTCCGGCATCCCAAATCGTCTACAACATCATCAATAAATTCAAGAAGTTCTTTCAAAAGAAGAGGATAGGGTACTGATTCTTCTTTGCCAAAATCAATGAGATGCGCTTCAATTCCGCTTTTAGAGGCTCTCCATTTATTTTCATTCAGCAATAATCTTCTATAGCTTCTGAAGCTTAAATTCTGCTGGTGAAGTTTATAGATTTTTGCCACCAGAGACTGCATGATTGCGGCCAGGCAAACGGTTTCATCTATTCTTAACGGCATATCGCAGATCCTGAATTCAATGGTAGGGTAGAACGGATGAACCCGAAGATCCCACCAGATTTTTTTGGCGTTGTCGATGGTTCCTGTTTTCACCAGGAGATCCACATAGCTGTCGAACTCAGCCAGGGAATTGAAAAAGCTCGGAATCCCGGTTCTTGGAAATTTGACGAAAATTTCCTGTCTGTAAGACTTAAAGCCGGTATTTCTGCCGATCCAAAATGGTGAATTGGTAGACAGTGCGTAAACGTGCGGGAGAAAATACCGCATTACATTCTGGATTCTCACGCCTTCTTCACGGTTAGGAATTCCGATGTGAACGTGCAGTCCAAAAATGAGATTGCCACGCGCTACATCGCCCATGTCATCAACAATTTTAATGTATCGTTCGCCGTTGGTGATGGTATTGTGTTCCCAATTTGAAAAAGGGTGTGTTCCGCCTCCGGAAACACGAAGTCCCTGTTCATGGGCTATTTTAATAAGATGCCTTCTCAGGTTGGTTAATTCCGCTTTGGCTTCCTGAATATTCTGGCAGATTCCCGTTTCCATTTCGATCATGGATTCGTGCATTTCGTGCTTTAAGTTTTCACTTAACACAGCTTTTCCGCCTTCGATAATTTTCGAAACATGAGAAACCAGGTCGCGGCTCTCAACATCAATGATTTGATATTCTTCTTCTATCCCGATAGTAAATTGATGCATTTTTTTTCGTGTTTTATTTGGATGTTTTTATTGTACAGAATCTTTTACAAAGCTACCCCAGGAAATATTCGGTTTTCCCGGAAAATATTCTTTGGCTTTTTCTACGGCAAGTTTTGCGGCATGTTCTACAATCCATGCAAAATTTTCTTCGCCAACAGAGTTCCTGTCGGCATCCGGAGCCGGATTGCAGAAGTCAATGGCGTATGGAATTCCATCTCGTACAGCAAATTCTACCGTATTGAAATCGTATCCTAATGCTTCGTTCATTTTGATGGTGTAATCATGAATGGTTTTCAATAATTTTTCCAGTTCTTCACCCTGGGTTTTATGGGTGGTTGCATATCGTAAATGATGAGCATTTCTGGGTTCATACGGCATAATATGAACATATTTTTTACCCAGACAGTACACTCTGTAATAATCATCAAAAATGATTTCTTCCTGTACCATCATGACCAGCTGTTCCGTTTCAGAATGCTTTGCCCAAAGATCTTCAGCACTTTCAACCCGATAGACATTTCTCCAGCCTCCGCCATCATGAGGTTTCATGTAAGCAGGGAAGCCTACATAATTAAAAATATAATCCCAATCGTGAGGGAATTTTAAATTTCTGAACGAAGTTTCCGAAGTATTCTCAGGTCTTTCGTAAGAGGGAAGCAAAACAGTTTTAGGAAGCGGAATTCCAAGTTTTGTCATTAAAGCATTATTGAAAAACTTTTCATCAGCGCTCCACCAAAAAGGGTTATTGATAACGTATGTCCCATTTAATGCTGCATTTTTAAGATAAGCTCTGTAAAATGGTACATCCTGAGAAATTCTGTCAATAATTACGGCATACCCGTAATCTGCGCCTTGTTCAAGTTTATCGATACTCACCGGTTCTGCAACAATTTCGCCTTTGCCGAGCTCATTTACCTTGTCAATAAATGCCCAGGGAAAAGTATCTTCCATGCCGAATAGTATTCCAACTTTTTTAACCATAATGTATTTTTAATTTTGTTAATCTGTATTTTAAATTTTAAGAGAAAAATGCTCCGATAAATGTCGGGAAAACCATTCTCCACAACGGCCAATCGTGATTGATCCACTTTCTTTCGTCGTACCAGAAATCAATTCCCTTTGAACGCAGAATTTCTGCCATTTCCAAATTTTTATCCCTGCATATATCCTGATCCGAAGTGCTCAGAACAATATGCATGTGTTTGTATTTCCATGCCTCGTCATTTCTTACAAATTCTCTCGGACAATTGAAGTACACCAATTCATCGGAATAACCGTCCATAAAATTTCTGATACTGAATGCCCCCGAAAGGCAGAACAAATGCGAGACAACATCCGGAAATCTAAACGCAAAATTGGCCGCATGATAACCTCCAAAGCTTGCGCCGGCCACTGCAACGCGATGGGTTTTATGAATCTTCTGGATGTACGGCACAAATTCCCTGATCAGAAACTGAACGTACCTTTCATAATTTTTGATCCTTTGCTGCGGTGAGATATTATCATCGTAAAAACTCCAGCTGTCGATGGTCTGGATATTATAAAGCTTAACTTTCCCCTGTTCAACAAACCAGTTAATGCTCCCGTTGAGATGAAAATCATGATTTTGTGTATAAAGTCCCTGTGATGTTGGGAACATAATGATCGGATAGCCGTAATGTCCTGTAACTTCCACTTTAAGGCTTGTACCCAATATATGTGAATAATAATCTGTATGTTCTATCTGCGGCATATTTTATTATAAATGATGATTTATGAATGATAAGTGTGATTATCAGTACTTTTGTTAACTTCTAACTTCTAACTTCTAACTTCTAACTTCTAACTTCTAACTTCTAACTTTTTACTATTTCATCAGCTTGTCGGTTTACTTTTAGGCGGAAGAATATTCAGCATTTCTGCAAGAATTTTTTCGGCAGCCCTGTCCAGTCTTTCCTGAACAACAACCGGATCGCTGGATTTATAAACAATTCCTACATGATGTTCAATAGGCAGAAATTTAATGGTTTCAGGACTTGCGAACTTGCTGTAGTCGGGATCTTTATCTTTAATCAAAGCAATGATTAACCCGGAGTAATATCCTGTAGGTTTTGAAATTTCATAGCTTTTGTTTTTCAGCAATGCATCCTCAATTTTTGCCCATTCTCTCCAGATATTGATGCTGCTTGAAGCTTCCACCAGATCCGGAATATGAGCACCTCCTACACGTGAAGAGGTTTCCAGAAAATAATATCTGCCGTCTTCATTACTTTTTATAAATTCTGTATGCGTTGCCCCATGCATAAGACCGAAGCTTGAATGAACTTTTATATTGGCAGCTTCCAGCGCTTTAAATTCATCGGAGTATCTTCCCAGGGTTTTTGTTCTGAAAACACCGCCTTCATGAGAAACCTGCATAGGCGGGGCTAAATATTTTGAAGCGGAAGTAAAAACGGTTTCCTTATTAAAGGTAAGGCTGTCAACATGATACACATCACCGGGCTTAAAACTTTCCAGTAAGAATAAATGGCGTTCTTCTCCGAGTTTGTTGAGTTCTTCCCAGAGTTCTTCTTTGGAGGCCAGTTTTTTGATACCTGAAGCGGATGCTTCGGATCGGGGTTTTAATACCCAAGGAGGAGAAACTTTATCAACAAAATTATTCACCTCATCATTGTTGAAAACAGCTGTAAATTCAGGAACATTGATTCCCGAGTTCTTTGCTTTCTGCCTCATCGCCAGCTTGTCTCTGAAATAACGGTGCGTGGTTTGTCCCATCCCGGGAATACGAAATGTCTCTCGGATGAGGGCAGCTTTTTCTACATCGTAATCGTCAAGGGCGACAACAGCGTCAACTTTTCTCGTCTGCATCAGGTAAGAGAAGCCTTGGATAAGATGATCGAGATTCCATACGGAAGGTTGTATTTCGGGCATATAAAAAACCTCATCGATAGCATGCCAGGGCCAGTTTTTTTCCTTCAGATTTTCTGAAGTTACCAAAATCACCTTATTCCCGAGGTTTTTCATTTCATCCATGAAGTCATACCCCTTATAATAGCACGAAATACATACTATTGTTTTCTTCTCCATATAATGTTTTTTAGTTTCTGATGAATTTTCAAAAGTAAAAGTTGTTTTTATTTGATTATTTACTATTAAAAATTAAAATAAAGTGAACTTTTGAAAATTCTATCAATTATACAGAGAATTTTTGTAATAAACTAATTTTTAGTGATAATTTTCGATTAAATCCGCCATTAATTGCACTCCAAAGCCGGTTGCTGCCTTTTCTTTGGCGTATCCTACGTTTCCGAAAGCCACTCCTGCAATATCAAGATGTGCCCATTTAGGATGGTTTTCAGTGAACTGCTCCAGGAATTTAGCAGCAACAATACAGTCTCCGATGGGTTTCATGGATATGTTTTTAAGATCGGCAACATCAGAACGGATGTCATCTTTCCAGATATCCCAAAGCGGAAGGTTCCATAATCGCTGATTGGTTTTGTCGCCGGTTTTTAGAAGAAGGTTTTTCAGGTCTTCATTATTGGAAAAGATTGCTCCGCAGGTATCGCCGAACATTCTTACCGAGCTGCCCGTTAATGTGGCAATATCAATGAGAATATCTGTTTTATAATTTTTGGCGATATAAGAAAGGCCGTCTGCGAGAATCATTCTTCCTTCTGCATCGGTGTTCAATACTTCAATAGTTTTTCCATTGTAAGCGGTAATGACATCACTCGGAAGGAAAGCATTTTCAGAAATTGCATTGTCAGTTATCGGAAGAATGGCAATAATATTTACCGGAAGCTGCATTTCTGCGGCGTAAATTAAAGTTCCCAGAACTGCGGTTGCACCTCCCATATCTGATTTCATATAGTGCATATTGTCTGGATTTTTCAAAGAAATTCCGCCCGTGTCGAAAAGCACACATTTTCCTACAAACCCGAATGTTTTGGCATTTTTCGATTCTGTTTTATATTCAATAATCGTAAAAGCAGCATCATAAGCGCTTCCCTGGTTTACCGAAAGATATGCTCCCAGTCCCAATTCTTCACATTTTTTTCTGTTGAAAACAGTATATTTTAAATTGTATTTTTTGGATAAATTCTTTAGATATAAACTTAAAGTATCCGGTTTTTTTAAATTGGCAGGTTTGTTCAGCCATTCCTGACACGCAATTTGTCCGTTGCTCAAAGCTTCCGATTTCCTGCCGATAACATCCAGTTTTTTCTGACTTACATTTTCAAAATGAAGCTCAAATTTAGAATTCCAGAAGGCATGGGTTTTCTCAAAAGGATAACGATATGTTCCCAATAGAAGTCCTTTTACGAATTCTTCAAACTGTTTTTCCGTCATAAAATCTGCGACAACAAGCGTTGGAACTGCCATGAGCCTTTCTCTGTAAGTCTGAGAAAATTTAACAGCGATCTGCTGTGCTTCAAAGAGTGGCGAATCTGCCTTGCCTAAGCCAATGAAGTAGGCAATTCCTTCATCCTGAACATTGATGAAAACTTCATTCTTTTTGCCTGTGAAAAAACCGGCAATATTTTTATTGAAATTTTTAGAAGTTCTGATCCATTCTTCTTCCGTAAAAAGATGAAATATCTGGGCGTAATTTTTTATTTTTTTATTAACAAGTTTCATAATTTAATTTTTAATGCTTTTTTGTTGCGGTTTTACTTCGGCAGGATTTTCTTTGCTGTTGTAATACAGCCATTCGATAGCTCTCGGGAACTCCTGAGACCAGTGAAATTCATTGTGTGTACCTTCCGGATTGATACTCGTTCTGAGTTCAAAATCAAAAAGGTTTTTCTTTTCCCATTGTTTGAGATATTCCTCGAAAATATGAATTCTTTTCACCATTTTAGAACCTTCTTTACCTCCGCCATATAAATAAATTTTCATGGTGAAAGGAGTCCTGAAATTCATCATGGGAAAATTGTTATTAGGTTCTACCCATAAGGATGGAGAAAAAATCAGCAGTTTGGAATATACTTCAGGATAAAGGAAACCACTGTAAATACTGATCAGGGCTCCAAGAGAACTTCCCCCGATTCCGGTATTTTCCCGGTCTTTTTTAGTGCGGTAATGCTCATCAACAAAAGGTTTAAGCGTATCGGTAATGAAGCGGATGTATTTCTTGCCTTCAGAGCCATTTGCAACATGGTCATTATCAAAAATATATTCCTTTATCCGGTCTTCACTGCCGTGTTCAATAGCGATGATGATGATGTCTCCACGGCCGTATTCCGTAAGCAGGGAAAGTTTCTTATCAATTTCCCAGTTTCCGTAATCGCTTCCTTCATTAAACAGATTTTGAGCGTCCTGAAGGTAAAGAACCGGGTAACTTTTGCCGGATACATAATAATCGTAGGGAAGAAGTGCCCACACTTTTCTGTGGCGCTCCAGCTGGGGGATATAAAACGCTTCGGAAATAACTTCCGCAATGGGGAAAAACTCTTTTTTAAAAGGCCCCCAATTGAGCCTCCATTTTTGTACCAGATCAAAAGTATTAGCCTCTGATTTATGGATCTTTCTGTTGGGCGTAATATTTCCGTGTCGGTCGAGTTCCACATTTTCCCATCCGCCTTTTGTGAATTTGTATTCTATTAATTCAGGCAGGAATTCATCGCCGATATCTATACAATAGGTTCGGGGATTCAGTTGTTTGAGCCGGTATTGTTCATCTTTCGGGTTCCAGCTGTTGAAATTTCCGGTAATGTAGATATTTCTTTCATCATGCTCTTCGGTACGGAGTTCAAATCTCATCCATGTGTGTTTAACAATTCAAAGATAAATTTATAATAAAATCTTTTTA
This sequence comes from Chryseobacterium salviniae, assembly GCF_035819015.1. Taxonomy (NCBI): domain Bacteria; kingdom Pseudomonadati; phylum Bacteroidota; class Flavobacteriia; order Flavobacteriales; family Weeksellaceae; genus Chryseobacterium; species Chryseobacterium salviniae. The sequence goes on along the minus strand of NZ_JAYLAA010000051.1, from coordinate 48,773 downwards.
TGGCAAATTATTTTTAAAATGAACTTATACTCCTCAAAAAGCTCTATCTTTGATAAGAACAAGAATAAAATGTAATTAACATAATAAATTCTTCAACAATACTTAACCTTTCTTTCTGATATTTTTAGTACTTTCAGAAAAATAATAAAATTTAAACTTAAACCGTGATGAATTCGGTTAAAACATACACCATTTTTACGGATCATGATATTTATCTTTTTAAAGAAGGTAAACATTATAAGCTGTATGATAAATTCGGGGCGCATTCTGCTGAAAAAGACGGAATACAGGGCGTTTACTTTTCGGTGTGGGCACCTAATGCCCAAAAAGTTTCAGTAATTGGGAATTTTAACAGCTGGAATTCTAAAGACCATATCCTTTTCCCGCGATGGGATGGCTCAGGAATCTGGGAAGGTTTCATTGCCGGGCTTACCTGGGGAACGTTGTATAAATACGCCGTAGAAACAGCCAGAGGAGAGATTCTGGAAAAAAGTGATCCTTATGCATTAAGCTGGGAGCAGAATCTCCAGGCGGCTTCGCTGGTTTCCACTACATGGTATGAATGGAATGATAAAGAATGGATGGAAAACCGCTGGAAAAAGAACACTCTTAAAGCGCCACTTTCCGTCTACGAGCTTCATATCGGTTCCTGGATAAGAAATGAAGATGACCCGGAAAGATTTTTAAATTATCGTGACATAGCCGAAAGACTGGTTCCCTATATCAAAGAAATGGAATTCACGCATGTGGAGTTCATGCCTGTTATGGAATATCCGTACGATCCGAGCTGGGGCTACCAGATCACAGGTTTTTTTGCAGCGACTTCGCGTTTCGGTTCACCTCAGGATCTGATGTTCCTGATTGATGAGCTTCATCGCAATGATATAGGTGTGATTCTTGACTGGGTTCCGTCCCACTTTCCTGGTGATGCCAACGGACTGCATCGGTTTGACGGTTCTTATCTGTATGAGCATGAAGATCCGCGAAAAGGTTTTCATCCCGACTGGAAATCATACATTTTCAACTACGGAAGAAATGAAGTAAAATCTTTTTTAATTTCAAATGCCATGTTCTGGCTGGAACGGTATCATGCAGACGGACTCCGTGTGGATGCGGTAACTTCCATGCTTCATCTTGATTATTCAAGAAATGAAGGGGAATGGGAACCGAATATCTTCGGAGGAAACGTAAATCTTGAGGCTAAAACTTTTTTGCAGGAATTTAATACTGCTGTATACAAAGAATTCGGAGATAGTATTATCACCATTGCAGAAGAAAGTTCAGATTTTCCTTTACTCACCAAACCTGTTCACAGCGGAGGCGTAGGTTTCGGGATGAAATGGATGATGGGCTGGATGCACGATACCTTGGATTATTTTAAAAAAGATCCTATTGCCAGAAAATTTCATCATCACAAGCTCACTTTTGCTTCCATGTACATGTATAATGAAAATTATATGATGCCTTTGTCTCACGATGAGGTAGTTCATGGCAAAGCAAGCCTGATTTACAAGATGTTTGGTGACGAATGGCAGAAATTTGCCAACCTTCGTGCGCTGTATGTTTACATGTTTACCCATCCTGGAGCCAAGCTTTTATTTATGGGAGATGAATTCGGACAGACCAGTGAATGGAATTTTAAGAAAAGTCTGGACTGGCATTTGCTTGCATATCCAGTTCATAAAGGATTGCAGAAAATGGTTAAAGATCTTAATCATATCTACAGGAACGAAACGGCTTTCTACGAGAATCAGTTCTCGCCGCAAGGTTTTGAATGGGTACAGGCTGATGATGCGGATAATTCGGTCTTTATTTATCTCAGAAAAGGTCAGCGAAAAGATGATTCCTGTATGGCAATTCTCAACCTTACCCCGAGGGTTATTGATTATAAAATTGGTGTAACCGCGGGAAGTCACTGGGAAGTTATCTTCAATTCGGATGATGAGCAGTATGCAGGAAGCGGCGTAAGAGCAGACATTTTTAATGAACAGTATGAGGAATTTATGGGTCATCAGAAATCTATAAGCCTTAATCTTCCTCCGCTGTCAGGGATTATTTTAAAGAGAAAAGACAAGCAATACAAACAGAATAGAATTAAACACCACAAAAGATAATAATATAGAAAATGGTAATTTATCATCTAAGTACGGAATGTTATCCGGTAGCAAAAGTAGGAGGTTTGGCTGATGTAGTGGGTGCTTTGCCGAAATATCAGAATAAAATTAAAGATATTGATGCGAAGGTTGTTATGCCCTGGTACAACAAATCTTTCGTTTACGATCATGAGTTTGACATAGTTTTTGATGGCTTCATTCACCAGGGAGGAAATATGCTTCAGGTGCAGGTTTTAAAGGAGAAATCAAATGTTTTGGGATTCGAGCTGTATATGGTAAAAATTCCCGGACTTTTAGACAGAGACAACCCTTACGGCTATCAGGACGAAAATTTTCAGTTTATAGGTTTTCAGCACGGCGTTCTTCACTGGCTGAGTGCAATGAAAATCCGTCCGGATGTTTTACACTGTCATGATTATCATACAGGTTTGGTTCCTTTTATGATTGAATATTGTCCGGAATTTTCTCCCCTGAAAGGCGTAAAAACCATAGCAACCATTCATAACGGCGAATATCAGGGAATGATGAGCTGGGAAATGGCAAGGTATCTTCCGTCTTTTGATCAGTATAAATGGGGATTAATGGATTGGAACGGACTGATTAATCCTTTGGCAAGCATGATCAAATGTGCGAATGCCTTTACAACAGTTTCACAGGGGTATCTTGAAGAGCTGTATGTAAGCTTCCGGGGCCTCGAAAGTCTGATAAGGGATGAATTCGGAAAAGCATACGGAATTATCAATGGGATTGATACCGAAGTCTGGAACCCGGAAACCGACCCGATGCTGGATTTTAATTTTAACATTAAAAATGCTGTTGAACAGAAAAAGAAAGGTAAGGAAAAGCTTTGTAAAGAATACGGGCTGAAGCCGGAACTTCCGTTTTTTGCATTTATCGGAAGATTTGCCACGGAAAAAGGTGCAGATCTGCTTCCGGATATTGTCTGGAGAAGCATTAAGCAAAGCTATGGCGCATTGAATATCATGGTTTTGGGTTCCGGTAACAGCTATATTGAAAATAAGCTTAAAGAATACGACTATACGTATACCAATTTTGCTTTAGATGTAGGATATAAAGAACATCTTTCCCATAAAATTTACGCTTCGGCTGATTTTTTGCTTATGCCTTCAAGGGTAGAACCGTGCGGTCTCAACCAGATGTATTCCATGAGATACGGAACTGTGCCCATTGTACGCTATACAGGAGGCCTGAGAGATACGGTAGCCGATATTTCAACGGGTGGAGCAGGGATTAATTTTACCTATCCCGGAGTAGATGACGTTATTCATGCTATGAACAGGGCCTTAATGCTTTATAATCAAAAGGACGTGATGGAGAATCTCATTCATGCCAATATGAATTTCGATTTCTCCTGGGAAAAGTCAGCGGAAAAATATATAGCTTTATATAAAAATTAACTTTCGGAAGCATCTGAAATTTAGAATAAACTTAATAAAATAAAACGCAAAATAACTTATGAATCGCAATGTAATTTCCATTGTTTTAGGAGGAGGTAGAGGAACAAGGCTGTTCCCGTTAACGTATACGAGATCTAAACCCGCTGTTCCCATTGCCGGAAAATACAGGCTGGTAGATATTCCTATATCCAACTGTTTAAATTCCGGGATGAATAAAATCCTCGTTTTAACGCAATTTAATTCAGCCTCTTTAAATTCACACATTAAAAACTCATATCATTTCGATATTTTCAGCAAAGGTTTTGTGGATATTCTTGCTGCGGAACAGAATGTTGAAAACGAAAACTGGTACCAGGGAACCGCTGACGCAGTACGCCAGTCAATGAAACATTTAGACAAATACGATTATGATTATATCTTAATTCTTTCGGGAGATCAGCTGTACCAGATGGATTTCAGGGAAATGCTGGATTTCCATATTGAAAAAGGGGGAGATGTTACCATTGCAACCATTCCCGTAAACGCTAAAGATGCAACAGGTTTCGGAATTTTAAGTTCTGATGATGAAGGAAATATCACCTCTTTTGTTGAAAAACCGGGATATGATATGTTAGACGGTTTGAAATCGGAAGTTTCAGAAGAAAACAAACACGCAGGAAAAGAATACCTGGCTTCAATGGGTATTTATATTTTTACGAAAACCATCCTTAAAAAAATGTTTGAGGAAGGAGCAGGAGACGATTTCGGAAAAGATATCATCCCTAATTCCATTGGCAAATATACTACCTTAAGCTATCAGTACGAAGGCTACTGGACAGACATCGGAACGATTGAATCTTTCTACGAGGCGAACCTCGATTTATGTCAGGATTTTCCTCAGTTTAACCTTTTCTCTTCATCACCAATTTATACCAGAGCAAGAATGCTTCCGCCATCCAAAATTAACGGTTCTTACGTAAGCAAAGCAGTATTTGGTGACGGGTGCATCATCATGGCAGATAAAATTGAAAATTCCGTCATCGGAAACAGAACGAGAATCGATAAAGGAAGTACCATTGTAAATTCTTATGTGATGGGAGCCGATTTTTACCAGGATACTATGGAGATTGTGGTTAATGACAGAAAAGGACAGCCTAACATGGGAATCGGGAAATACTGCTACATTGAAAAAGCAATTTTGGATAAAAACTGTAACATTGGAGACAATGTACGCATCATTGGCGGAAAACATCTTAGTGACGGCGATTACGGCACCTATTCCGTTCAGGACGGGATTATCGTGGTGAAAAAAGGAGCAATTATTGCACCGGGAACTCACATCGGATAAAAAATTTAAAAGCCATGATTAAAATTAGACTTTATTAAATTTAAATCTTATATCAATTTTATTTAAATAAATTAAAACAGAGTGATCATCATATTGGTCACTTTTGTTATTTTCAATACATTTGTACGATGCGTTTCTTTAAAATCATAGCGGCTGTTATTTTATTACTGATCGGGGCTTATGCGGCCTCCATGTATTATTTCGTGGATGAAAGCAAAGATTTTAAAATAGAAAAAGAGATCAATTATCCGGTAGAAAAAGTCTTTAATCAATTCAATAACCTCCAGAATTTTACACGCTGGAATAATTTCTTTACCAGCTCAGGTTCCATCGATATTGATTATTATACGCCGTACGAAGGGCAGGGAAGTTCTGTAAGTTATAAGGATCCGAAAAACGATACAGGCGGAGAGATGTTCCTGCGCTACGAAAATCCCAACAGAACCATTCGCTATCAGCTTTTTGAAGACAACAATGAAAGTCCTACCGTTGTTGATGTAAAATTTAAAGCAACGGCTCCGGAAAAAACAAAAATCACATGGGTTGTTCATACCCCGAAATTATCCGTTTTTAGACGTGTCGAAAACTTCTGGACAGAAGATCGATTTGCCGAAAATATCGATAAAAGCATGATTAATCTCAATAATGTTCTCGGAAATAAAGTGGAGAAAGACAACCAGATGGCTGCTATAAAATATGACAGCCTCATGGTTGAAAAAGAGGATGAAAAGCTGCTGTTGGGAATTAATGTAAGTACCTCCAACAAAAAGGATGCGCTCTATAAAAATATTGTGATGAATTATAACAAAATCTATAATTATACCACGATGGATCTGGGCAAAAAAGAAGATGAATTCGGCTTTCCGGTTCTCATCACGGATGCCGACAATTATAAAGATAAGGAAGTTTCTTATTTTCTCGGAGTTCCCCTTTCTAAAAAATTCGGGCTTACAGATAATAATTTCAGCTTCAGGACTCAGGCTCCTACGCAAAACTACATCATGTATTACAAAGGGAATTATGCAGGAAGGGTAAAAGCAATTCAGCAGCTGATCCAGAAAGCCAAGAAAGATGAAATGCGTTTTGGCGACATCCGGCAGACCTTTTTAGAACGCCCGGTGGAGGATGGCGATGTCAATATGAAACTCTCATTATCAGTATTTAAATAAATTCATTAAATTTATTTCTTTTATAGTTTTTTTAATAGGTACAGGCTGTTCCAACTCGGTTTTTTTTATTAAATTTGAAGTTTAATTCTACAAACAAATTTTAATAACAGATAAACTGTAATAATGGACAGATTTTCATTCCTAAACGCAGCTCATTCTCAATTAATTGAGGATTTATACCAACAGTATTTAAAATTTCCCGACTCTTTAGAACCATCATGGAAGGCCTTTTTTCAGGGCTTCGATTTTGCGTTGGAGAATTATGGGGAAGACGATTATATTCAGCACACACAAGCTCCGGCTGCTTCTGCTCCGGGGGTACAGCAGGCAGCGCAGGCTGCATCAAACGGTGAGGTTCCCGAGCACATCAAAAAAGAATTTAAGGTGGTGAACCTTATCGAAGCGTACAGAACGAGAGGACATCTGTTTACGAAAACAAACCCTGTTAGAGAAAGAAGGCATTACAGCCCGACTTTGGATATCGAAAACTTCGGTCTGGATAAATCGGACTTAAATACAAAATTCAACTGTGCGGTAGAAACAGGAATGAAAGGTCCGGCTACTTTACAGGAACTTATCACACACCTGGAAAACATCTACTGTGATTCTATCGGGGTTGAATACATGCACATCAACAACGTTGATGAAAAAGATTTCATTAAAAAATGGATTCAGGTTAATGAAAACCATCCAAGCCTGTCAGCAAATGAAAAAACTGAAATTTTATTAAAATTAAACCAGGCCGTAGCATTTGAAAATTATCTTCATACAAAATTTGTCGGACAAAAAAGATTCTCCCTCGAAGGTGGCGAAACGTTAATTCCCGCTTTGGATCAGTTGATTTCAAGATCTTCACATTTAGGCGTAGATGAGGTTGTTTTAGGAATGGCCCACAGAGGACGGCTGAATGTCCTTACTAACATTTTCGGGAAATCTTACAAGCAGATTTTCTCTGAATTTGAAGGAAAAGAATTTGAAGAAGACGTATTCTCCGGAGATGTAAAATACCATTTAGGTTCATCTAAAAAAATCAAAACAGCTTCAGGAGAAGAAGTGTCTATCAACCTTACTCCGAACCCGTCTCACCTTGAAACGGTGGCTGCTCTTGTAGAAGGAATCTGCCGTGCAAAAGTAGATGATAAGTACAAAGGAGATTATTCTAAAATTTTACCCATTGTAATCCACGGAGATGGTGCCATTGCCGGACAAGGTATTGCGTATGAAGTTGCCCAGATGATGACACTGGAGGGTTACAGAACGGGTGGTACGGTTCATATCGTTGTTAATAATCAGGTTTCCTTTACAACAAATTATATGGATGCAAGATCTTCAACATATTGTACAGATATTGCAAAAGTTACGGAATCTCCTGTAATGCATGTAAATGCAGATGATGCGGAAGCAGTTGTTCATGCAATCCATTTTGCTGCCGATTTCAGAGCAAAATTCGGTAAAGATGTGTATATCGATTTACTGGGATACAGAAAATACGGTCACAATGAAGGGGATGAACCAAGATTTACACAGCCCAACCTTTATAAACTTATTTCAAAACATCCGAATCCAAGAGAAATCTATAAAGACAAATTGCTGAAAGACAGCATAACGTCCAACGATGTTATCGCTAAGATGGAAACGGAATTCAAAGCACTTTTAGATGAAAATTTCGATGCATCCAAAGAAATCGAAAAAAATGTAATGGATCTATTCATGGCAGATGACTGGACGAATTACCCGATTGCTAAAAGAGGGGCGGTTCAGGAGCCTGTTGATACCAAATATGATCTTGAAAAGCTGAAGGAATTGGCCATTAAAATGTCTACGCTTCCAGCTGATAAAAAGTTCTTAAACAAAATTACAAGGCTTTTTGAAAACAGGATTAAAGCAATTGAAGCCGATTCTTTAGACTGGGCTTTGGGAGAATGGCTGGCTTATGCAACGCTTCTTGTGGAAGGACACAACATAAGAATTTCCGGGGAAGATGTAGAAAGGGGAACTTTCTCACATAGACATGCCGTGGTAAAAACCGAAGATACGGAAGAAGAATATATCCCGCTAAGGCACATTTCAGAAAGCAGATTTGATGTGTACAATTCTCACCTTTCAGAATATGGAGTTCTAGGTTTTGATTACGGTTATGCAATGGCTTCTCCTAATACGTTAACCATTTGGGAAGCGCAGTTCGGAGATTTCGTAAACGGGGCTCAAATTATTGTAGACCAATATTTGGCTGCTGCAGAAGAAAAATGGAAAATTCAGGATGGGTTGGTTATGCTGTTGCCACACGGTTCGGAAGGGCAGGGAGCGGAACACTCTTCTGCAAGACTGGAAAGATTCCTTACCCTTTGTGCGAATGAAAATATGGTGGTTGCCAATATTACTTCTCCGGCAAACTATTTCCACTTGTTAAGAAGACAATTGAAATGGCCATTCCGTAAACCATTGATCGTGATGAGTCCGAAATCATTGTTAAGACATCCGAAAGTAGTTTCTCCTCTTGAAGATTTCGCAAACGGAAGTTTCCAGCCGATCTTGGACGATCCTTCCGCAGATCCTAAAAAAGTGGAAAAATTAGTGCTTTGCTCAGGAAAACTATATTTTGAATTATTAGCTAAAAAAGAAGAATTAAATGCTGAAAATATTGCATTGGTAAGATTCGAGCAATTGTATCCATTACAGAATGACGCTATTGAAGCCATCTTCGAAAAATATTCAAACAGGAAAGAAATTGTATGGGCTCAGGAAGAACCTGAAAACATGGGAGCGTGGTCTTATATGCTGAGAAATTTCAGAGATACGGGAATCCAGGTGGTTGCTCCGGTTCCAAGCGGTGCTCCGGCTCCGGGAAGCCACAAAATGTTTGAGAAAAACCAGAATGCAGTAATCAACAGAGTATTCGACAGAAACGATGCTCCGGTAAAAAGACCGGTAACAGCTTAATTTTAATAAAGTGAAAGGTGAGATGTTATAAGTAAGATGTACAAGAATCTATCATCTATTCATCTATCCTCTTAAAGTCTAAAAAAATAATAAATAAAAAAATAAAAAATACGATATGTCAGTTTTAGAAATGAAAGTTCCTTCACCGGGCGAATCAATTACAGAAGTTGAAATTGCAACCTGGCTTGTAAAAGATGGTGATTACGTAGAGAAAGATCAACCCATCGCCGAGGTAGATTCAGACAAAGCAACACTGGAATTGCCTGCTGAAGAAAGCGGTGTGATTACTTTAAAAGCTGAGGAAGGTGATGTGGTGCAGGTAGGACAAGTGGTTTGCTTAATTGATATGGATGCTGCAAAACCTTCTGGAAATGCTGCTCCGGCCGCTGAAGCTCCAAAACAGGAAGAGGCTCCGAAAGCTGCTGAACCTGCTAAACAGGAAGCTCCGGCTGCTCAGCCAGCTGCTGCAACGCAAACGTATGCAACAGGTGCTCCGTCTCCTGCGGCTAAAAAAATTCTTGACGAAAAAGGCATGGATGCTGCTCAGGTTTCAGGAAGCGGAAGAGACGGAAGAATCACAAAATCAGATGCTGAACTCGCTGCTGTTCCTGCATTAGGAGGAAACCCGGTTACCGCTACAGGATCAAGATCTACCACTACTACAAAACTTTCAGTTCTCAGAAGAAAAATTGCGCAGCGATTAGTTTCTGTTAAAAATGAAACAGCAATGTTAACGACTTTCAATGAAGTTGACATGTCTGAAATCTTTAGATTAAGAAAATTATATAAAGAAGAATTTGCTCAGAGACACGGAGTAGGACTTGGTTTTATGTCTTTCTTTACTAAGGCTGTTACAAGAGCATTACAGATGTATCCGGATGTAAATGCATCCATCGACGGAGATTTCAAAGTAAACTATGATTTCTGCGATATTTCAATTGCGGTTTCAGGTCCTAAAGGATTAATGGTTCCGGTATTGAGAAACGCTGAAAACATGTCTTTTGCAAGTGTTGAAGCCAACATTAAGGATCTTGCTACAAAAGTAAGAGACGGGAAAATTACGGTGGACGAAATGACAGGTGGTACTTTCACCATTACAAATGGAGGAACATTCGGATCTATGATGTCTACACCAATTATTAACCCTCCACAATCTGCTATTTTAGGGATGCACAACATCATCCAGAGACCGGTAGCGGTTGACGGACAGGTGGTAATTCGTCCGATGATGTACGTTGCTATGTCTTATGACCACAGAATTATCGACGGAAAAGAGTCTGTTGGATTCCTTGTTGCGGTAAAAGAAGCCATCGACAATCCGGTAGGAATTTTAATGAACGGTGACGAAAGAAAAGGGCTTGGCTTATAAGTATAAAAATAAGTTATACGATAAATTTTAATCTCGCTCCAAAAAGGGCGAGATTTTTGTATATTTTATAAAAAATGACAAGATGATGTTCTCGAAAATGACCTCTAATATCAAAGTTTCAGTAATACCTGAATATGATAGCAAAAACAGTTATCCATCCGAAAACAGATATGTTTTCAAGTATAACATTACCATCGAAAACGACGGAAGTTTTCCGATAAAAATTTTAAAGCGAAAATGGCTGATCTTTGATGTGGGATTCGGTTATACGGAAATCATCGGAGATGGTGTTATAGGCCTGACTCCTGAAATTCCCGTTAATGAAAATTTTGCCTATTTTTCCAACATAATGCTTCGGTCCGGAGTAGGGAATATGAGCGGAAAATATCTGGTGAGAAATATGGAAACCCAGGAAAATTTTGAAATTGATATACCGAAATTTAATCTGTTGTCGGAAGTGTTAAGCAATTAAAAATTCCGCAATTCGGAAATTAATTCTGTATTTTGGAATTAATACTACTTTCAAAATAATTAAAGATTAAATTAAAGTTTTTTAATCTTTAGTTTCATATAATCTGAAATTTCTTCATTACTGCTGAGAAATAATTTCTCAAAAGCAAGCAAAGATATTTTTGCACAAACCTCCGCATCATCACCGGCTCTGTGATGGTTAAAGCTCAGTTGATGATACTCCGCAAGATGCTTCAGCCCGTATCGGGGAAGATAGTTCCATGATTTTTTAGCGAGCTGAATGCTGCATAAATAACTTAATTTCGGAGGAAATATTCCATAATGATTGAGGCAGCCTCGTAATACACCGGCATCAAATCCTGCATTGTGTGCAATCATCAATGTTCCGTACATCATTTCTTCTACTTCATACCAGATCTCATCAAAAGTAGGAGCATCTTTTACGTGATCCGGCAGGATTCCGTGAACATCTACATTAAACGGATTAAAATAAGGGAAACTCGGTGGTTTAATGAGCCATGTTTTCGTTTCCACAATTTTTGAATCCTGCACAATACACACCCCGAGTTCGCATGCAGAATTTCTCTCATGCGTAGCGGTCTCAAAATCTATTGCACAAAAATCCATATGTATTAAGTTGTTATTTTAAAGAAAAGCGTGCTTCTATTGGTTGCAACTTTAGTAATTTCCGTAATAACACTGCTGTATTTTTGTTTCAGGCTGTTCATGTCGATGCCATCCTGATCACTCACCGTAATAATTAAGCTTTTAATCACATTTTTACTTTCAGGAGTATCAATAGTTTCTTTCAGGATGCTTCCATGCGTAATTTTTTCAGTGAGGTATTGATTTAAATTATCTACTGCTTTTTTATCGGCATTTTTGCTGATTGCAATCCGGAATCTACCGCCGTTGAAACCTTCCTGAGCTCTTACCAGATAGACAGAGCCTTTTTTGAAATTAATCTTACCTTTTTTATCAACTTTATCACGGATATCTTTAAAAGACAGGTCTTTTTCAGACACTGGTTTTTCTTTTTCCAGATCAATATTGTCAATAAGATTACGGAATGAAAAAATCATAACTTTTACCGGATCTGCATCTTTTACAGCTTCAGTACTTTTTTCTGATATGATTTTAATGCTGTAGTTCTTATCAATAGCAGACCATCCGCTTTTCTGCGAAAATCCCAGCTGAAAGAAAAGTAATAAAAAGAATAATGAAATTGTTTTCATTTTAAAAAATGTTTAAAAATCAACCATTTAGATTGATAGAATTGATGTTTCTGATGTTTCTGCCGTCTTTTCCATGTTCCCGGTATAAGAGTATAAAAAGCAAAATGTGCTCTTCCTACAGCCCAAAAATGGGATATTCCATATTTATAGCCAAAATATATTGCAGCCAATCCGTCGAGACAAAGTCTTGAAAATAGTACGGCAACTAAATTCGGGAAGGGTAAATTTTTCAGCAGCATGACAAGATTATTTCTCATATTAAGAAACGTTTTTTTTGCGCTTTGCTTATTCAGAGTTCCGCCGCCAACGTGAAAAACTTCGGATTTTCCGGTGTAATAAATCTTTTTCCCCGAATTAATCAGTCTCCAGCAGAGATCAATTTCTTCCTGATGGGCAAAAAACCGCTCATCAAAACCTCTTTGTTCCCAAAAATCTTTAGAACGGATAAACAAGCAGCATCCTGAAGCCCAGAAAATTTCAGCTTCATCATTGTATTGTCCGCGATCTTCTTCAGTATCATCGAAAATGCGTCCCCTGCAATAAGGATATCCTAAATTATCAATCAGGCCTCCGGCAGCACCTGCAAATTCAAAATAATTTTTTTTATCGTGGGATAAAATTTTTGGCTGTACCGCTGCAATTTCAGGATTTTTTTCCAGCAGTTCCAGTACTGGCTCTGCCCAGTTTTCAGTTACTTCCACATCAGAATTCAGAAGGCAGTATATTTCGTTGTCAATATGCTTTAACCCTTCATTATAACCGCCTGCAAAGCCGTAATTTTTATCATTTTTAATAATCTTTACCTCCGGAAAATAATTCATCAGAAAATAAATGGAGTCATCGGTAGAAAGATTATCAATCACATAAATATCAGATTTTTGAGAAAAGCGGACTACGCTTGGAAGAAATTTCTCCAGCCATGATTTCCCATTCCAGTTTAGTATGACAACTGCTAATTTTTTATGCATCAATCTTGTTTTTATCTGAATCAAAATTTTTAATGGAATCCTGGTACTTCCATTTTCTGTGTGACCAAAGGTAATTGTCGGGACGTTTATTTATGGTATTTTCTAATAATTTATGGAATTTTTTAATGACTTCATGTTCCACAAATTTTTCTCCATCCGGATAGATTCTGTGGTAATTTACCTGATAGAATCCGCGTTTCACTTTTTTCATTTCACAGTAGATGAAGGCAAGGTCCATTTTCGTTGCAAGCCTGTCGTAGCCTGTGAAAACAGGAGTTCTTTGGTTTAGGAATTCCAGGCCGTACGTGATATGTGATGAATGCGGAGTCTGATCTGCTACAAACATATATGCCGAACTTCCGTCATTTTTAGACCTTACAATGTTAAGGATTACTTCTTTGGCTTCCAGTGCTTCATTTCCGAATTTATTCCTGACGCTTTTCATCTGGTTTTCCCAGAAGTCACTGTTTACCTTTCTGTACACAGGATGACAATGATCCTGTGGAATTATCTTCGCCAAAGCATTGATCCATTCCCAGTTGAAGACGTGTCCTGCCAGTAAAATAATGTTTTTTCCTTCTTCTTTCGCTTCATGAAAAACCTCCTGGTTGATATGTTGCATCCTTACTCTTGATTCCGTTTCCGAAATACCGAAAGATTTAATGGTTTCCACCAGATAATCGGAGAAATTACGGTAAAATTTTTTCCTGATTTTTTTTATCTCATCATCTGATTTTTCGGGAAAGGAGTTTTTAAGATTCTTTGTGATTACATTTTTTCGGTAACCTACCATATAATAATTCAGAAAGAATATAATATCTGAAAAAACATATAAGATTTTCAGTGGCAGCTTGGAAATTAAGTTTAATATTTTGATCAGAAAATTCATAAAACAGGCAAATTTACGGATAATAAAAATATGGTTGTATCTTTGCAGGCAAATACTCATGTTTTTTTAATTTTAAAGTATGAAAAAATTATCATTAATAGGTTTTTTAGGATTGAGCTTATTTGCTTTTTCCCAAAATATAAAGCCGACAGAAGAAAGGAAGAATGATGAAAAGGCACTGCTGGTAAAGACTGATCATTCTGAGCTGGATGCCAAAAAGAAAGCTGCGGAAGAAAAGGCTAAATTACCAAAGCCGTATGATCCGAAAGCTGATGCTGAAAAAGATATTCAGAACCTTATTGCCAAAGCCAAAAAAGAGAAAAAAAATATCATGATCCAGGCAGGAGGGAACTGGTGTATCTGGTGTCTGAGATTCAACCAGTTTGTGCAGATAACCCCTGAACTAAAATCCATTGTTGATAAAAACTACGAATATTATCACCTGAATTACTCTCCTGATAATAAAAATGAAAAAGTTTTTGCAGCGTACGGAAATCCCGGAGAAAAATTCGGTTATCCTGTTTTCATTATTCTTGATAAGAACGGAAAAATGATTCATGTTCAGCAAAGCGACGTACTGGAAGAAGGAAAAGGGTATAGCCTTGAAAAAGTAAAAGAGTTTTTCAACAAATGGATTCCAAATAAATCATAGAAAAAGGCCGGAAATTTTCCGGTCTTTTTGGTTTATAGATACTATAATTTTAATATTTATTTCCAAATCGCAACCTGTTAATTACTTATACAAAAAAAACCACTCCGTAATGAAGTGGTTTTGTATTGTAAAAGTCTTAATTGATTAAGCTTCTTCAGATTTAGCTTCTTCCTTTTTAGCAGGAGCAGCTTCAACCGGTGCATCAGATACGATATCGAATTCGAAATTGTATTCTACATTTCTGTGAAGTCTGATGTTAGCAGTTACTTTACCAGTTCTTTTAATCGTGTTTCCTGGGATTTTGATGTATTTCTTCTCTACAGAAACTCCAGCTTTTTCAAGAGCTGCAGAAAGATCTGCATTGTTGATAGATCCGAATAATTTATCACCAGAACCTACTTTTGCAGGAATCGTAATAGAAGTTTTTTTCAATTGTTCAACTACAGCGTTTGCAGCAGCGATTAATTTAGCTTCTTCTTCTTTTCTCGCTTCTAAAGTAGCTTCAAGAGCTGCTTTGTTTTTAGGAGTTGCTAAAAGAGCGTATCCTTGTGGGATTAAGAAGTTTCTTGCATAACCTGGCTTTACGCTTACGGTGTCGAATTCAAGACCTAAATTTTCTACGTCTTTTTTTAGGATAATGTCCATTGTTGTTGTCCGTTTTAGAGTTTGGAGTTCCGGATTTTATATTCCGGGTTGCTCTTCACATCGTTAGAATTTATTAATTAATTCAGCAACAAAAGAAGAGATTGCTCCCTTCTTTTATTTATTTTTTTGTCTTATTTCAATAAGTCTGCTACGTATGGTAGTAACGCAAGGTGTCTTGCTCTTTTGATTGCAGCAGAAACTTTTCTCTGGTATTTTAAAGAAGTTCCGGTGTATCTTCTTGGTAAGATTTTACCTTGCTCGTTTACGAATTGTAATAAGAAATCAGCGTCTTTGTAATCAACGTGCTTAATTCCGTATTTTTTGAATCTACAATATTTCTTTTCAGATTTTGTATTGATATCAAGCGGAGTAAGGAACTTTACTTCAGATTCTCCTCCAGCTGAGGCTTGTTTAGCCATTTCGTCTATTGCCATGTCTTGTCTTTTTAAAAAATAGGGTTAATAATTAAGCTTTAGCTGCTTTTACTTTTGCTCTTCTTGTTACAGCGTAGTCAACAGCGTGTTTGTCTAGTTTTGTAGTAAGGTAACGGATTACTCTTTCGTCACGCTTGAATGCTAATTCTAAATCAGCAACTACAGAACCTTCACCTTTAAATTCAATTAAAGTGTAGAATCCGTTCTTTTTCAATTGGATCGGGTAAGCTAATTTTTTTAATCCCCAGTTTTCTTTAGCAACGATTTCGCAGTTCTTTTCTTTGATAAGATCTACATACTTGTTCACTGCTTCCTCCACCTGAGCTTCAGATAGAACGGGAGTTAAAATGAAAACAGTTTCGTAATTGTTCATAATGTTAAATGAATTTGTTAATTATTTCGAGGTGCAAAAGTATTTAAATTATTTGTAATATACAAGAGATTGGTGAGAAATAGAATCTAATTCCGTAAAATGCTCAATAATTAATTTTAAACTGGTGAAATTCATATATGTTTTTAATAGTAGATGAAATTAAGTTTATCAAAAAACCTTCGGAAAAATCCGAAGGTTTAGTATGGTAAGATGTTTCGATAAGCATATCAATCATAACTCATCAATCATTAATAGATTATATTTCCGTATTCAGATCCCAGTTTTCAAGATAATCGTGAACATGTTTCAGCATCATTCCGCCTAAAGAACCGTCTACCACTCTGTGGTCGTACGAGTGAGACATGAACATTAAGTTTCTGATTGCAATAACATCTCCGTCCGGCGTTTCAAGAACGGCAGGCTTTTTAACGATCGCTCCGATGGCTAAAATGGCAACTTGCGGCTGAGGAATAATCGGGGTTCCCATAAGGTTTCCGAAACTTCCTACGTTGGAAATGGTGTATGTCGCACCCTGAGTGTCTTCAGGTCTTAATTTTTTATTCCTTGCTCTGTATGCCAAATCATTGATTGCTTTTGCCAGCCCGGAAAGAGATAACTGGTCTGCATTTTTGATTACCGGAACAATAAGGTTTCCGTCCGGTAAAGCAGTTGCCATACCGATATTGATATTTTTCTTTTTGATAATGTTCTCACCGTTTATGGAAACATTAATCATAGGGAAATCCTGGATGGCTTTTACTACTGCTCTTACGAAAATCGGCATGAAAGTAAGCTTTTCGCCTTCACGTTTTTCGAAAACGGCTTTATTTTTATTTCTCCATTTCACGACGTTGGTAACATCTGTCTCGATGAAAGAAGTTACGTGCGGAGCAATCTGCTTGGCTTTCACCATGTTTTCAGCGATAATTTTTCTCATTCTGTCCATCGGAATGATCTCATCACCTGCTGCAGCAGTGATTGTTGAAGCCGGAGCAGATGTTGCAACGGGTTGTGCAGCGGGAGCAGCCTGTTGTACCGGAGCTGTTTGTGCTGTTGGCTGACTGCCTCTGTTTTTAACGTATTCTAAAATATCTTCTTTGGTAATTCTTCCTTCCAGACCGCTTCCTTTAATGGATTTCAGTTCGGCTTCAGAAATATTTTCCTGTTGTGCAATTGATTTTACAAGCGGAGAAAGATAAAGGTCTCCGGAAAACTCTGTGGAAGCAGATGCTTTTAAAGGCTCTTCAATGGCTTTTAAAGTTTCCGCATCCGGAGCAGAAGCAGGTGTTTCTGTAATGGTTTCTTCGGAAACTGTGTTTCCTCCTTCACCTTCAATTTCTAAAATAGCAATAGCTTCGCCTACTTTTGCAACCTCGTCTTTCTGTTTTAAAATCTTTACGATTTTCCCCGAAACCGGTGTCGGAACGTCTGAATCTACTTTGTCAGTTGCAATTTCCACTACGGAATCATCTTCTTTCACATGATCTCCTTCGTTGAATAACCAGGTGATAATGGTGGCTTCCATAACACCTTCTCCCATGGAAGGAAGCAATAATTTGTACTCTGCCATTTTTATTTTTTAGATTTTGACAAATATATAAAAAAAATCGTTTTTTTTATGAAATATTAAATTTAGAAAAATTCGATGTAAATATTTTCTCCAACATTAAGCCCGAAAAGAGATTTAGCACCATTTTTCCTGCTTCCTTTATAGATGGTTAACTCCAAAAGCTGGCTGTCATTGAAAATTGCTGCAGACTGCCCGTGAAATTCTGTCTCTCTTTCCCAGTCTGAAACCACTTCGGTATGGCTGAGAAATATACGTGAAAGACTTAAATTTCTGAATTTTATCGTGAAATTTTCGTATCCTTTGCCTGAACTTTCAAAAAAATCTTTGTTAATATTTGATATTATATTTCCGAAATTATCAATGTAAGTAACTTCCCCAATGATCATTTTTTCAGAATCATTGAAAACCGGTTTCGGGAAAAGGAGCTGTTTAGCCGTATCTATTTTCCTTCCGATCACTTCCGGAAGCCCGCCGTTGGCCAAATGCACTGCTGCAGGAACAAAAACATCGGTTGACGTAAAGTTGACAATATCATCAAAGCGGTTGTTTAACGTGATTTCGTAAATTGCTTCTGGTTTGATATCAAAAAAGACAAGGCTTAAAAGCCCATTGTCGGCAGCGATAAAATAATGCCCGTCGGCTTTATAGAGAATATTTTTTCTTGATTTGTTGTGAAAACTGTCTACCGAAAGTATATGAACAGTGTTTTTCGGAAAGTGCTTGTAGGCATTTCTTACAATATACGAGGTCTGAATAAGGTTGAAGGCCTGAATACTATGGGTAATATCAATAATATTAACTTTCTGATTCAGAGAAAGAATGCTGCCTTTTACAGCGGCAACCCTGTAATCCAAATTTCCGAAATCTGAAGTGAGTGTAATAATTGACATTGATTGTTTATAGAATAGTAGAACTGCAAATTTATTTAAAATAAAAAGAATGCCCGAATGATTGTGGAAAAGAATTTGATATAAATTTCCGAAAAAAGTTTTACATTTAAAATCTAAAATTAATAAAGATACTGCATGTTTGAATTAACATATGATTTGGAGGATATCGATGCGAAAATCTTCTATGGAGTTAATAACCAATTTTTCAATTTAATAAAATCCACATTTCCGACTCTTAAAATCACCGGGAGAGACCACTTTATCTTTGCCATGGGAAATCAGGAAGCCCTTGATATTTTTAAGCAGAAACTGGATGATATCGTAAATTATATTTCAAAAAATAATTCCATCACCCTTAAAGATGTTGAAAATATTCTTAATATAAAAGATGAAAACGAAAAACAGCTTGTTTTCGATCAGGACATCATCGTAAAAGGGGTAAACGGGAAGATCATTAAGGCCAAAACCACCAACCTTAAAAAACTGGTTAAAGAAACTGAGAAAAAAGATATGGTTTTTGCCATCGGACCGGCGGGAACAGGAAAAACCTATACCAGTGTTGCGCTGGCTGCAAAGGCGCTAAGAGATAAATCAGTGAAAAGAATTGTTCTTACACGGCCAGCGGTGGAAGCGGGGGAGAGCTTAGGATTTTTACCGGGAGACCTTAAAGAAAAGCTGGATCCTTATTTACAGCCTTTATATGATGCGCTCCGCGATATGATTCCTCATGAAAAATTGGAGGGATTTATCGAAAAAAAAGTAATTGAAGTAGCTCCTTTGGCGTTTATGAGGGGAAGAACTTTGGATGATGCTTTTGTTATTCTGGATGAAGCTCAGAATACCACCCATTCTCAGATGAAAATGTTTTTAACCAGAATGGGAATGAATGCAAAATTCATCATCACGGGAGACCCAAGCCAGGTTGATCTTCCTCCCAAACAGCAATCCGGTCTTAAAGAAGCCATGCGCATTCTGAAAGGGGTAAAAGAAATAGGATTTGTACATCTTACTGAGGAAGATGTTGTGAGGCACCCTGTGGTTAAAAAGATTATTTTAGCTTACAACGATGAAGAAAAAAAACAGAAGAACGATTAAAATTGAATATTTGTTAAGAGCAGGATAGAAAACTATCCTGTTTTTTTTATTGCAAAAAAAATAATCAAAGTTTTGATATTTGGAAAAAAATATTATTTTTGCCATCAGTTATTTAAAAACTATTAACAAAATGAAGAAAATTTTACTTTTAACAGCAGTTGCTGTTATCGGGATGAGCGCAAAAGCTCAGGAATTCAGATTTGGTCCTAAAGCCGGTTACTCTTACTCAACAGTTAAATTTAAAGACAACTCAGAGTCTGAAACATCAGATCCTTTACACACTTTTTACATTGGAGGGATTGCAGAGTATAAGATAAGTGACAAATTTGGTTTACAAGGAGAAGTTTTATACTCTCCGCTTGGAGGCAAACTAAGTGTTGCAGAAGTTGATCCTGATGATCCTACAAACTTTTTTAATGTAAAGGCAAAGCAGACTTATCATACATTGCTGATTCCTGTTTCGGCTAAATATTTTATTACCGAAGGTTTTTCTGTTTCTGCAGGAGCTAGTTTCGGAGTTATTCTTTCTGCTAAACAAAAATATTCTGCTGATTTAGGATTGGGAGGTGTTATTCCGGGATTTGAAATTAACAGCAGTGATGAGATTGATATCAAAGATCAGATGAATACTTTGAATATCGCTCCTTTCATCGGAGCAGAGTACATGCTTGAAAACGGATTGTTCTTTGATGCAAGATACAATTTGGGTGTTTCTAACCTTGCAAAAGAAACTTCTAATGGTGAAAAATTAACTAACAGCTTCTTGCAGGTTGGTGTAGGTTTTAAATTCGGAGGTAACTAAGGAATTATCATTTAAAAAAAGTAAAGCGGTACAAAATTTGTTCCGCTTTTTTTGTGTGTTTTAAGGTACCACAATTTCTTTTGATCAACCATTCAATAATTAAATACTTAAACTTATTAAAATGAAAAAACTATTATTACTGGGTGCTTTTGCACTTTTAAGTGGTGTTGCACAGGCGCAGGAAGGTTTCAGACTTGGCGGGCATATTGGCGCTCCGCTTGGTGATGCAGCAGATGCAGCGAGTGTAACCATCGGCATTGATGCAGCATACATGTGGAATATCACAAAAGGTCTGGATATCGGTGCGACTACAGGATATTCTCATTTTTTCGGGAAAGATAATGTTGATGATTTCGGTTTTATTCCAATCGCTGTTTCCGGAAAATACAGCTTTAACAAAGTTCCTCTTTTTGTAGGATTGGATCTTGGAGCTGCTATTTCCACTAAAGATTATATCAACAGTGGATTATATGTAGCACCAAGAGTAGGATATCAGATGAAAAATGTAGAGCTGTACCTGGGATTCCAGAATATAGGAAGCAAATATAAGGATCGTTATTGGAGAGGGGATGACCGATTTAACTTCGGAGCCGTGAATTTCGGGGCAAATTTTTTCCTAAAGTAGAATTTTTTTTAATCAATCATATTCAACTCCAATTGAAAAATTGGAGTTTTTTTATTCATATGATTGTGAAAACTTCAAGCTTCATACTTTAATACGATTTATAGCTGTAAAATGCCAATAATAAGCAATGATATTAATCACGTTAACAAATTTTAATATTATCGGACCCCACTGTAAATTTGCCGTCAGAAAGTATTAAATTTTTAAAAAAATGAAAAAAGTATTATTAGTAGGTGCTGTTGCACTTTTCGGTTTATCTAATGCTCAGATCGCTAAAGGAACTGCGTACTTATCAGGACAGGTTGGTTATTCTTCAACTCAGGATAACAACACAGATTCTAAAGTAGAAGATTTCACTATCGTACCTACTGTTGGATATTTCGTGGGAAATAATGTTGCTGTTGGTTTAGGTGTTGGTTATGCAAACAGCTCTACAACTACAACAAGTGTATTAACAAATATTGAAACTAAACTTTCAACTGATGCATTTGTAGTAGCTCCATTCGTAAGAAAATACTGGACTGTGGGTGAGAAATTATACATCTTCGGACAATTGGAAGTTCCAATGGCATTCGGTAAAGATAAAGCTGAATACAGCGGTGCTGCATCTCAGTTCAATACAGAATCTGATTTCACTTCAATCGGAGTAAACATCAAGCCGGGTGTTGATTATTTCTTAAACAAAAACTGGTCTATTGAAGCTACTATCGGAGAATTCGGATACAACAACTTCAAGTACAAAGATCTTGACAAAAGCACTGATAACTTTAACTTCGGATTAAATTTATCTTCCGTTACTTTCGGTGTTAAATATGTTTTTGCTAAATAATAAACAAAACGTATACAATCAAAAGTCCTAAGTTTTGCTTAGGGCTTTTCCACTTTTAACTATTGTAATTAACCATGAAAAAATTATTATTTGCAACTGCTGTTGCACTTTTCGGATTATTAAATGCTCAAATGACCAAAGGAGACTGGGTAATCAGCGGGAACACAGGAATGGGTTTCAACAGTATTAATACCAATACTAAGGTAAACGGAACAAAATATGACGAAACTAAAATCAGCTCATTTTCAATTACTCCTTCTGTTGGATATTTTGTGATCGATGGATTGGCTGTAGGAATTGATCTGGGTTTTGATTCGAATACTACTAAAGGAGATGGAAGCAAGGTAACTTTATCTACATTTTCCGTTATGCCTACTGCTACTTATTATTTTAATACAGATAGCAAATTTTTCCCTTTCGTAGGAGCGGGTATTGGATATGCATCCACTAAAACAAAATACAATCTTTCGAATTCTATTGCAGATCCTTTGCTTTGGTCTGGTGATACAACAACGGATGGTCTTGCATGGAAAGCAAAGGCCGGAGTTACTTATATGGCTACACAATCATTAGGGATTAATTTAGGGCTTGGTTTTGATCAGTTCAGTAATAAAGAAACCTATTCCGGAATTGATTATAAAACCACAAGAAATACTTTCGGGGTAAACGTTGGTTTCTCCTATTTCATTAAGTCTAAATCTCAGAAATCTGATAAATAATAAACTTTGACAAAGATCTAAACTTTGAGAAAGTGCTAAAAAAATCCGGCTCAAATTTATTTGAGCCGGATTTTATATTTTTATTACTAAACCTAAAATTTTTAAAACCATTCTTTCTGGTTCTGAACATAGGTTCTGTCAAACTCCTCATCGGATTTCGTAAGGTAAATGATCCCTTCGATTAAACCGATAAGTCCGCCAACGGTACCGCAGGTTACCAGACTTAAAATTAACTGAATAATTCCCGTCTTGGTGTATCCCAGATAGAACTTATGAATAGCCAGCCCACCCAAAAGGATAGCAAGAATACCGGCGGCTACTTTTTTCTCTGATCTGTAAGGCTGATTATAGTTACCGCCCTGTTTTTCATAAACTTCCATAAAAATATTTTAAATGATTTGATTTGGTGTGTGTTTATTTACCGAACATTCCGCCCATTCCAGGCATATTCGGCATTTTGCTCATCATCTGCATCATCTGTTTTCCCTGAGGTCCCTGCATCATCTTCATCATTTTACCCATCTGGTCAAACTGCTTCATCAATTGGTTTACATCTTCAATTTTTCTTCCCGCACCTTTGGCAATCCTGTTTTTTCTTTGGGTGTTGATGATGGATGGTTTTCTTCTTTCTTCAGGAGTCATGGAGTAGATGATCGCTTCAATATGTTTGAATGCGTCATCGCTTATTTCTACATCTTTAATGGCTTTTCCGACACCCGGAATCATGCCCATCAAATCCTTCATGTTCCCCATTTTTTTGATCTGATTGATCTGTTTAAGGAAATCATCAAAACCAAACTCATTTTTGGCAATTTTCTTGTGAAGTTTTTTTGCTTCCTCTTCGTCAAACTGTTCCTGTGCTCTTTCTACCAGGGAAACAACGTCTCCCATTCCCAGGATTCTGTCTGCCATCCTTTCCGGATAGAAAAGATCCAGTGCTTCCATTTTTTCACCGGTTGAGATGAACTTGATGGGCTTTTCAACTACGGAACGGATCGTTAAAGCAGCTCCACCACGGGTATCACCATCCAATTTTGTTAAAACAACCCCGTCAAAATTCAAGGTATCGTTGAATGCTTTCGCCGTATTCACCGCATCCTGACCCGTCATGGAATCTACTACGAAAAGAGTTTCGTTAGGTGCAATAACAGAGTGAACGGTTTTAATTTCCTTCATCATCTGCTCATCAATCGCCAGACGACCTGCCGTATCCACAATCACAACATCATGCCCGTTGGATTTGGCAAAATTAATAGCGTTCTGAGAGATGCTCGAAGGATCCATAGAACCTTCCTCCGTGAAAACAGGAACACCGATCTGTCCGCCTAATACTTTAAGCTGATCTATTGCAGCCGGACGGTAAACGTCGCAAGCCACCAAAAGAGGTTTTTTATTTCTTTTTGTTTTTAAGTAATTGGCCAATTTTCCGGAGAATGTCGTTTTACCGGAACCCTGAAGTCCGGCAATAAGAATTACAGATGGCTTTCCGGAAAGGTTGATTCCTTCCTGGGAACCTCCCATAAGATCCACAAGCTCATCATGAACGATTTTCGTCATCAGCTGTCCCGGCGTAAGCGATGTAAGAACATCCTGTCCCAACGCTTTATCCTGAACTCTTTTCGTAAGATCTTTTGCAACTTTATAATTAACATCGGCATCCACCAATGCTCTGCGGATTTCTTTTACGGTTTCCGCCACATTAATTTCCGTGATTTTTCCGCGTCCTGAAATATTATGCAGCGCCTTGTCTAATTTATCCTGTAAACTATTAAACATATGTATTGTAAATTATAGGTTTGCAAAAATAAGGAAATTTTGGTATATATTTAATATATAGTCGCAGAGATTTGTATTGTATCAGAATTATAATTCTATTTTTGTGGAATGAATTTTATCGATAGTTTAATCATTATCCTGCTGATTTCAATTTTAAATCTCAGCATATTTGTAATTTTTAAAAAATATCTTTATAGGAAACAAGATGCGGGAATGAAATTTTTAGCCATCAATATATCAAAAGATATTATCTGGCTCATTGTTTCATTAATTATTATAGAGAAAACAAAAGAAAATTTTCTATTTATAGTGATATGTTTTATAATCGCATCACTCCTTATATATATACCGATAATAAAACTCATTAATAAATCTTAGTTTTTTTGATGATAAAAATCAATTTTTAATATTGGTAAAGTTTAATAAAATCGATATATTTGCACACGATTAAAAAAGAGATATGAATAGAAAGATTTCTTCATTGTTTTTCGCATTTTTATTTGTGTTTGTGAGCGGTTTAGCGATTGCTCAACATACTTCTGAAGGCGAAGAGCCGGCGGAAAAAATAGAGCAGAAAGAAGGTTTTAATGCTACTAAAATGATCATGGAGCACATCGGTGATTCAAATGAATGGCATTTATGGACTACAAAAGATGATAACGGTGAAGAGCATCATGTGTCTGTTCCGCTTCCTGTGATTATTAAAGACAATGAAGGATGGCATACTTTTCTTTCAAAAAGTATTGCCCACGGTCATGAGCATGACGGGTATACTTTAGAAGAAGGACAGGTTGTTTCAACTAAAGGTATTCAAAAAGCCACTTTGTTTTCGATAATCAGCGGAAAGCAAAAAGCAGATGAAGTATTCTTTGATCTTTCAATTACCAAGAATGCAGCATCAATGTTTCTATCGGTAATTTTCATGGCCATTATTTTCATAGGGATGGCAAGAAATTATAAAAAATCTCAGTTACCAAAAGGTGCAGGGAAATTAATGGAGCCTGTTATTGTATTCATAAGAGACGAAGTAGCTATTCCAAACATCGGATCTGTTAAGTACAAAAGATATATGCCTTATTTATTAACCGCATTTTTCTTTATCTGGTTTAATAACTTATTCGGATTGATTCCTTTCTTTCCTTTCGGGGCAAACCTTACGGGGAACATCGCAATTACTGCAGTTTTAGCAATCATTACTTTATTGATTACTTTATTCAGTGCTAATAAAGAGTATTGGAAGCATATCTTCATGCCGCCGGTTCCAATCTTATTGTACCCAATTATGGTCCCAATTGAGATTATCGGAATTTTTACAAAACCGTTCGCTTTAATGATGCGACTTTTTGCTAACGTTACAGCGGGACACATTATGATTCTGGCGATTATTTCACTAATCTTCATTTTCAGATCTCCATTTTTAGGATTTGCATCTGTACCATTAGCATTATTTGTTTCTGTATTGGAATTATTAGTAGCAGCGCTACAGGCCTATATCTTCACGGTATTATCTGCTTTATTTATCGGTATTGCAGTAGCAGAACACGAACATGAGCACGGTCATGAAGAGCACGCTCACTAATTAAAAGAAAATATTAAAATAATTTTTAACTAATATAATTTATTTATTATGGACATCACAACTGGAGCAGGATTAATTTACGTAGGTATCGGATTAGCTGTACTTGGAGTAGGTATGGGTATCGGTAAAATCGGTGGTCACGCTATGGATGCTATCGCAAGACAACCTGAGCAAGCTGGAAAAATTCAAGGAGCAATGCTTATTGCTGCTGGTCTTATCGAGGGTGCTGGTCTTATCGCGATTATCTTTGGTGCTTTCATCAAGTAATTATCCTCAAAAACATTTCTTAGCAGCAAAGCGGTTGGCTGGCTGCTAAGAATTTTAAAAATCCATAATAACGATTAAAAAAAAGAATTTACAGATATGGGAATTATAGAACCTGGAATTGGACTTTTGTTTTGGATGACCCTTACTTTTGTTATCCTATTGTTTCTTCTTGCAAAATTCGCTTGGAAACCGATTGTTAATGCAATCAACGACAGGGAAACTTCAATTGTTGATGCACTTAATCAAGCTACCTTAGCAAGAAAAGAAATGGAAACTTTGAAAGAGGATAACGAAAGAATCATTCGTGAAGCGAAAATCGAAAGAGACGCTATCCTTAAAGAAGCAAGAGAAATTAAAGATAGAATCGTAGGTGAGGCTAAAGATGCTGCTAAAGCGGAAGGAGATAAAATGATCGAAGCGGCTAAACAAACCATTAATGCTGAGAAAAATGCTGCTATGGCAGACATCAAAACTCAGATCGGGACTTTATCCGTAAACATTGCAGAATCTATTCTTAAGCAAAAGCTTGACAACAGCGAAGCTCAAAACGAATTAGTTCAGAACTATTTAAACAAATCAAACCTTAACTAAGAATGCTTACATCGAAAGTAGCTAAAAGATACGCACAAGGTTTACTTGATTTCACTACCGAATCAGGGCAAACGGCTACTGTATTTTCTGAAATGAAAGATGTAGTGAAGATCATGACAGAATCTCAGGATTTAAAGAAATTCTTTCACACTCCATACATTGATTCTAAAAAGAAAGCAGAAGTAGCAAATGAGATTTTTAAAGGGTTATCATCTTCTTCCAGAAATATCATTACCTTGGTCATCAGACACGGAAGAGAAAACCAGCTGAAAAATATCGCTCAGGAATTTATCAACAAAGTTGAAGACATCAATGGAGTGCAAAGAGTAACGCTTACTACGGCCACTCCGCTTTCCAAAGAAAATATAGACCAAATTTTAGGATCTACCAACTTAGTAAGTGCCGATTCAAACTTCGACCTGATTGTTCATGTAAAGCCTGAAATTTTGGGTGGATACATTTTAAGAGTAGGAGATCAGCAGGTAGATGCCTCGGTAAGATCGAAGCTCAACCAAGTGAAAAAAGATTTTAGTTTAAATTAAAGAAAAAACAACCATACAATGGCAGAAATAAATCCGGCAGAAGTATCTGCGATCTTAAAACAGCAATTGGCCAACTTCGATACTCAATCAAACGTTGAGGAAGTAGGTACAGTTTTAACCATCGGTGATGGTATTGCTCGTGTATACGGGTTAGAAAACGTACAATACGGAGAGTTGGTGAAATTTTCTAGTGATGTAGAAGGTATTGTACTTAACCTTGAAGAAGACAACGTAGGTGTTGCACTACTTGGTGAAAGTAAATTGGTAAAAGAAGGAGATACAGTAAGAAGAACAAACAGAATCTCTTCTATCAAAGTAGGAGAAGGGATGTTGGGAAGAGTAGTGGATACTCTTGGTAACCCTATCGATGGTAAAGGTCCGATTTCCGGAGATTTATACGAATTGCCACTGGAAAGAAAAGCTCCGGGAGTTATCTACAGACAGCCGGTAACTGAGCCTTTACAGACAGGTATCGTTGCAATCGACTCGATGATCCCTGTAGGAAGAGGACAGAGAGAGCTTATCATCGGTGACAGACAGACAGGTAAAACAACTGTAGCAATCGATACGATCATCAACCAAAAAGAATTCTTTGATGCAGGGCAGCCTGTATATTGTATATATGTTGCTATCGGACAAAAAGCGTCTACAGTAGCACAAATCGTAAAAACACTTTCTGATAAAGGAGCTTTGGCGTATACGGTAATCGTTGCGGCTAACGCTTCAGATCCGGTTCCGATGCAGGTATATTCTGCAATGGCAGGAGCTGCAATCGGTGAGTTCTTCAGAGATACTGGTAGACCAGCCTTGATCGTTTATGATGATTTATCTAAACAGGCGGTTGCATACCGTGAGCTTTCTCTACTATTGAGAAGACCACCGGGCCGTGAAGCTTACCCTGGAGACGTTTTCTACCTTCACTCAAGATTATTGGAAAGAGCAGCAAAAATTATCGCTGACGACAATATCGCAAGCCAGATGAACGATTTACCTGAGTCTTTAAGACCAATCGTAAAAGGAGGCGGTTCATTAACAGCACTTCCAATCATTGAAACTCAGGCTGGTGACGTTTCTGCGTATATCCCAACCAACGTAATCTCTATTACAGACGGACAGATTTTCCTTGAATCTGATCTATTCAACTCAGGGGTGCGTCCTGCAATCAACGTAGGGATCTCTGTATCAAGAGTAGGAGGTAACGCACAGATCAAATCAATGAAAAAAGTTTCTGGTACCCTAAAATTAGACCAAGCTCAATATAAAGAATTAGAGGCGTTTGCTAAGTTCGGTTCCGACCTTGATGCTGCCACTTTAGCAGTAATCTCTAAAGGAGAGAGAAACGTGGAAATCCTTAAGCAGCCGGTAAATTCTCCACTTCCTGTAGACAGCCAGGTTGCTATGATCTATGCGGGAACAGAGAACTTATTGAGAAACGTTCCTATCAGAAAAGTAAAAGAATTCCAAATCGAATATATCGACTTCCTTAGATCTAAGCATCCGGATACGATGGCGGCTATTAAAGCAGGGAAAATTGATGATTCAATCACAAGTGTTCTTAAGCAGGCAGCTAATGATTTAGCTTCTAAATATAACTAAAAATTCAATGTTTAAGGTTTAAACTTTATTTTAAACCTTAAACTTTAGACCTTAAACCTTGAACCAAGATAATGGCAAACTTAAAAGAAATACGAGGCAGAATTACATCTATTTCATCTACGATGCAGATTACACGTGCTATGAAAATGGTTTCCGCTGCGAAACTAAAAAAAGCACAAGACGCTATCGTAATGCTGAGACCATATTCTGAAAAATTACAGGAGCTTATCCAGAATGTAAATTCCAGCTCAGATCCTGATCAGATTTCTGTGTATGCTCAGAAAAGAGAGGTGAAAAGAGTACTTTTTATCGCTGTTACTTCAAACAGAGGTCTTGCCGGCGCTTTCAACTCATCTATTGTTAAAGAGCTTAATGCACAGTTCCAGAACAATTCTCAATACGAAATTGAAGTTCTTCCTGTAGGTAAAAAAGCTTTTGATGCGGTAAGAAGAAACCGTACGGTATATTCCAACGCAAGTTCTGTTTACGATAACCTTAATTTCGATACGGTAGCTCACGTTACGGAAGCAGTGATGACAAGTTTTAAAGAAGGTAAATTTGATGAAGTATATTTAATTTATAATAAATTCGTCAATGCTGCTACCCAGGAAGTAACCACAGAACAGCTTCTTCCGATCTCAATGCCGGAAAATACGGAGCCTCAGGTAGAAACAGACTATATCTTTGAACCGAACAGAACGGAAATTCTTGATAATCTAATTCCTAAATCTATCAAAACTCAGGTTTTCAAGGCTATCCTTGATTCAGTAGCTTCTGAGCACGGTGCGAGAATGACGGCCATGCACAAAGCAACAGACAATGCCCAGGCTCTGAAAAACGACCTGGTAATTTTCTACAACAAAGCGAGACAGGCAGCAATTACCAACGAAATCTTAGAAATCGTTTCCGGAGCAGAAGCGTTGAAAAACTCTTAAAAAATATTTCATACATATATTTATTAAAGCATCGTATACCACGATGCTTTTTTTGTTATTTTTATTTTGTATATATTTGTATCCATAAATTATATACAATTTCTAAATGGATTCGGACATAGTCAGGCTTTTGCTGGCCTTATTACTTGTTTTACTCAATGGCTTCTTCGTAGCCGCAGAATTTTCAATTGTTAAAGTTCGTTACTCACAAATCCAATTAAAAGCCGCAGAAGGAAACTCTATGGCAAAACAGGCAGAGCATATCATCAAACACCTTGATGAATACCTTTCCGCAACACAGCTCGGCATTACTTTGGCTTCCCTAGCCCTGGGTTGGGTAGGAGAAAGTGCATTGCACCATATTGTTGAAAATATCTTCAGCTCACTTAATATTAATCTTAATGAAACAACGATTACTTCAATTTCCGTAATCACCAGTTTTGTTCTCATTACCGTGATGCATATTGTTTTCGGGGAGCTTATCCCGAAATCCATTGCGATCCGTAAATCGGAATCCACCACAATGGCAACGGCTATTCCTTTGAGGGTGTTTTATACCGTATTTAAGCCGTTTATCTGGTTGATGAACTTAATGTCCAATACTTTTTTACGATTGGTAAAGATCCATCCTGCTTCAGAGCATGAAATACATTCTACGGAGGAACTTCAGCTTTTGGTAAAGCAGAGTGCAGACAGCGGAGAGATTGAAGAAGAAAATTATGAGATCATTAAAAATGCCTTCGATTTCACAGATCACTCGGCCAAGCAGATTATGGTTCCAAGGCAGAATATTACTTCCATAGATTTTGAAGAAGAGGTTAATGAAATTATTAATAAAATCATGGAAAGCGGATATTCCAGGATTCCGGTATATATTGATTCTATTGACAATGTAATTGGAATTCTGTATACCAAGGAAATCATCAGGGAATTTGTTAAAAGAAAGGGTGAACTCAGCCATGAAGATTTAAAAGACCTTATGCGCGATGCGTTTTTTGTGGTGGGAAGCAAAAAGATTTCAGATCTTCTGAAAATTTTCCAGCAGAAAAAGCAGCACCTTGCGATTGTGATAGATGAATTCGGAGGTACGGAAGGAATTATTACCCTTGAAGACATTCTGGAAGAACTGGTGGGTGAAATTCAGGATGAAGAAGACGACGAAGAAAAAATTGTTGACAAAATAGGAGAGAATACCTATTGGGTACAGGCTACCCAGCCTCTGGACGAAATCAATGAATTTATCCCTAAAAAACTCCCTCTTTCAGAGGAAAGTGAATATAATACACTTGCAGGCTTCATTCTGCATGCTTTGGCAGATATTCCGGAAGAAAATCAGGAATTCGACCTCGAAAATTATCATTTTAAAATATTAAAAATGAATAACAAGAGCGTGGAATTAGTAGAGTTGGTTTACGAACAACCCAATACAATAAATGATCTTGCAGAGAAAATAGGCGAGGTCTGATTTAACCTTAAATAAACTTGTAATGATTTTTTATAACAGCATCAGAGATTACGAAGATCCGAAACGGCAGTATGAGGAAGAGGTGCTTGTGCTGGACGATACGGATGAAGTATATAAACTGGTGTTACATAACGATGATGTTCATACCTTCGATTATGTAATTGACAGTTTGATTGAAATTTGCAAACATACGCTGGAACAGGCCGAACAATGTACGATTCTCGTCCATTTTAAAGGCAAATGTACCGTAAAAACGGGTTCCATGGATGTGCTGAAACCCATGCATGAAAAACTGCTCTCAAGGGAATTAACCAGTGAAATCGTATAAATCAGCAGCTCCGGCGTATGCCGGAGCTGTTGATTTATAAAATATTTAATGATTTTTTAGCATATTCATAAAAATTTATCAAAATTTTGTAAATTGCTAAAGTTATTAGAGACATTTAAATGAAATTACAAATTAACGCTTTAATTGTTGGCTGCTTGTTGTCATATTCGATTTTATCAGGTCAGCAATCATCATTGGAGAATCCGGCAAGAAACTGGATTACTCAAAATTCAAGAAATATAGGGCTTCAGGATTTCAGCACATTGAAATTAACATATGTGAGAAAAGGAAATTCGGGGGAAACACTTCGTTTTCAGCAAATGATAGGAAATGTTCCTGTCTTTCAGTCAGAAATTGTAATGCATTTCAATAAAAATGGTCAGATTAGTTATACGGCCACTGAAAGTTTTAAGAAAAATGTTCAACAAATAAGTACTGATCCTGCAGTTTCATCGGTTGATGCTTTAAAAAAGGCGCATATGGCTTCGCATTCTAAAGGAGATATTACTTTTGAAGAAGCTAAACTTTACGTGTATGTTACAGAGCAGGGTGAAACAAAGTTAGTGTACCGTGCACTGACAAATTCTTATGAAAATCCCGGAAGCTGGGAAACCATCATTGACGCAAAAACAGGTGAAGTAATCAGTGTGAAAGATATTTCTTTTCGACACAAAGAAAAAGAAAAGCCTGAAAAAAATAAAAAACAGCAGAAAGTTAAAAAAAACGTGCTGGTAACGGGTTCAGCCTATATCTTTAATCCGGATCCGCTGTCTAAAATGCAGGTTGCTTATGGCGGACAATATGCAGACGGAAATGACGGCACCAATGCCAGTCTGGACGCAGCGAGAACATTGGTTACCATTCCGGAACTGGAACTAACTGCAGGTGTTTACAAGCTGAAAGGTACCTATGTTGAAATCAAAGAACTGGAAGCACCGAATAAAGGGCTTTTTACCCAGGCCAGCAATCAGTTTTTATTTAACAGAAACCAGGACGGATTTGAAGCAGCCAATGCGTACTGGCATCTCGACAACAATCTCCGCTATATCAATTTAACATTGGGAATTCCTTGTATTCCGAGTATGAATAATGGCGTTCTTGCATTTGATCCTCATGGAGAAAACGGTGCCGACAACTCTCACTATGATCCCAACAGCCAGATTTTGGTATTCGGGGAAGGAGGGGTTGACGACGCTGAAGATGCAGATGTTGTTCTTCATGAGCTTGGCCACGGAATTCACGATTGGATTACCAACGGAAATCTTTCGCAGGTTAACGGTTTAAGTGAAGGGTGCGGAGATTATTGGGCACAATCATACAGCAGAAGCCTTAATCAGTGGCAACCTGCTGCTGCTGCTTACCAGTGGATGTTCAACTGGGACGGTCACAATTCTTTTTGGAATGGAAGAGTTACAGATTATGCCGCAATATATCCAAGCGGATTAACCAGTTCTATTCATACAAACGGACAAATTTGGGCATCTGCATTGATGCGGATTTATGATGCCATTGGAAAACAAAAAACAGATCGTGCATTTCTTGAAGGATTAAGCATGACAACCTCAAGTACCAATCAGCAGAATGCTGCAATTGCCGTAAGACAGGCTGCAATTGATATGTTGGGAACATTCGGGTTTACATGCAATGATATTGACCAGATGACAGCGGAATTTACAGCTGCAGGATATACATTGCCTGCCTATTCTTGTCAGTTGAGTGTAGATGATCTTTCTAAAAAAGAAATCATTTCCATTTATCCGAATCCGGTTTCAGATATTTTACATATTTCCATGAAGATCAGCAAAGAAGAAAAAGTGGAAATCTTCAATATGGAAGGAAGAAAAGTAATGGAAACAACTATCGCAAATGGCAGAAACACCGTTAACGTTTCTCATCTGGCAGTCGGAGACTATATTCTGAGGATAAAAGGATTGGAATTATCAACGAAATTCATTAAAAAATAAAGATTTAAAGTCCGATGTTAAAAGCACCGGATTTTTTGTTTTGAATAATTTAAGGAGGCATTATTTTATTTGCATTCAACTAAAATAGTATATTTGTAAAAACTATAAAGAAACAAAACAGAATGCTTGTAATAGGAATTGCAGGAGGCACCGGATCCGGCAAAACTACGGTTGTTGACAAAATAATACAGCAGCTTGATATTGGAGGAATGAACATCCTTTCTCAGGATAATTATTATCATGACAATCATAATCTTACGTTAGTAGAAAGAGAAGCTTTAAATTATGATCATCCGAAGTCCATTGATTTTGATTTACTGATAAAACATGTAAAAGCCTTAAAGAACAATGAGCCAATTGAGCAACCGATTTATAGCTTTGTGACCCATTCCAGAACCGGAGACCACGTTACTGTTGAACCTAAAAACGTATTGGTAGTAGAAGGAATTCTTGTTCTCACCAACAAGGAACTTTTAAAAGAATTTGATCTTAAAGTATTTGTGCATGCAGATTCTGATGAAAGACTGATCAGAAGGATCAAAAGAGACACCCAGGAGAGAGGAAGAGACCTTAATGAAGTGCTGCACCGTTACCAGACTACTCTGAAACCCATGCATCAGGAATTTATTGAGCCTTCAAAAAACGAAGCAGATCTTATCATCCCTAATATGAGGCAAAATTCTGTAGCCATTGATTTTTTAACGACTGTCATTAAAAACTCTCTCAGAAAACATTAATACTATGAAAGGAAACAAACTTATCAAAGACATTCAGCCGAAATCGGAAACATTTAAATTCATTCAGAAATATGTTCTGAATAAATATACCATTACGATCTGCCTGTTTTTGGTCTGGATGATTTTTTTCGATAAAACCTCGTTTTTGGTAATCAATGAACTGAATGGCGAGATCAGCAAATATGAAGAACAGCTTGAATATTATAAAACCGAATACGAAAAAAATGATAAGTTTTATAAAAAGCTGATGAACAACAAATCTGAAAAAGAAAAATATGCCCGGGAAAATTACTTCATGAAAAAACCGAATGAAGAAATTTTTATTCTCGTGGTAGACAGCACCCATATTGCAAAAAAATAATTCTAAAGTGAATACATGACTGCCAGCTCGCTTTGCTGTCAATTTTAAAAATTCACTATTGATCATTCACAACAATCCAATTCATTATCCATGTCAAACACAGCTTGGGAAAACTTAGTTAAGAAACAGCTTAAGACCGAAGATATCTACGCTGTTCTCAATAAAGAAAATTTAGAGGGAATTAGCGTAAAACCTTTCTACGATGAAATTCAGCAGCCCTTGGTGAATCTTCCGAAAGTTGAAGAAAATACCCATCTTGTCGCCAGATATCACGAAAGCCTTGAAGAAGATGTCTATGCATTTCTTTTGGATCACAACGTAGAAAACCTTGTTCAAAAGACTATTTTCATTAATAATATTGATCTTGCAGGACATATCAGCCCTAAAGAAGAAGATCAGTATTTTTCTATGATTGACGTTTTTGATGAAAAAGAAACAGTGATCAACGATCAGTTGGTTAAGGAATTACTCGCAAAACAATTTAGAAGAAACATCTGTGTTGATATTTCCCTTCACCAGAATGCAGGAGCAGCTATTTACCAACAATTGGGAATTGCACTGGCAAAAGCCAAAGAACTGATTGAAGCATACGGTTCCGAAATTTTAAATAAGCTGATTTTCAGGATTGCAATGGGGACCAATTATTTCTTTGAAATGGCTAAATTAAGAGCTTTTAAAATTATTTTTAACCAGCTTTCTAAAGAATATGATGCCGATGAAATTCCATACATTTTTGCAGAAACATCATTAAGAAATAAAGCCGTTGCAGATAACGAAAACAACCTGATACGTTCTACCCTGGAGCTTGCTTCGGCAATGATCGGGGGAGCTGATGCAGTTTTCAGCAATAATTATCTGGTAGACAGGTCAACAGAAAACTCTGAAGAAATTTCATTTAAGCAGCAAATTGTTCTTGCGTACGAAAGCATTATTAATGTTTTCGAAGATGCTTCCAACGGGAGTTATTTTGTAGAAGATATTACACGCCAGATTGCGGAAAAATCCTGGGCTTATTTTATCGAAATTGAAGAAGCGGGTGGCTATCTTGAACTTATGAAGCAGGGAATTATCCAAAAACAGATTTATCAGCATGCTGTGGAAGAACAAAAATGGGTAGAAGAAGGAAAAATAAAGCTGATTGGCGTTAATTTGTACCCGAAATCAGAGGTTAAAAAATCTGCTGAAGAACTATACAGCGAAAGTGAAATCAAACCGGTACGATGGGCTCAAATGTTTGAGTAATGAAAGAAAAACTAATCGATTTATTGGAGTATACCTTTCATTTCAACAGTGAAATGATTAGAATTATTGCTGAAAATATTGAGAAAGCTGATGAAAAAGTAATTAGTCTTATTAATCATACTTTAAATGCCCAGCAAATCTGGAATTCAAGAATTTTAGGGGAAAAAGCATTTGAAGTATGGCAGATCAATCCTCTTGAAACGTTGCAGGAAATAAACCGGAAAAATTGTAAAAAAAGTATTGAAGTCGTAAATAATTTTGATCCGGATCAAAAGATACACTATCAGAATTCTCAAGGAACACATTTTGAAAATACGGTTTTTGAAATGCTGTTTCAGGCCATCAACCATTCTACCTATCACCGTGCACAAATCAATTCCTTACTGAAGCAAAACGGAATAGACCCTATCTTAACGGATTATATTTTTTATAAAAGATGAATTACTGCAGCTTACTGTTAAATCTTGGATTTTTACGACCACAGATTTCTCAGATTTGCACAGATTATAGTATAAAGCACATTTGATAATGAAAGAAAACGAAATTAGTTTTTATATCAGAAAATGTATTTTTTCTGTGTATAATGAATTGGGGCCAGGTTTGCTGGAAAAAGTTTATGAGAATGTCTTAGTTCAAGAACTTCAAAACAACGGTTTAATCGTAAAATCACAGGTTCCCATGAAAATAAAATATAAGGATACATTTCTAGATTCGGGTTTTATTGCTGATATTATTGTTGAAAATAAAGTAATAATTGAAGTAAAAGCCATAACTGAAATTAAAAATATTCATCATCAGCAATTATTAACTTATTTAAAGTTAACTGACTTAAAATTAGGTATTTTAGTAAATTTTTATACAGATTACATTGCAAAAAGCATATTCAGGAAGATAAACGGAAATTTAGATTACTGAATATAATAGAATCTGTGCAAATCTGAGAAAATCTGTGGTTAAAATATTGGATAAGAACATACAAAACTATATCAATGCAAATCTCAATACAGATTTACATGCTTTGCTGTTAAAAAATTCGCCTTTCTCTGATGTTTCCATGCATGAAATTGTGCAGCAGATCAAAGGAAAACAGGTAGCACTGAAAAAATTTCCGTTTTTATTAAAAGAAGGCATTCTTTTTCCGCCACAGCTCAATTTAGAACAATCATCTTCAGAAAAAACGGCCGTTTACAAATCCGCACTTTTAAAAAGTGAAAAATTCATCGATCTTACTGCGGGATTTGGAATCGATGCCTATTATTTATCCGAAAATTTTAATGAAATAACACTCGTCGAGCAAAATCCGGATCTCCTTGAAATCGTCCGTAACAACTGGAATGTTTTAGGAAAAAAAGCGACATTCATCAACCAAAAGCTTGAAAAGTTTCTCGCTGAAAATAAAGAAGTATTTGACGTCGTTTACCTCGATCCGGCTCGCAGGGACAACAACAGGAATAAAGTTTTCCTGCTCGAAGATCTTTCGCCGGATATTCTTGCCATCCGGGAAGAATTACTTTCATCAGCAACTCAGGTTGTCATTAAACTATCTCCTTTAATAGATTTGAAATATCTGGCATCCGTTTTACCGGCTATTTTCAGAATTGATATTATCGCTGTTAAAAACGATGTCAAAGAAATTGTAATTTTTCTATCCAATCAAAAAGATAATAAAATTTCCTGTAATTGCGTAAATCTCGAAAGCGATGAACCCGTTTTTAAATTTATGTTTGGTGAAGAAGAAAATGCCGTTGCGGAATATGGCGAACCGGAAAAGTACATTTATATTCCCAATAATGCTATTTTAAAAGCAGGTGTTTTTAACCTTATCTCACAAAAAATGAGATTAAAGAAGCTGCATCCAAACTCGCATATTTATACCTCAGATTCACAGATCAATGATTTTCCGGGAAGGGTATTTGAAATGAAAGTTATTGATGCTAAAAAGATTCAAAAGAAAAGCCAGTATAACATTATTTCAAAAAACTACCCATTAAAACCGGAAGAAATTAAGAAAAAATACAATATAAAAGACGGGGGTGAAAAATATCTTATTTTTACACAATCCAAAAAAGGGAAAATAATTTTAAAATCAGTATAAAAATGTTGCTGTAAAATACAAGATTTCTTAATTTTGGGCAATTAAAAATTAGAATACAGCCGCACTGCTGAAATAAAAATATTTTAAAAATGATGCGATGCTGTAATCATTAAAAAAATAAATTTTCCATATGAAAAAATTAGTTATATGTTTAGCCCTTGCTACTGTTGCGGTAAGCTGTAAAAAGATCCAGGCAGGAGGTAACAAAAAAGTTATCAAACTTGAGGAAGGTGTGGAAAGATACTCTGACGACGAACAGACAAGCGGCGAACAGGATAATCTTTCTGAATACAGAGGTGATGCGCATGATGGCCATGAAACACCTGTAAAGACAGATACAGCCGGTGCTCCAAAGCATAAAGAAGAAGAAGACAATAAGCATTCTGATGCTACTCCCATTCCGGAAGGCTCCCAGACTCCAAAAGCTGAACACTAATTGATTAGATAAGATATAAACGTCCCGCATTTCTGCGGGATATTTTTTTGTTCTATCTCGAAGTTTTTAGGTTGCGGCGGCGAAGCCGCCGCAACCTAAAAACAAACAGATCATTACGAAAGTTGTTTCATAGATTCCTGTATTTATTAATTTTCCCTGATGCAATTCACAGGAAGCTTTAGATCTGAGGGAAAATTATGTGTTTTTGTTTGTTCCGGCGGAGCAAATTTTTTACTTTTAACAAAATAATATTTTAGAATGCAAGAGACATTAAATTATATCAACGAAAACAAACAGCGTTTCGTGGATGAATTATTTGAGTTACTGAGAATTCCTTCTATTTCTGCAGATCCTGCGTATAAAGGCGACGTTTTAAAATGTGCGGAGGTTGTGGCAAGCCATCTTAAAAATGCCGGTGCCGACAATGTGGAAGTTTGCAAGACAAAAGGATATCCTATCGTTTTCGGAGAAAAGATGTTAGATGAAAATCTTCCGACCGTTTTGGTATATGGACATTACGATGTGCAGCCTGCTGATCCTTTAGAGCTTTGGAAAAAACCTCCCTTTGAGCCTTATATCGAAAAAACAGAACTTCACCCGGAAGGAGCAATATTTGCAAGAGGCTCTGCTGATGATAAAGGACAGTTCTTCATGCACCTTAAAGCATTTGAAGCCATGATGAAGACCCATACGCTTCCCTGCAATG
Organism: Chryseobacterium salviniae; assembly: GCF_035819015.1. Classification (NCBI taxonomy): domain Bacteria; kingdom Pseudomonadati; phylum Bacteroidota; class Flavobacteriia; order Flavobacteriales; family Weeksellaceae; genus Chryseobacterium; species Chryseobacterium salviniae. The sequence goes on along the minus strand of NZ_JAYLAA010000051.1, from coordinate 9,619 downwards.
TTAAATTTATTCTGGAAGGAGAAGAAGAAGTTGGTTCGGTAAGCCTTGGAGACTTTGTGAATGAAAATAAAGAAAAACTTTCCTGCGATTGTATTTTAATTTCAGATACGCATATTTACAGTAATGAGCAGCCAACGGTTACCACAGGGTTGAGAGGGTTAAGTTATGTAGAAGTAGAGGTGGAAGGTCCCAACAGAGACCTGCATTCAGGATTATATGGTGGTGCGGTTCCAAACCCTATCCATGTACTTTCAAGAATGATTGCTAATCTTATTGATGAAGACGGGCATATTACCATTGATGGGTTTTATGACAATGTAGAAACAGTTTCGGATGCCGACAGAGCAGATATGAACAAGCTGAAAGACAACCCGGAAGAATTTAAAAAATCCATCGGACTAAACGGTGTGGAAGGTGAAAAAGGATATACTACTTTAGAAAGAACATCCATTCGTCCTACGTTGGACTGTAACGGAATCTGGGGCGGTTATACAGGTGAGGGTGCAAAAACGGTAATTCCGTCCAAAGCTTTTGCTAAAATTTCGATGCGTCTTGTTCCTTATCAGACTCCTGAAGAGATTACAGAAAAATTCACAAAATATTTCGAGAAGATTGCTCCGGAAAACGTAAAGGTAAAAGTTACGCCGCATCATGGAGGAATGCCATACGTGTTACCAACCGACACCAAAGAGTTCCTGGCTGCAAAACAGGCAATGGAATCAGCCTTCGGAAAAGAAGTGCTTCCATACAGAGGCGGCGGAAGTATTCCTATTACCGCAATGTTTGAGCAGGTGCTGGGAGCGAAATCCGTCTTAATGGGATTCGGATTGGATTCTGATGCGATCCACTCACCCAATGAGCATTACGGATTATTCAATTTTTATAAAGGAATTGAGAGTATACCGCAGTTTTTTGAAAATTATTCAAAATGATAAAAGTTAATCCCTGAGATGTTTTTCTTGGGGATTTTTTAATTTTTGAAATTTTTAATTTTTGATTAATAAAGTTTTTTATATTTACATTATAAACTAAAATTAATTTTTATGAAAAAAATTCTATCAATTTTGGGTGTGGTTACATTATCCAATTTCTCTTTTGCACAGGCAAATTGTGCAGGAGCATTAGCAATTACATCTGGGAGTACTACAACTGTAACAAGCTATACAGGAACGTATTTAGCAACCTGTGTGGGTAGTGGTTCTGCTGCAAACTTAACTCCTCCTGGTACTCCGGCAGCAAATTGGTATAAATATACTCCTACTGCAAATGGTGAAGTCACTGTTTCATCCAATCTGCCACAGAATGACGGCGTAACTAAAAGTAACGATACAAGGGTTTCTATTATTACAGGTGCCTGTACTGCTCTTTCATGCTATGGAGGAAATGATGATATTTCAGCAACAAACTATCGATCAACTACAACATTTCCAGTAACCGCAGGAGCCACTTACTATATTGTATGGGATAATAGATGGAATAATTTAGGATTTGATTTTACATTGAATTTTAACTCTGTTTCATGTATAAGACCAGGCGAGTTTAGTATTAACAGTCCTTACGCAACGAGTGCAACAAATGCTATGGTAAGTTGGACAGCTGCTATCGGAACTCCTGCTTCGTATGATGTAGAATATGGAGCTACAGGATTTACGCAAGGATCAGGAACTATAATTAATACTTCAACAACAAGTGCATCAATTAGTGGTGCTGCAGGATCTATTCTTTCTTATTACTTGAGAAGTAATTGTACGGGATCTCAAAGTGCTTGGATTGGACCTTATAGAGCATTCACAGCATTAAATGCAACAACAACAGGATATCCTTACGGTTTTGATAATACTAATGGTTTTACAGCTGACGGATGGTCTGGTACATGGTCTATAAATAATGGTGCAGGAAATCCTCAAGCCGGAGCACAAATGGTTTTCTCAAACTCAAGTACTGTTATTGGTACACCAACCGATAGATGGTTATATTCACGACCTATATATCTAGCTGCTGGAAATTCTTATCAAATTACTTTTTACTTGAGAAACTTCACAGCCGCAAATCCTATACCAGCACAAAGTTTAGAACTAAAAGTTGGTAATCAGCCAAACCCTACTTCACAAACGACAACAGTGTGGTCAACAACAAGCTTTGCAGCATCAACATGGACGCAAATTACTACGTCATTTAATGTTAATACTAGTGGTGTTTATTATTTTGGATTCAACCATAAAACTCCTGGTGCCGCTGGTGCTCTTTCGTTAGCTCTTGATACATTCAATCTTGCTGCAGGAGTATTAGGAGTTGATGATGTTAAACACGAAAACATTACAATGTCTGTTTCTCCAAACCCAACATCTGAATTCCTAAACATTAAAACCGATTCAAAAATCAATGCAGTCTCTGTGGTTGATATGACTGGAAGAAAAGTTGAGGTTATATTGAACGGTTCGCAGGTTGATGTTAGATCACTTTCTACAGGAACGTATTTGATTACTGTGGAGACTAAGGAAGGAACTTCTTCTCAGAAATTCATTAAAAAATAAATATACTGACAAATATTAGTATCCATAAAACGCTCCAAACGGGGCGTTTTTCTTATTTTTAAGAACTAAATCAAAAATAATATGATAAACAATAAAGTCGCCTATATTACGGGTGGAACCAAAGGAATAGGATTCGGAATTGCAAAAGTCTTACTCGAAAACGGTGTTTCCGTTGCATTTTCAGGGAGAAAAAAAGATGATGTGGAAAAAGCCGAACAGGAATTGAAACAATATTCCGAAAATGTATTGGGAATCGTTTCAGATGTAAGAAGCCTTGAAAGTGAAGAGGAAGCCATAAAATATACGGTTGAAAAGTTCGGACAGCTGGATTTTGTTATTGCTAATGCAGGACTTGGTGTTTTTAAACCGGTAGATCAACTCTCGGCCGAAGAGTGGAATGATATGATTGAAACGAATTTAACAGGTGTTTTCTACACATTAAAAGCATCGGTAGGAGAACTGAAAAAAGCAGAAGGGTACTACATCACCATTTCAAGTCTTGCCGGAGCCAATTTTTTCGAAAACGGAGCAGGTTACAATGCTTCAAAATTCGGCGTGGTGGGATTTACACAGGCTGCAATGATCGACCTTAGAAAATATAATATCAAATCTACGGTCATCATGCCGGGTTCAGTGGCCACTCATTTTAACGGAAATATTCCATCTGAGAAAGATGCGTGGAAGATTCAGCCGGAAGATATGGGCAGCCTTGTTCTGGATATTTTGAAGATGAATCCAAGGGTTTTACCAAGTAAGATCGAATTTAGGGCAACAAAACCAGCGAATTAAATACATCTAATGCGCTGAATAATAAATTAATAAGTATTATGCATGCATAATATATTTTTTAATTATATTAGCAATTGAAACTTTAAGGCTTCAGGGCAATAAAAAATTAAAACAACATATGAAAATATTAGTTTGCATAAGTAGTGTTCCTGATACTACTTCAAAAATTAACTTTACGGCGGATAAGTCCGCATTCGACAAAAACGGAATTCAGTGGGTAATCAATCCGCTTGATGAATTTGCATTAACAAAAGCAATTAAATTACAGGAGTCCCAGGGAGCTACGGTAACGGTTCTGAATGTTGGAGATGCCACTACCGAGCCTGTTATTAGAAAGGCATTGGCTATCGGTGCAAATGATGCGGTAAGAGTAAATCTTGATCCTAAAGACAGTTTTTCAACGGCTAAAGAAATTGCTGCTGTTGCTCAAAACGGAGGTTATGATCTTATTCTTTGCGGTAAAGAATCTATCGACTATAACGGTGGTTCTGTTCCGGGAATGCTTGCTCAGTTATTAAACCAGCCGTTCGTGAATGCTTCCGTAGGTCTTGATGTAAATGGAAGCGAAGCGACCGCAATAAGAGAAATTGAAGGAGGAAAAGAAACAATTTCCGTAAAGTTACCGGCAGTAATCGCAGGCCAGAAAGGACTGGTAGACGAAAAAGATCTGATTATCCCGAATATGAGAGGAATTATGTCTGCAAGAACAAAACCTTTGCAGGTAGTAGAACCAGCTTCTTCAGAAGTAAAAGTTCAGGGTGTTTCTTTCGACAGTGTTCCGCCAAGAGCTGCTGTGAAAATGGTATCTCCGGATAATCTTGACGAGCTGGTAAGATTACTTCACGAAGAAGCGAAAGTGATCTAATAAGAACTAAGTAAAAAGTAAAAAGATTCAGGAATATTGTTTTAAAGTAAAGTATTTTTTCAGCGCTTATATTATATTAAACTTTGAATCTTGAACATTAACCTTAAACAAATTTAAAATGGCAGTATTCGTATACGCAGAAAATATAAACGGAGTTTACAAAAAAGCAGCCTTTGAAGCAGTCTCTTATGCCAAAGCTGTTGCAGACCAGGCTGGAGATACCGTAACGGCGATCTCTGTAAACCCAACCGATTCTTCAGATTTGTTATATAAATATGGAGCATCCAATGTAATCAACATCAAAGACGAAGGTCTTAAAAACTTCTCGGCAAAAGCTTATGCTCAGGCAGTAAGTGAAGTGGCAAACGGAAATATCATCGTTTTCCCTCATACAACGGATGCATCATCAATTGCTCCAATGCTGGCTGTAATGAATGGTCACTCTTTAATTACTAACGTACTGGCAGCTCCGGAAAGCCTTTCTCCATTCCAGGTAAAAAGAAGAGCTTTCTCAGGAAAAGGCTTCATGCATGCAAAAGCGGAGTCGGCAGGTGTTATCATTACCGTTTCACAAAATGCTTTCGGAGTTAAAGAAAACCCGGTTTCAGGAACGGAAGAAGTGAAAAACCTTTCTGTTGCCAATGAAGACACGAAAGTGATCTCTCATGAGCAAAGCTCAGGAAAGCTGGATCTTAAAGAAGCTGAAATCGTAGTTTCTGCAGGTAGAGGAATGAAAGGCCCTGAAAACTGGGGAATGATTGAAGATCTGGCCAACGTTTTAGGAGCAGCAACAGCATGTTCCAAACCGGTTTCCGATATTGGATGGAGGCCTCACACAGAACACGTAGGACAAACCGGTAAAGCTATTTCTCCGAATTTATACATCGCCGTAGGAATTTCAGGAGCCATTCAGCACCTTGCTGGAGTAAACTCTTCAAAAACAATTGTAGTCATCAACAGCGATGCGGAAGCACCATTCTATAAGTCGGCTGATTACGGTGTTGTAGGAGATGCTTTCCAGATTATTCCTGCATTAACGGAAAAAATTAAAGCATTAAAAGGATAAAAAGTGCATTGGCAATTGTCAATTCGTTTCACTCGTCAATTTTAAACCACACTTTAGAAATTCACCTGCGAAGCAAAATTGACAATATAGTTAATTCACGAATCACTTATAAAAGCCCCTTTCGGGCTTTTATTTTTGTCTAAAAAGTAAAAAAAATTTTCAAAAATTAATCTATATTTGTAGCTATGGATTATAAACAGCTAATTATTCGCGGAATATCGTACAGCCAGACCCAATCAGGAGCGTACGCATTGTTATTGGAACATGAAGAAACACATATAAAATTACCTGTTGTTATAGGAAATTTCGAGGCACAATCCATTTCTCTTGGTCTGGAGAAAGACATACATCCGCCCCGCCCTCTTACGCACGACTTATTTACAAAATTTATTGTTTCTGCCAATTATGAACTCGTTTCTGTTATCATCTATCAGATAGTTGATGGTGTATTCTTTTCCAATATTAATTTTAAAAATAAATCAACGGAAGAAGAGCTTATTCTTGATGCAAGAACCTCAGATGCGGTGGCGATGGCTGTGAGATTTGATGCGCCTATTTTCACTACGCAGCAGGTTCTGAATGAAGCCGGAATTCTACTGGAGCTGGAAGACGTCTCCAAAGAAGAGCAGGCCTTCTCTGAAACAGTAAATACGGAAGACAGCCTGAGATCTGTTTCTATGGAAGAGCTGCAAAAATTATTGGATGAAGCTGTGAAAGAAGAAGATTACGACACTGCGCTGGAAATTCAGGAAGAAATCAAAAGGAGGAAAAAGAAAATTGATTAAGAGATATTTATAAAAGATGAATTTAAAATTACGACTAACTGTCCTTAGTTTTCTTCAGTTCTTCGTTTGGGGAGCATGGCTGATCACAATAGCCAATTTCTGGTTTGGAACAAAACACTGGGACGGAGCACAGTTTGGTGCTGTTTTCGGAACCATGGGAATTGCTTCCATATTCATGCCTACCATTACCGGTATTATTGCCGACCGTTGGATAAATGCCGAACGAATATTTGCCGCTTTACATATTCTTTACGGAATTGTTCTGTTCTTTCTACCGCATTCGGCTGATCCCGATTCCTTTTTCTACGTAATGCTTTTAGCGATGTGCTTTTACATGCCGACGATTGCATTAGCTAATTCTATTTCTTATACAGTTCTTAAAAACAGTGAACTGGATGTCGTAAAAGATTTTCCGCCAATCCGTGTTTGGGGAACAATTGGTTTTATCGTTGCAATGTGGATTACCAATCTTACTGGAAATAAAGCTACGGAAGGACAGTTTTATATCGCAGGATCAGTTGCTGTATTCTTAGGAATTTATGCATTAACACTACCTAAATGTCCGCCTCAGAAATTAATTGATAAAAATGCACCACTTACCGAACAGCTGGGACTGAACGCTTTTAAATTATTCAAAGATTATAAAACAGCACTGTTCTTCTTATTTTCGATGTTGCTGGGAGCGGCATTACAGCTTACCAATGCGTATGGCGATGTTTTCTTAAGTGAGTTTGAACATTTTCCGAAATATGCAGATTCTTTTGTGGTAAAACGTTCAACGATCATTATGTCGATTTCTCAGGTTTCTGAGACGTTATTTATTTTAGCTATTCCATTCTTCTTAAAGAAATTTGGAATTAAAAAGGTAATGCTTATGTCAATGATTGCCTGGGTGCTAAGATTTGCATTTTTTGCATACGGTATTCCTGAAGGATTTGGGTTAAGCCTGATCATTCTTTCCTGTATTGTATATGGAATGGCATTCGATTTCTTCAATATCTCCGGATCACTTTTTGTGGAAACAACGACGGATAAAAAAATCAGATCCTCTGCTCAGGGATTATTTATGATGATGACCAATGGTTTTGGAGCCGTTTTTGGAAGCTATGCAGCAGGATGGGCAATTGACAAATTCTTTACCCATAAATTTACCACAGCATCTTCGTTATCAGCTTATCTTGAAACTTCTCCGGACAATTCTACATTTCTGGAAATTTTAAAAAAAAGTTTTAATTCCGCAGTAAACCCGGACGGTACGTTATCATCAGTTGTAATGGTTAAAGACTGGCATAATATCTGGCTTTCATTTGCTGCCTATGCATTAATCTTGGCCATTTTATTCGCTATATTATTTAAACATAAACACAATCCGCAAGAAATTTCCCGGGTAAAACATTAAAATTATGTCATTGACAATAAATATGCTCGATTGCACTTTATAAAAGTGCAATTTTTTTAGGCAAAAATAATAAAGTCAATCATCTGATTTGTTAGTAGATCAGGGTAATTAACATCTTTGACCAAAAAAAGAATTTTATATCACATTCAACAATAATACAACGCTTACCTAATGATACGGACTTCAGATTGATATAGAGATAATGAATGTAAATTTCTAATTATATAATGATTATAATCTTATATTATATAATAGTTAATTTTTTATTAATTATATTGTCATTCATGAATAATACCTGCATAAAATTTACTTTTAAGACATACTTATTGTAAGTGTGTTTTTTTTTGTATTTTGGCACTTTAAGATTTATGAAAAATATTCAGTTATTAGGGTTAATTTTAGTAGTGGGGGGAAGTTTTCTGCCGCTCGTTCACGTTCCTGTGATTGGTAACTGGAACTACTGGAAGCTCGACCATTTTCTTGCTATTGCATGCTGGGTTCTTTCCGCAGGAGCATTGTTTGGTATTGTCAACAACAGTACTAAACTTACAAGAATTTTTGCCATTCTTCTGGTTCTGTTATTTTTATTTACCCTTTTTGCCGTAAAGTTTCAGGCATCACAGTATTTCAGCTTTATGCCTTTTAAATCATGGCAGGATAAGCTTGCCGGTATTGTAAAACTGAAATGGGGATGGATTGTTGAATTCCTGGGAGCTTTCATTATTATTTTTGCGTCCGGCAGAAAATGATTGATTCTTAGAATAGTATCGATTCATATAAATAACAGAATAAATTTTAAAATCAAAAATCCGTAAAGTATATTAGAATAAAAATAGAATTATAAAAATGAAAGAAGTATTCATTGTTTCCGCAGTAAGAACTCCAATGGGAAGCTTTCTCGGAAGTCTATCAGCGGTTCCGGCTACAAAACTTGGAGCGGTAGCCGTAAAAGGCGCATTAGATAAAATTAATCTTGATCCGAAGCAGGTTCAGGAAATCTATATGGGAAATGTGTTACAGGCTGGCGAAGGACAGGCCCCTGCACGTCAGGTTGCTTTAGGGGCAGGGCTTTCCAACGAGACACCTTCTACAACGGTAAATAAAGTTTGCGCTTCAGGAATGAAGGCCGTAACCATGGCTGCACAAGCTATAAAAGCCGGTGATGCCGATGTAATTATTGCCGGAGGTATGGAAAACATGTCTTCAGTTCCCCATTATTACCATGCAAGAAATGCTGCTAAATTAGGTGATGTAAAAATGCAGGACGGAATGGTTCTTGACGGGCTTACAGACGTTTACAACAAAGTTCATATGGGAGTTTGTGCAGAAAAATGCGCAACCGACTATAGCATTTCGAGAGAAGAACAGGATAATTTTGCCATCGAATCTTACAAAAGAGCCGCTATAGCCTGGAGCGAAGGAAAATTTGCAGATGAGGTAGTGCCGGTAGAAATTCCTCAGAGAAAAGGAGAGCCCGTAATTTTTGCCGAAGATGAAGAATACAAATCCGTAAACTTCGACAGGATTCCAACGCTTCCTACCGTATTCAAAAAAGAAGAGGGAACGGTAACAGCAGCAAACGCATCTACCTTAAATGACGGGGCTTCCGCATTAATCCTTGTTTCTAAAGAGAAAATGGAAGAATTAGGCCTCAAACCATTGGCAAAAATCATTTCTTACGCAGATGCGGCTCAGGCTCCTGAAGATTTCACTACCGCACCATCAAAAGCATTGCCTATTGCTCTGAAAAAGGCAGGACTGGAGCTTACAGACATCGATTTCTTCGAATTTAACGAGGCATTCTCAGTAGTGGGTCTTGCCAACAATAAGATTTTAGGATTGGATGCTGCTAAAGTAAATGTAAACGGAGGAGCAGTGGCTATTGGCCATCCGCTTGGAAGTTCAGGGTCAAGAATCATTGTTACCTTAATCAATGTTCTGAAACAAAATAACGGGAAATATGGTGCAGCTGCCATTTGTAATGGTGGAGGCGGTGCTTCGGCAATCGTTATTGAAAATATGCAGTAATTCTTTTTACTGATAAAAATGAAATCCGGAAGTGTTTACTTTCGGATTTTTTTATGGACTTCGCCGAATGGTCTTGTATTTTTTTAGGAGCTTTTTCCCGCTCTCACTACTCGCTTTTTCCTGTTTCCGGTTTTGGGGGGGGGGGGGGGGGGG
>NZ_JAYLAA010000050.1:0-259277 GCF_035819015.1 Chryseobacterium salviniae | reverse complement strand
TTTTTTTTTTGTGTCGGGGGGCCCCCCCCCCCCCCCCCCGCCGTAACCAAAGAAAATGAGCTCAGACATGCCGCTCAATCAGGACTATTGATAACAAGCATCAAACAATCCTAACGGGTTTTTAAAACCCGTTAGGATTAAGGTTATAAAATTTATTGTACATTTCAAATAAAAAATATGCGAAAAAGATTTGAATATAAGACAGTCGTTATTGAGCCAAAAGGATTTTGGGGAAACAAATATGATCCTGCCGACATTGATAAAGTTTTAAATCAATACGGAAATGACGGATGGGAACTGGTTACGGCAGAAAGCAAGGAATACGGAGGCACTTTTTACGGTGTTATTTATACTTTTAAAAGAGAGTTGTAAACTAATTATCTTAGTTTTGCAGAATGTTAGAAATTCTGTATCGCGACGAACATCTTATTGCCATCAATAAACCCAGCGGATTATTGGTTCATAAATCTTTTTATTCGGGCGAAGCAGATACGTATGCGATTCAGGAACTGAAAAAGCAGATCGGGCAGAAAGTATATCCGGTACATCGGTTAGACAGGAAAACCTCGGGAGTTCTTTTGTTTACTTTAGATAAGGAAATGCTGAAAATAATGAGTGACCGCTTCGCTGCGAGAGAAGTTGATAAAAAATATATTGCCATTCTTCGGGGTTGGGCTAAAGAAGAAGAAACCATTGATTATGATCTGATTAATGAAAATGAGGTTAAGCAAAATGCAGTTACGCGCTACCGCCGTTTGCAGACTTCGGAAATTGATCTGCCTTTTTTAAAACATCAGACTTCGCGGTACTGTTTGGTGGAAGCGACTCCTGAAACAGGAAGGTTCCATCAGTTGAGAAAGCATTTTAAACATATTTTACATCCTATTTTAGGGTGCAGAAAACATGGCTGCAATAAACAGAACAAGCTGTGGCTTCAGACCTTTGGAATCAATAAAATGACACTCCATGCGCATCAGTTAATATTCAATCACCCAGATTCCGGAGAAAAAATTATAATAAATGCTGCGATAGATGATGAATTTAAAAAAGTTGGCGATATTCTGAATCTCGATTTGAGCGCCTATTTATCATAAACTTTGACATTCTGAAAAATCTAAAGAAAGTATTGATAATAATTTCAGGAATCACAAAGTTGAGGTTATTTCATACTATTGAATAACCGACTACAATCCTAGCCCCGATTGCAATGAAAATCCTTTTTTGCAAAAAAAAGATTGCAATGGAAAGCGGGAAAAAGCTGCTAAAAATTTTACAGGGCAATATTATTGGTGTATTACAGTTTATGTGATACCTGGTATATTATAGACATATCATACAATTTTCCCATTAATATCACAGGTTAATTGAACATTAATTTTAAAATGAGTATTTTTGTAAAACTTTTTTTCAATGTACAAATCGCTTATTCGCCCGGTTCTTTTTAAATTCGATCCTGAAGAAGTTCATCATTTTACTTTTGCAATGCTGAAAAACTTTGGATTTCTCACAAAATTATTCTTCCCGAAACCTATTGAAGATAAACGCCTGGAAAGGGAGGTTTTCGGACTGAAATTTAAAAACCCTGTCGGATTGGCTGCCGGATTCGATAAAAATGCGGTTTTATTTAATGAATTGGGAGATTTAGGTTTTGGATTTGTGGAAATCGGAACGGTAACCCCAAAAGCGCAAGCCGGAAATCCTAAGAAAAGGCTTTTCCGTCTGATTGAAGACGGCGGAATCATCAACAGAATGGGTTTTAATAACGACGGTCTTGAAGCGGCTATTGAAAAACTGAAAGGCAATAAAGGAAAAATCATCATCGGCGGAAACATCGGAAAAAATACAGATACGGCACCGGAAAATTATACCCGCGATTATCTGGAATGTTTTGAAGGGCTTCATTCTTACGTAGATTATTTTGTGCTGAATGTGAGCTGTCCTAATGTGGGAAGCCACGCCAAGCTGGAAGATGTGGAATATCTGAGAGAGCTGATTACGGAAGTTCAAAAAATCAACAATACAAAATCGGTTAAGAAGCCTGTTTTATTGAAAATTGCTCCGGATCTTAATAACAATCAGCTTGACGAAATTATTGAGCTGATAAAAGAAACAAAAATTGATGGGATCGTAGTTTCCAATACCTCTGTGAACAGAGAAGGTCTGAAAACTTCTCCGGAAGTGTTGGCGCAGATCGGAAACGGTGGACTCAGCGGAAAACCTATTCGTGAAAGAAGTACGAAAATGATTAAATATCTTTCCGACAAAAGCAACAGATCTTTCCCGATTATTGGAGTGGGCGGAATTCATTCGGCAAAAGATGCCCTGGAAAAACTGGATGCCGGAGCAACACTGGTGCAGCTGTATACAGGATTTATTTATGAAGGACCGGAATTAATCAATGATATTAATAAAGCGCTTTTAACACGGGCAAGCCGAATTTCGAGATAAATTAAAGAGAGTTTCGAACTCTCTTTTTTAATATTTTAAAGGAAAAAATGTGCAATCGTGTAAATAATAAGTCCTACCAGTCCGCCCACTAAAGTTCCGTTGACGCGGATGAACTGAAGATCTTTCCCTACTTCCAGCTCCAGTTTTTCACTGAGTTCTTTCCCCTGCCAGTTTCCAACCGTTGAGCTGATGAGGTTTCCAAACTGATGCGTATTTCTGAGAATATATTTGTAAGCCGTCACACGAATCCAGTCGTCGATTTTATTCTGAAGATTTTCATCTGTTTTTAAATTTTCAGAAAATTCATTCAGGTTTTTAGCAAGGTATTTCTTTAAGGAAGAATGTTCTTCCTGAAGTTCATTCTTTAAAGTATTTTTAATGGAAATCCAGATGTCATTTGAATATTCGTTCAGCTTATCGCCTTTTAATAAGTCGTTTTTAATATTTTTAAATTCTTCATCCCATTTCGGATCTTCTTTTATATCAACAGAAAATTCCTGAATTTTTTGGGTGATCAAACCTCTGATTTCATGCCGGGAATCTTCTTCAATTTCCCTGAAAAAGTCTGAAAGCCCGGAGGCAATTTTATCGGCAATTTTATTATCAACAAAAGAAGGAATAAAAGTATAGCTTCCTTTTTTTACACGTTCTTTAATCAACTCATCATTTTCAACAATATAATTTTTAATCTGCGAAGAAAGATTGGTTACTATTCTCTGATGGTCATTTTTCTCGATAATATAGCTAATTCCGTTTCCTACGATTTTGTTAAGCTTGATATCATCAGTCATTTCCTGAACCTTTTTACTGATAAACTGGCTTACGGCAGTATCATCAAGCTTATTTAAAATATCCAGAACAATATCCGAAAGATTTTTAATCAAAATATCCTGATTTTTTTCTTTTGTCAGCCATTCTCCCACAAATCCGGAAACTTTCAGTTTCATCATATAAGGCCGGATATTCTGAGGAGAGAGAAAATTACTCACTACAAAACTGCCGAGATTATCTCCCAGTCTCTGCTTGCTGTTTTCAATAAGGTTGGTGTGCGGTATTGGTAATCCCAACGGATGACGAAAAAGAGCAGTTACGGCGAACCAGTCGGCGAGTGCACCTACCATTGCCGCTTCGGAAAAAGCACGTACATAACCTACCCAATGGGAATCTACGTTTTTTTGGAGAAGGGTGGTTCCTACAAAAATAGCTGCCATTAAAAGGAATAATCCTGTGGCAAATGCTTTGTATTTTCTTAACTGTTTTCTTTTGGCCTCATCATTCATATGCTCAAATTTAGTACATTTGGTATATATTTTTTACCACAAAAGGCACAAAAATTTACAAGCTATTTAGTTAAATGTTCCTGCTGAAGTACACATTAGATTGTATATGATGTTAAATGTCACCAGCATCAATTTAGTTAAAAACTTTTGTAATTTTTGTGGTTAAATTTTAATTATCTAAATCTTTAAATAATCTTATGCAAAACGAAGCAAAAAACAATCCATACTACTCACGAACAGACAGAACACCGGTGAATATTTCTAACGAAGAATGGAAAAAAATACTTTCCCCGGAACTGTATGCTGTAGCAAGAGAAGCCGCAACTGAAAGAGCCTTTACCGGAAGGTATAATGAGTTTGATGAGTTGGGTGAATATTTCTGTGCGGTTTGCGGAAATCATCTTTTCAGATCTGCAGAAAAATTTTCGAGCAGCTGCGGCTGGCCAAGCTTTTTTGAAGCAGATAAAGAAGGAGTTTATTACAAAAGAGATTTAACCTACGGAATGGATAGGGTAGAGGTGCTCTGCAAAAGATGCGATTCTCATCTAGGGCATGTTTTTGACGATGGCCCGAAGCCTACCGGATTAAGATATTGTATGAATTCCGTAAGTCTGGAATTTGTACCGGATGGGCAGATATAAAATAGGTTTTAATCACGAAATCAGTAAGTTAAATTTTCTTAAATTTGAGTTAAACTATTGGAGTTATTCTTTCAGATATGTATTGTTTTTATACATTTGCTGACTCAATTGGATTAACATAATATTGAATGAAAGGATTTTATAGCTTATTAAGTATTGTTTACATGGTCACTACTTCATTCTACCTGTCACCGGAAAAAAAAGGGACAAAGAATGAAATCAGTACAAAAAAGATTGAAAAAGTAGCCGAAAAAAAATCGGAGAAAACCACTGAGAAAACAGTATCATCCTCAAAAGAGTTATACAAGTCTATCGCATTTGAACCGGGACATGAACTTAACGAAGAAGTTTTCTTCAAAGCCTTAACAGGGTTTGAGAATTTGAAGAAAGCTGGTTTGCTTAATCAGGATTCGCATTTACTTACGGTATGCGATTTTTCCATGTCCTCAAACACGAAAAGACTTTGGGTAATTGATATGAACGAGGGAAAGGTATTGTTCAACTCACTGGTAGCACACGGTAAAAATACCGGAGAAGAGTTTGCCACCAATTTTTCAAATACCGAAAGCTCGCTTCAGAGCAGCTTAGGTTTTTATATTACGGATGCAACGTACAACGGGGACAATGGATTTTCCCTGAGATTATTGGGAATGGATAAAGGTTTTAATGATGCGGCATACAGAAGGGCGATCGTTATGCACGGCGCAGATTATGTAAGTGATGAATTTGCAGCAATGCACAAAAGAATCGGGAGAAGCTGGGGCTGCCCTGCTGTTCCGAGAGATCTTACACAGCCAATTATCAACACCATTAAAGGAAGAAATCTGCTGTTTATTTATTATCCCGATCAGAATTATCTTTCCAACTCGGAATGGCTGAAAACATCAGTTTAAATGAATGAAGTCAGATAAAGGAGAAAATTTTCCGAACACGGAATTATTCTTTTAGCAGAAGATGTAAAAGGAAAACGACATAGCTGGGAATTTGAAGAAGGAAGAACATGGGAACGGCTTTATATTCCGATTCCTGATCATGGCGAAAGTTTTTTATCCCAGATTATAAGTAAATATTTTTAATTGATTAAACACAAAATAGACCGTCTCAAAAGACGGTCTATTTTGTGTTTTGAAAAATCTTGTTATGAGAACTTCTTGAAAATCAATGTGGCATTATGGCCTCCGAAACCGAAAGCATTACTCAAAGCATAATTAATGGTTTTCTCTTTGGCATCTCCAAAAACGATACTGATATCTTTAGGAATATTCTCATCTATCTTATGCAGATTGATCGTTGGAGGGATGATTCCGGTCTCAATTGCTTTAATCGAAAGAATAGCTTCAGCAGCTCCTGCTGCGCCCAGCAAGTGGCCGGTCATTGATTTTGTGGCACTGATATCCAGGTTTTTGCTCCCTTTAAATAATTTATTAATTCCATTTAATTCCACCAGATCTCCCATCGGCGTTGAAGTGGCGTGAGGGTTTATATAATCAATATCTTCTGTATTGATTTGGGCTTCTTTTAATGCCAGCTGCATGGCTTTAATGGCTCCGACACCGTCCGGATGAGGTGCGGTCATGTGGTACGCATCTGCAGTCATGGCAGCTCCCACCAATTCCGCATAAATTTTTGCGTCTCTTGCTTTGGCATGTTCGTATTCTTCAAGAATTAAAGCACCTGCACCTTCTCCCATCACAAAGCCGTCTCGGTCTGCATCGTAAGGCCGGCTTGCGGTGGCAAAATCATCGTTTCTTGTAGACATCGCTTTCATAATGGAAAATCCTCCTATGGAAGCCGGAGTGATGGCCGCTTCAGAACCTCCGCTTACGATAACTTTCGCCTTTCCGAGCCTGATATAATTAAAAGCATCCATCAATGCCGTATTTCCGGTAGCGCAAGCTGAAATGGTGGTGTAGTTGATTCCCTGCAGTCCGAATTTCATTGAGATCATTCCCGAAGCCATATTAGCGATGAACTTCGGAACAAAGAAAGGATTAAATCTCGGGGTTCCGTCTCCTTTTGTAAATTCCATTACTTCGCTTTCAAACGTCCACATTCCGCCCTGGCCGGTTCCCCAGATTACGCCGGTGTCAAAAGGATCCATATTTTCCAGCTCAAGTCCTGAATCTTTCAGCGCCTCGGCTGTAGAATACATGGCGTATTGTGAAAAAAGATCACTTCTTTTGATTTCATTGTGGGTTAAATGGGCTTTCGGATCAAAATTTTTCACTTCGCAGGCAAAATGTACTTTAAACTTTTCCGTATCGAAATGGGTAATTTTGCTGGCTCCGCTTACTCCGTTGATACTGTTTTCCCAGAATTCTCCTACATTATTTCCCAAAGGCGTTACTGCGCCAAGCCCTGTGATGACTACTCTCTTCATTGGTAGATATTTATCTTTTTATTGGTCTGTATCATCTATATAAACAGATGATATTTTAATTGTTGATTTTAAATAAATTAGAGGTTCCTCTTGCAATAATGCGTGTTTTGTCTGCATTCCAGATTTCACATTGAGTATTTACAAATTGCTTTCCTCTTTTAATAATTTTAGTTTCTGCAACAATAATATCATTTTCTTTGGCGGTGGAGAAATAATCGATGGTATTATTCACTGTTACAATAAAATTTTTTTCGTTTAGTGAAAACATTGTAGCCCCGATAATATCGTCCATTATAGCTGCTGTAACTCCTCCGTGAAGATTCCCCATCGGATTGAGCCATTCTTCTCTCACAGTGTATTGAAATTCTATCTGACCTTCTTCTGCCGAAATTATTACAGGATTCAGCCATCTCATAAAAGGGGAGGGTGAGGCGGTAAATTCCTTTCCAATAAAAGATTGGAGGATCTTTAATTTATCCATGTATATTATGTGATATTTTGTTTTAATTCATCGTTAATGATCATGAGAATCCTATCTAAAGCCTGATTTAAAAATTTTTCTTCTTCTGTTGTTTTGGATAATAAAATTCCGCCTTCAATCAGCATAATAAAAAGAGAGGCATATTTTTCCGCATCGGCACTGGCTGACAATTCGCCATTTTTCTGGCCCTGGGAAATTACTTCCGCAATTTTGGAGATCCATTCTTTGAAAGATTGGGTAACCTGCTTTTTTAGTAAGGGTGAAGTGTCGTCGGCTTCTGTGGCAGCGTTCATGAGCGGACAGCCTCCGTTTGAAAAAACCGATTGCCAGTTTTTCCTGTAGAATGTTACAAAAGCATGAAGCTTATCCAGGGTTGTAGGAAATTCATCGCTGAAAGAGCGTAACATGTTTTTTTTCAAAATATTAGCATTGTATTGATATGCTTCCAGTGCAACCTGGTCTTTGTTTTCAAAATTTCCATAGATGCTTCCTTTCGTCAATCCGGTAGCTTCTGTAATGTCTGACAGTGATGTAGAGGTATATCCTTTTGTGTTAAAAAGAGATGCCGATTTTTCGATGATAAACTGCCTTGTTTTTTCAGCTTTAGACATTTCAGATTTTAAAATTTATACAAATATACATAAAATATACCAATCGGTATTTTTTTATTTAAATAATTTTATTAAGTTTTCATCATCAAAAGCTGCAGATGCAATCAAATTTTTTATTCTTAAATTTTGGCTAAAGCCGGATGAATTTTTAAAACAAAAGCGGGCTAAAGCCCGCCCCTATTGATCTTTAATCGTTGAAATATTTTTATCTCAAATTTCCAAAGTTGCATTTAAGGTAATTTCAAAATTAAATGCTGCGCTTACCGGGCATCCTTCTTCTGCGATTTTAGCATATTTCTGAAATTCTTCTTCTGAGATTCCCGGAACTTTTGCCGTTAAAGTAAGCTCTGATTTGGTAATTTTCCCTACACTTGGATCAAGGGTGATCACGGAAGTGGTTTTCAATTCTTCAGGAGTAAATCCTGCCTGGGAAAGCTCTGCGCTTAATTTCATGGTAAAGCAGCCTGCGTGTGCTGCAGCCAGCAATTCTTCTGGGTTTGTACCCACTCCGTCTGCAAAACGACTGTTGAATGAATACTGAGTCTGATTTAAGGTTGTGCTTTGGGTAGTTAAATGTCCGTTACCTTCTTTGATGTTACCGTTCCAAACGGCTGTTGCGTTACGTCTCATAATACTTTAATTTTTTTTGTTAATATTGTTTATTTTTTGATGTTACAAAGATATATTGGTTTCTGTTCTGAATACATACATAAATGGTGCTAAATGTTGTACTTTTTTCCCGGAATGTAGTTTTTCTTGAAACTCGAAGGAGTGCTTCCCGTTTTGCTGGTGAAAAGACGGTTGAAATATGCCGGATCTTCATATCCTAAATGGTAAGCAATTTGTTTATGGTTTTATCGGTATAAATTAAAAGCCTCTTTGCTTCGAGTAGAATCCTGTTGATGATCAGTTGGTTGGGAGATTCGAGTTGTAGACTTTTAAATTTATGAGTCAGTGTCTTAGGAGCTAAATGCAAAAGTTGCGCGTATTCAGATACATTGTGCTTTTCCCTGAAGTGAATTTCCAGCAGCCTGCTGAAATCACGGAAAATTTCAATTTCATGAGTAGGAATTTTTACATTTTTATCGTCAAAATTCTGCTTCTTCCATTTTCTTGTAGCACGAATGATGATCTGTTTTACGTATGTACGGATCATTTCTTCCGCAGAAGAATCTTTCCATTCAAGCTCGTGCAGTATATTTTGAAAGAGCTGCTGAATAATTGTATTTTCTTTATCATCAAGCTCTACAAAAGGAATTTCGAAAACATTGTGAAACAACAGTCCGTCGCAGGCTACTTCCTTATCATGAATCTGGATACAGTAAAAATCACGGTTATAGTAGAGAAGCGTTGCATTTCCGGAAGTTTTTGTAATCTTTATATGCTGATTGGATAAGAAAAAAAGGCTGGGTTTAGTAACTTTAAAATGATTAAAATCTACGGAAAGCTCGTAACCTGCCGGAATATATAAGACTTTAATATCATAGCGAAACTTATTTCCATGGATAATTTCAAGAGTATTTTCTGAGAAATTTTCAATACCGAGTCTTTTGTACTGATCTTCAAAAATAAGGGATTGTGCCATGGTTTTACTTTAGCCTAAAGATACAAAAAAAGCATGGCTCTTATTATTGTTGAAACCATGCTGTCTAATTTTAGTTAATTGTATTTCGGTTTAGAACGTTACATCCAGTCCAACATAAAAATTGGCTTTCATGATAGGAGCGTACACCATTCCGCCGTCAAAATAATTTCCGAAAGGATTTTTAAAATCGACAATTGCGTTGGTTTGTGAGTAAGATGTTAGATTTTCACCTCCAAAATAAGCCCGGATTTTTTTGTTGAAATTTCTTGAAATCTGTGCATTCAGAACTGCATAAGAAGGTGAATAGGCAGGCAATTGAAATTCCGAAGGGTTGGATGAAGTATCAGGAAGCCTTTGTTCTCCGACAATATTTAAAGTCGTGTCAAAACTCCAGAAGCCGCCTTTGTCATTTTTGTTGGTTGAATACGCTGCATTTACAAAACCTCTGTGTTTAGCCATGAAAGGAACGGCCCTTCTTCCATTCAGGTAATCGGCCTGCACATCATAATATTTATAGGCAAATCTCAATTCAAAATTTTTAAAAGGCATAAGATCCCACTGTGTCTGGAATGAATTGGCAAAAGATTTTCCCTCCAGATTATAAAATGTAAGCAGTTGAGGAGAACGGTCAAGATCCACCATCACCTGATCCTGGAAATCTGTCCTGAAAAAATCGGCGACAATGCTGGATTTCCTGCCAAAGAGTTTGAATTCCTGCTGAAGGCTCGCTCCGTAATTCCATGCAATTTCCGGCCTGAGACCGTAAATATTACCGCTATTTTCAAGAATCTGAATGGTTCTGCTGGAGGCAAAATACTGCTGGCTTTCCGCAAAAACATTCGCTGTTCTGAAACCTCTTCCGGCTGACAATCTTAAAATAGTTTGCGGAGTAATGTCATATTTAAAATTCAATCTTGGTGTAAACTGGGTTCCTGCCAGATTATGAAAATCAATTCTTGCTCCTGCGACCAATGTATATTTTAATCCTGTTAACGTATATTCTGCAAATGCTCCCGGAACAATTTCGTTTCTTTTAAAATTTTGGGTTAAATAATCTTCGTCATAACCGTCATACATGAAATTTGCTCCAGCCTTATATTTATGATTCGTGTTGCCAAGAATGCTTTCAAAAATTAAATTTGAATAATACGTATGCTGTTTCCCGGAGTAATTTCTTAATCCAAAAAAGCTGTCCTGCTGATGAAACGTGTATTGATTCATCCAGCCAAGGCTCTGATAAGGTTTCCCTTTAAAAACATACCCTGTTTTATTCCATACCTGAAATCTTGAAATATCAATTCCTACTCCGTAAAGGGATTGTTGCGCGTGTGGAATTTTTTTATCAAATCCTACCTGACCGGCGGTTCTTTCGTCTTTAATAAAATTGATCCCGAAATGAGATCCGAATCCCGATTTTTCCAGATCGTTATAATTCAATAAATAGGCTGCATTCAGTTGGGAACCTTTCGGCCTGTCAAGAAAATTGTCGTCATTCATGTCAGTGTCGCCAAAAGTTCCGTTTCCGTGAAGAAGAAAAGTCTGAGACCATTTGTCGTCGATCTTGGAAACACTGGTAATATTTGCTTCCGTTCTTCCGTTGAAATCTGCAAAAAGATTCAGGGAAGTTTCAGGGCTTTCAGAATGTTTCAGCAATTCGGTATTGATTTGTCCCGTGATGCTTTCATAACCATTCGTTACAGTACTTCCTCCTTTGGTAAGCTGAATGCTTTCAATCCATCTTCCGGGGATGAAATTCAGTCCGTAAGCAGAAGCCAGCCCCCTGATTTCAGGCAGCAGTTCTTTGGTTAAGCTGGTGTATTTCTGATCAAGGCCCAGCATTTTCAATTGTTTTGTTCCCGTTACGGCATTGCTGAAAGACACATCTACCGTTGCATTGGTTTCAAAACTTTCGGACAAATTACAGCATGCTGCTTTCAACAATTCTTTTTTATCGATATTGAAAATCAATCCGGCTTCCTTTTTATTGAGTGAAGTGGCTGCTTTTGATGCTGTTACGGTAACGCCTTCAATACTTTTTTCCTGATTGTTGTCTCTTGGGTTATCATGATGTCCGGCTTGTGAAGCTTCTACAGTTTCTTCGAAATGAACTTTAGGATTGGCTTCTCCAAACTGAATTTCCCTGTCATACAAACAACATGACGGAAGGTTTTTGTATGTTTGATCTTCAGCCTTATACTTTTCATTGTCGTGTCCCACTTCAGCAATTTTTCTGAGGATTTTATCGGCTGAGGTTTTTTGAGCATTAAAATTTAAAGTGACGCTTTGTTTTTCTGCGCTCCATTCTGCTGAATCGGCTCCGGCATCTTTTGCTGCCTTTTCAATTCTTGCTTTACAGGATTCACAATTCCCTTTTACATAAAATTCATTTTCTGCTTTTGCTTGCATGTAATGTTCTTCGGCAGTTTGAATAATGCCTTCTCTCTCATAATGGCAACAAGAGGGCAGAGCATTATAAGAAGTTTCCTCCGCCTGGAATTTTTCATTGTCGTGACCGGCTTTTGCGACTTCTTTTAAAATATCGCTTGCTGAAACATTAGGTTCTGTTTCTAACATCAAAGTTTGTGAATCAATAGAATATTTTGCTGTTTTTGCTCCGGCTTTTTGGGCAGTAGTCTCAATTCTTTCTTTACACATTTCGCAATTTCCGCGTACTTTAAACTGATTTTGAGAAAGTTGCTGAGAAAATATAAAAGAGCAACATAATAAGAATATACCAAGAATAATCCTGGAAATATATGATTTCATTGTTGTTTAAAATTTAGATTAATAAATTAATGCAGCATTTAACAATGTATTTATTAACAATCATTAGCAGACTGATAATTTGGTACACTGTTCTGTTTTTTATTAATTAACCTAATTTAGGAGGTTGCCAGATTTCTCTCAGGCGTCCTGAAATATAAGGGTCTGAGTACTGGAAATTTAAATTCTTATTGGATTTGTAGTATGAAATATCCAGCTTAAGGCTTCTGGAAAAAGGTGTTTCTATAAAGCTGTAACATGATGCGCAGTAAGAGCAGCAATCGTCATTACAGGAAGATTTATTTTGTTTACCGTCGTGATGTTCTTTAGAATTCTCAGGCTTCTGCTTTTCGCAGCATGATTTTGCCGAGCCTTCTTTGCAGCATTTTTCCTGCATGTTCTGAGCATAAAAATTATCTTTAGGAATCAGGAAAATTCCTAAGCAAAGTATGATTGTTATGATCTGAACTAATTTCACTTTTACAAATGTACAAAAATTAAAGTAATTTCTCTCCAACTTTTACGCTGCAATTATGCCAGGGTTCTCCGTGTGCAGGATTCAGGGCTGGTTTCGGGCCTGTTGGTGCAGGTGTTGGAGCGGGAGCAGGTGTGTTTTGGGCAATATTCTGCTGTACCGGTTGCGGAGCAGGTTTACTGCTTAAAGGTTGTCCTACAGGAATATCACATCGGTGCCCGGGTTCGCCATGCGGTGGATTCATTCCTTTTGCTGTTTTAGTGTTTTTTGCTTTCCCATTTTCTACAGAAAATTTTCCGGGTTGTAGAGAATTGGGATCAATCTGGATGGTTTGTGCCTGATTGGGTGTTGCTGAAGAAGTCTGAGCAGGTTTGCTGCTTAAAGGCTGTCCAACGGGAATGTCACATCTGTGGCCCGGCTGTCCATGCGCAGGATTCATTCCGGGAGCGGTAACTGCTGTTTCAGAAGGATTTTGTGCAGGCTGAATTCCTGCCTGATCCAATAATGAAGCTTTGGGAGCCTGATTTGTAGCAACAGCCGGCTGCTGAGCTCCGGCTTCTTCCTTAATATAAGTGGCTCTTTCGTCTTTTTTACAAGAAACTGTTACTATAGCGATGGCTAATAAAGCCCAAATTGTATTCTTCATATAAAAACAAAATTAGCAAAACATTTTGAATTGCTTTGCTAATTTATATTGATCATAACAATTTTTGTAATTAATTCTTTACCAGAAGCCTGAATCCTTCGCCGTGTACGTTGATGATTTCCAGTCCTTCATCATCTTTCAGCAGCTTACGAAGCTTGGCAATATAAACATCCATACTTCTTGCGGTAAAGTAATTTTCTTTTTTCCAGATTTTTCTTAGGGCAAGATCTCTTGGCATAAAATCATTCCTGTGGATGCAGAGAAGCTTCAGCAGTTCGTTTTCTTTAGGGGAAAGCTTATATTCGTTATCTCCTACTCTCAGCTGTCTCAGCATAGAATCAAAGAAGATGTTGCTGATTTTGAATTGTTCCTGCTCTTCGTTTTCAAGTGTGGAACTTCTCTGGAGAATCGCTTTTATTTTATACAAAAGCAACTCCGTATCAAATGGCTTGGTGATATAATCGTCTGCTCCCAACTGGTATCCTTTCAGGATATCTTCCCTCATATTTCTTGCGGTAAGAAAGATGATTGGTGTATTTTTGTCAATTTTTTTTACGTCTTCAGCTAATGAAAACCCATCTTTTTTCGGCATCATCACGTCGAAAATACAGATATCGAATTCATTTTCGGTGAATTCCTTTAATCCCTGCTCTCCGTCTGTGGCCAGAGTAACTTCAAAGTTATTGATGGTTAAATAATCTTTCAGTACTGCACCGAAACTCTGGTCGTCTTCTACTAATAATATTCTGTTGCTCATAATTTGCTTATTAATGTTTAATAACTAGAATGAACGTATCACTCTCTTCTTCTATTTTGTTTTTGGTTGATTTTCTATTTAATGTATCGGTAGTTTAATGGTAAATATGCTTCCTTTTCCTTTTTGGGAATCTACCAGAATCTGGCCTTTATGAAGCTCTACAATCTTTTTCACATAAGAAAGTCCTAATCCCTGACCTTTTACGTTATGAATATTTCCGGTTTCCTCCCTGAAGAATTTCTCGAAAATTTTCGTTTTATTCTGTGTTTCCATTCCCATTCCCTTATCTGAAACTTCAATCACGTACCAATGTCCTTCATTTCTTGTTTTTATGGTAATTTCCGGGGCTTCAGGGGAATATTTATTGGCATTATCCAGAAGGTTGACCAGCATGTTCGAAATATGGAATTCATCTATTTTAAAGTTATAGTTTGTCGCATTGAATTCCTCCCGCAGCGTTCCGTTTCTTTGTTTTACAATAAGGCTGAACGACTCTGCCGTTCTCCTGATCAGTTCTCTCACATTTGTTTCTTTTAAAAATAATTTCACTTCATTCCGCTCAAGCTTTGACATATTCAGGACATTTTCCACCTGTTTTTTCATTCTCAGGTTTTCCTGTTTTATCAGCTCAGAATAGTATTTTACCTTATCCGGATTGGTTGCGATCTTATCATTCGCCAGAGAGTCTGTAGCTACGGAAATGGTTGCCAGTGGTGTTTTAAACTCATGGGACATATTGTTGATAAAATCCGTTTTTACTTCTGCCATTTTTTTCTGTCTCATCATATAATTAATGGAGATGATATAGATTCCCAGAATGGTAAGCAGCGACAGGAATGTTCCAAGGAGCATCGGCCAGTTATTCATTGCCAGTGAATATTCTTTTTTAGGAAAAACCAGGGCCAGCGTATATAATGTTCTATCTTTAGAATCGGTAAATAAGGGATAGCTGTATGTATTATTGTTGTTCTTTTCTTTATACAGTTTGTTAACAACACTTGTAAGCTTGTTGTTTTTATCCGTAATCCCATAACCAAAAGTTGCAGAAATCCCTCTTATTCTCAATTCTTTGGTGATCACGGAGTCCAGTGTTTTTTCATCCACTCTTCTGGTGATGGGAAGATTATTGCCATTCACCTTTACAAACTCTTTCATGGCATAATCACCGTTTTCAATATCACGGTTTATTTCAGAAGTCAGCAATTCACGATTGGTAGTGTCTCTTTTTATTTTGTAAGACGCTTCATCAGAATACAGCTTGGTAAGATTGAGTGAATCTCCTTTTGGCGAAATCGGAAGCTGATTTTTTTCAATAATACTTTTTGAATAGACAATCTGTCTCTGTGTCCCGGAATCTTCTACCTGCTGTATTGTGGTAAGAGAAGGCAGTTCATTGTTGGCAAGAATGGTATTTCTGAAATCTTTATTTTCAACATTCAGGTATTTATCCACTTCAGCTTCTCCGATGATTTTCGATGTGTTTTCCAATGCAGAGTAGACTTTAGAAGAAAAATCCTGATCCAGCGCACCATAATATCTTTTCAGCCAATAAAACTGGAGCGTAACGAACACAATCAGTGAAATCGTCATAAACACCGATATTATCGGGATGAATTTGTTATTCATTACTTACTATATTTAAAAAACAGAATGTTAAAATTAAAAATTTTATGAGTTCATAAACAAAAAACGAGCCATAAAATTGTGTAATTTTTCTTAAAACTGTGTTTTTTAACATTTATTTATAAATTTTATGCTTGTCCGCAATTTGTCATATGAAAAAGCTTTGAGTTTTTTGCCGAGTGAAACGTATTTACGAACTTAAAAACAATGGGTATATAAAGAATCTTAGCAACCTTTTGTGTTAAAAATATTATGATTAATAACCAATAATCAAAAATTTTTAATTCCTTGTCATAGGAAAAGAGCTTTCATGAAATAAAAAAGTAGATTTGTGTACCTAAAATTATTAATATGAAATCTGAAATCATTTTTAACAGAGATGCAGACTCGGCAAGCGTATATGTGATGAAAATTTACAGGACAGAAGTTTCCGCAGTCTGGGACTCCTTTACGAAATCCGAATTGCTTGATCTCTGGTGGGCTCCGAAGCCATGGAAATGTGAAACAAAAAGCCAGGATTTTCAAAACGGTGGAACATGGCTGTATTCAATGGTGGGGCCTGAAGGTGAGAGGCATTATGCCAAAGTGAAGTACGGCGAAATTACAGAACACCGAAGTTTTGACGGAACAGATTCTTTCTGTGATGAAAACGGAAGCACCAACCCGGATTTTCCCGAAGCAAAATGGCTGTTCGGATTTACGGGAGTGGAAGAAGGTACAAAAGTAACGGTAAATATTCATTTTGAATCTGAACAGGCAATGAACCAATTGCTGGAAATGGGCTTTGAAGAAGGTTTCAAAACAGGTTTAAATCAATTGGAGGAGATTTTGAGTCAATAATTCTATGCCGCAGGAATTTATACGATCAATAGGAACGGGCTTTAGCCCGTTTCTTTTACCCAAAAATGCAGGGCTTTAGCCAAAACTTAAAATAAAAAATGAAAAGTTAAAATTACTCTCCATTTTTATTTCATATAATTTAAAATTCAATTATTTCTTCATCCTGAAAATACTGGATAATTGCTTTCTTCATTAAAAGCTGCTGTTCGTTGGGTTTCAATTCAGGGAGATCTTCCAGTTTTTCAAAATGCGGGTAGCCATCATCATCATAATGAGAAAATTTATAATACCCGAAAGGTTCCAGCAATCTGCAGACTGCAATATGAATGAGATTTACCTTGTCATCTTTTGTATATTTCTGCTGTCCGCTACCCAATTCCTGAAGGCCGATCAGGAACAGATAGGTTTCTATCGGCGCATTTTTTTCCGTATCAAAATTTTCAACGAAAAATTGTTCTATTTTCTGCCAGTATTCTGCTTCGTTAATCATTTTTGTTTTCTAATTTTAATAAAAACGCATATTCCAGCGCATCTTCTTTCAGAGACTCAAATCTTCCGCTCGCTCCGCCGTGTCCCGCACTCATATCGGTTTTAAAAACAAGAATATTATTGTCGGTTTTCAGTTCACGTAACTTTGCCGTCCATTTTGCAGGTTCCCAGTATTGCACCTGAGAATCATGCAGGCCAGTCGTTATCAAAAGATTTGGGTAGTCTTTCGCTTCCACATTATCGTAGGGTGAATATTCTTTCATGTAATAGTAGTACTCTTCATCATTCGGGTTTCCCCATTCATCGTATTCTCCTGTTGTTAAAGGAATGGTTTCGTCCAGCATGGTGGTCACCACATCTACAAAAGGAACCTGTGCTACAATCCCGTTGAATAAAGACGGTTCGTAATTCATAACGGCCCCTACGAGCAATCCTCCGGCGCTTCCGCCCATTGCATATAAATGTTTTGATGAGGTATAGTTTTCTTTAATTAAAAATTTGGCTGCATCAATAAAATCGAAAAAAGTATTTTTCTTAAACAACATTTTTCCGTCTTCATACCATTCCCTTCCTAAATATTCCCCACCTCTGATGTGGGCAATCGCATAAATAAAACCTCTATCTAAAATTGATAACCTCACATTCGAGAAGCTTGCGTCAACTGTATGTCCATAGCTTCCGTAACCGTAAAGGAGCAAAGGCGTATCTGTAGATTTTTTGGTGTCTTTGTGATAAACCAAAGAAATCGGGACTTTTGCTTCCCCGTCTCTGGAGTCTGCCCAAATGCGTTCGGAAATATAATTTTCGGTAAAGAATTTTCCACCCAGAACTTCCTGCTGTTTCAGAAGAAGGGTGGTCTTTTCTTTCATATGGTATTCGTACGTAGAGCTTGGCTGCGTTAATGAAGTATACCCGTAACGCAGAACCTCTGTGTCAAATTCAAGATTTACCCCGATGTAGGCGGTGTATGTAGGATCCGAAAACGATAAGTAATGCGATTCCTGTGTTTTTTCGTCAATAATTTTAATCTGCAGCAAGCCTTCTTCTCTTTCTTCAAGAACCAGGTAATTTTTAAAAATCTCGAATCCTTCAAGAAGAACTTCTGGGCGGTGAGGAATTACATCTACCCAGTTTTCCATTCCGCAATTATTAATCTTTGTTTTTACAATTTTAAAATTGAAAGCATCGTCTGCATTGGTGATGATGTAAAATTCATCTTCATAATGCTCAACAGAATATTCCAGGTCGTCTATTCTTGGCTGAATGATCGTCCAGTCTGCAAAAACATTATCGGAAGGGATAAACCGGTGTTCGTCTGAGATTGTACTTGAACTTGCGATGAATATATATTCTAAAGATTTTGTTTTAAAGACATTCACATCAAAGGTATCGTCTTTTTCGTGGAAAATTAAAACATCTTCTGAAGGGTCGGTTCCAAGTTGATGTCTGAATACCTGAAATGCTCTGAGGCTTTCATCTTTTCGGATATAAAATACATGCTCGTTATCATTAGCCCAGACTGCTTTTCCTGTTGTATTCTCAATTTTGTCGGGAAGAATTTCTCCCGTTTTTAAATCTTTGAAATTGATGCTGTAAATTCTTCGGCTTACATTATCTGTGGAAAAAGATGCCATTTCATTATTCGGGGAAACGGCAACGCTTCCTACTTCAAAATAGCTTTCGCCTTCTGCCAGAATATTAACATCCAGAATAATCTCTTCGTCGTTGTCTAAACTTTGATGTTTTCTACAAAAAATAGGATATTCTTTTCCCTCTTCATAACGAACAATATACCAGTACCCGTTGAAAAAATAGGGTAAAGATTCATCATCTTTTTTGTAGCGGGCTTTCATTTCTTCAAAAAGTTCTTTCTGCAGCTGTTCCGTATCTTTCATTACGAAATCGGCATAGGTATTTTCTTCTTCAAGGTATTTTATGACATCAGGATTTTCCCGTTCATTAAGCCAGAAATAATGATCTATTCTTTTATCACCGTGTGTTTCAAGTGTTTTTTCTATTTTTTTTGCCTTTGGAGCTTCCATTCAATATTAATTCTTGTTCAAATTTAGTTAAAAAAAAACCATCTTTCCTGTACGAAAAGACGGTTGCTTTATATTTATGGTAAAACTTACTTGTGTAATGCTTTAATAAACTTTTCCAGTGCCATCGTCATAGAGGGAGTTTCCTTGGTAGGAGCCATAAGATTTACTTTTAGGCCCGCTTCTTCAGCAGCAGCCATTGTAGTGGTTCCGAAAACGCCGATTTTTGTTTCTTCCTGTTTAAAATCCGGGAAATTCTGCTGTAATGATTTAATCCCCTGCGGGCTAAAAAATATCAGCATATCATAATCTTTCACATTGATATCCGTAAGATCGCTGCAAACCGTTCTGTACATGATGGCTCTTTTCCAGTCTACATTAGAAGCTTCCATTGTTTTCACAATATCCGGGCTCAATACATCCGAAGAAGGCAATAGGTATTTCTCTGTCGGGAATTTTTTGAATAAAGGAAGAAGATCCGAGAAATTCTTTTCCCCGAAGCTGATCTTTCTTTTTCTGTACACAATATGTTTCTGAAGATAATTGGCAATTGCTTCGGACTGGCAGATGTACCTCATGGTATCGGGAACCGCAAAACGCAGTTCTTCTGCTAATCTGAAGTAATGATCAATCGCATTCTTACTCGTGAAAATAATTCCGGTATATTGCGTAAGATCGATCTTCTGCGTTCTCAATTCTTTATTGTCAACTCCTTCTACGTGGATGAAAGGGCGGAAATCTATTTTTATCTTTTCCTTCTTTGCAATATCCAGGTACGGAGACGACTCACTTGGCGCTGGTTGAGAAACCAATATTGACTTTATTCTCATCATTGACAGTTATTAAAAAAATAATAATCTCCAAAGCAACAAAAGAGGTGCAATTTGGAGGGTGCAAATATACAAAAATTTATAATACCATTTTTCAGGTAAGATATTATTCTTATGAAATATATAGAAAAAGGTCTTGAAAATGAAGACGAAAGAAAAGAAGAAGAAATAGTACAAAAACATTATGTTCCTGTCCAGTGGGAAGTAATAATGTGCCACACATAAAATGATCAGTAAGAAGGAGAGTACGAAATAAAATTTTGTAGCGGTGAAATAAAAAACAGTCCACTTTTTTCCGTCGCCTGTACTCTGATAAAATAAAAATCCCAAACCGGATTTAATCATATAAAAAAAGATCACTACCAGTAAGCAGTACCCGAATTTATTCAGCTGGTAATCCAGAACCTGAAGATCGGCAATGTATTTCGGAACAGTAGGAATATATTGTGAGATCAACACCGAGAGCGTAAGAGCAGTTACAAAGGAGGTAATTACCCAACTCGGAAGATTGTTGCTGGCATCAAAATATTTCTGAAGCAGAAAGTCTTTCAGGTTGGCTTCCCTCTCAATGATATTCATCATGAAAAGGTACAAAAAGATGCAGCCCAACAGTATAAAGATTACCCAGTCATTGTTCTCAGGTATTCTCGTATGATTTATAAAATGTTGTGATAACGGCAAAGGAATTTTTTTGCAAAATTATAGATTATTTTGTATAAAATAAGAAGGTTAAATAAACTATCTTTGCAAACTGAAATGAAAAAATTGGTCATCATTCCCACGTATAACGAAAAGGAAAATATTGAAAATATTATTTCCGCAGTTTTTGCATTGGAAGATGATTTTCATATTCTGGTAGTAGACGATTCTTCTCCCGACGGTACGGCAGAGCTGGTAAAGGATTTGCAGAAAAAGCATCCGCACTTTCTGCATTTGTCGGTAAGAAGAGTGAAGGATGGACTGGGAAAAGCATATATTCACGGGTTTAAATGGGCCATAGAAAATAAATACGATTATATTTTTGAAATGGATGCAGATTTTTCCCACAATCCGGAGGATCTCCCGAAACTTTTTGAAGCGTGCCTGAATGCCGATATGGCAATCGGATCAAGATATTCCAAAGGCGTAAATGTGGTCAACTGGCCAATGGGAAGAGTTTTGCTTTCCTATTTTGCTTCAAAATATGTAAGATTTGTTTTGGGACTTCCAATTCATGATACAACGGCAGGTTTCGTCTGCTTTTCAAGAAAGGTGTTGGAAGACATCGGAGTGGATAATGTTAAATTAAAAGGATACGGCTTTCAGATTGAAATGAAGTTCCGGACTTTTAAAAAAGGATTCAAAATTGTAGAAGTACCCATTATTTTTACCAACAGGATCCTGGGGGAAAGCAAAATGAATGGCGGCATCATTCATGAAGCGGTTTTTGGAGTGTTAAATTTAAAATGGAAATCAATCATCAACAGATTATGAAACCATGCAGCGGAAGTATTCGTTCAGAATACCGGCTCGCAGAGATTCGTCAAAAAAATAAAATTTAACTGATGAAAAAATTGATCTTCTTCTTCGTACTCATATCTTTATTCTCCTGCGGAGATTATATCGAGAAGCCTAAAAATCTTGTTTCACAGGATAAAATGGCTGAAATTATGGCAGATCTTGCAATTAACGATCAGGCGATTTTTATGTATCCAAATTCAAACCTTGAAGCAGGAACAAGATATGTCCTTAGAACACATCATGTAAAATCTGCTGATTATGTCGAAAGCTTTAAATATTATGTAGTGAAAGAAAAAATGAACGGAATCGTAGAGGATGCACAGAAAATAGTATTAAAGAAAGATCCGAAAGCGGAAAAATATGTAAAAGATAAAATGAGCAAGACAGGGAACACTGAAAATCTTCCTCTTTTATCAAGATAATTATACAATGCAAAAGTTTTTTACCATAGAAAAGACCTCTGAGGGAAAGGCAAGAGCGGGAGAGCTTACCACCGACCACGGTAAGATCCAGACCCCGATTTTTATGCCTGTTGGAACGGTAGCAAGTGTAAAAACAGTTCACCAGAGAGAATTAAAAGAAGATATCAAAGCTCAGATTATTCTGGGAAACACTTATCATTTATATCTTCGTCCGGGAATGGATACCATGCAGGAAGCAGGAGGGTTTCATAAATTCATGAATTGGGATCTCCCGATCTTAACAGATTCTGGAGGTTTTCAGGTGTTCTCATTGGCAAGCAGCCGGAAAATGTCTGAAGAAGGTGCAAGATTCAAATCGCATATCGACGGAAGCTATCACATGTTTTCTCCGGAAAAATCCATGGAAATCCAGAGACAGATCGGAGCTGATATTTTTATGGCTTTCGATGAATGTGTAGCATATCCATGTGAATACAATCAGGCTAAATTATCCATGGAGCTTACGCATCGCTGGCTGAAAAGATGTATTGACTGGACGGAGAATAATCCTGAGTTATACGGCCATAAACAAAGGCTTTTCCCAATTGTTCAGGGGTCAACCTATTCCGATTTGAGAAAAATATCAGCACAGGTTATTGCAGAAGCTGGTGCTGAAGGAAATGCGATCGGCGGACTTTCAGTAGGTGAACCTGAAGAAGAAATGTACAGAATTACCGATGAGGTTACCGATATTTTACCAAAAGAAAAACCAAGATACCTTATGGGCGTTGGAACTCCGTGGAATATCCTCGAATCAATCGGTTTGGGAATTGATATGATGGATTGCGTGATGCCAACGAGAAATGCAAGAAATGCCATGCTTTTCACCTGGAAAGGAGTGATGAACATGAAAAACGAAAGGTGGAAAAAGGACTTTTCGGCACTGGATGAATTTGGAACAAGTTTCGTAGACAGAGAATATTCAAAAGCGTATGTAAGGCATTTGTTTGTATCTAAAGAGTATCTGGCGAAACAGATTGCTTCTATTCATAACTTAGCATTTTATCTGGATTTGGTAAAAGTAGCGAGAGAACATATCTTAGCAGGAGATTTCTACGAATGGAAAAATTCTGTGGTTCCCGTTCTTCGCCAACGATTGTAAATTAAAAATATCAAAATAGGAGTCCCGAAGGGACGAACTAAATCAAAATAGGATGCAATCCTATTCAAATATAAACAAATTGATAACGCATTAAAAAATACAATAATGCTGAAAATTATAGACAGATATATCGTAAAAAAATACCTTGGAACCTTCAGTTTCATGCTGATATTGCTGTCTATTGTTGTTCTGGTGATTGATGTTCAGCAGAAAATCCCCAGAATTGAAAACGCTACTGCCATTGACCCGAAACTAAACCTTACGTATTTCCTGGTTCATTTTTACCCCTTCTGGATTGTCAATCTTGTCATGACATTTCTTTCCATTTTGGTTTTCATTTCAGTGATTTATTTTACTTCCAGAATGGCAAACAACACGGAGATTGTTGCCATTATCAGCAGTGGGGCAAGTTTTCACAGGTTTGCAAGGCCTTATTTGCTTACCTCGCTTTTTATTGCGGTAATTTCCTTGGGAATCAATCACTTTGTGCTGCCCTGGGCAAATATTCAGAAAAATCAGCTGGAAGCCTATACCTATAATGCTACCAATAAAGAAAAAGTATTGGGGACAGCTCCTGTTTCCGCGCAACTCAGCAAAACAGAATATATTTTTATCAATTCCTGGAATAAACGCGAAAAGAGAGGATCAGGATTCGTTTATCAGAAGTTTGATAAAAACAGGAAAATGGTGTACGAACTTAAAGCCTCGGATGCTTCCTGGGATAAGGATAAAAAAGTCTTTGTACTGAACTCTTATACCGAAAAGACCATTAATAAAGACGATACCGAAAAATTATCAAATGGTTTTGATGTAAAGAAAAGTTTCGGGTATGATCCGGAAGAGCTCTTTCCCAACGAACTGTTAGGACAGAATAAAACAACACCTGAGCTTCTGAAATTCGTCAAAAGAGAAACAGAGAAAGGAAATAGCAACCTAAATGCTCACCTGAATGAGCTTTACCAGAGAACGGCCATGCCTGTTTCTATTGTGATTCTCACCTTTCTGGCACTGTCACTTTCGTCACAGAAAAAACGCGGAGGATTGGGCATTAATCTTGCGGTAGGGATTTCGCTCGCCTTTGTATTTGTATTCTCATTTGAAGCCCTGAAAGTGGTTTCAGAAAACAAAAGCATGCCGCCGATGCTGGCTATGTGGTTTCCGAATATCGTTTTTTCACCGCTGGCTTTGTACTTATACCTGAAAAGAGCCAATCAGTAAAGAAGCTTTATTTCTTTATGATAAAACGAAAGCAATCCGTCATTTTCTAAGTCAATCCACAGGTTGCCGTTTTTGTCAGCATTTTTAATGATGCCATTTTGTCTCCTTTCATTAAGCTCAAAAACAGAAATTTCATCTTTTCTGAAAAGGCTGGTATTGAAAAGATTCATTATGTTATCTTCAGAAGGAGCCTTGCTTAGCTTTTCAACAAGAAAATCATGCAGGCTCAATGTAAATTCACCCAGATTAAACCGCATTCCTGTTTGTGTTAAAATCGATCCGGCACTTGATAGCTCATCGAAATTTTCCTGAAGCACATTAAAGCCAGCTCCGATGATAAAGTAATTCTTTTGATTAATTTTTTTCTTTTCAATCAGAATTCCGGCGATTTTTTTATTTTTAAGGATAATATCATTTGGCCACTTTATTTTCACGGAATTATCAGTCATATTGGCAAGGAAATCTCTGATAACAATTGCGGTATAATAATTGAACAAAAAATCAGACAGCGGAAAATTTTCCGTCTTTACTGCAAGAGTATAGGCTAAATTTTTTTCCGGAGCTGATGACCATGTATTTCCGTACTGGCCCCGTCCCTGGGTTTGATTAAAAGTATGAAGCGCAACAAAATCAGAATTTTCATAAAGTAAAAACTTTGAAATTTCGTCATTAGTAGAAGAGCATTCTTTTAAATAGGAGAGTTGACTCATTTAAGAAAACTTTAAGACTTTCGGGCATTAAAAGTAAGGCTAAAGTGAAAGAAAAACAATAAATTTGCAGATTATAGTATTTTTTAATGAATAAAACAGCAGAAAAACAAGAATTATTAGATAAAATCGTTGAGGCAATCCAGGACGTAAAAGGGGAAGATATCATGATCTTCGATCTCTCAAACATTGAAAACTCCGTCGCTGAGACCTTTGTGATATGCAGCGGAAACTCCAATACACAGGTAGCTGCGCTCGCAGGAAGTATTGAAAAGAAAGTGAGAAACGAGCTGAAAGAAAGGCCTTGGCATGTAGAAGGAACTGAAAATGCAATGTGGGTGCTTGTAGACTACGTTTCGGTAGTGGTCCATATTTTCCAAAAACAGGTACGTGAGTATTACGATATAGAGGAACTCTGGGGTGACGCAGTTATCACCAGAATCGAAAATGAATTTTAATTTTAAAAAGTATAAATGAACAATAAAGGATTTAACTGGTTTTTTCCGATTGCGATCATAGCGCTATTGTTATTTTTTATTCCTAATTTTTTAGGAGATAACAGTGCAAAGACTATTGATGAGGATGGTTTCTTTAAAGAAATGCAGGCAGGGAAGATCCAGAGAGTTTTAATAGATAAACAAGCCCAGAAGGCTGACGTGTTTTTAACACAAGCTGCCAAGACAGCTACCGTAAAAAAAGATGATAAAGCAAATCCTTTTTCAAGCCTTTCAATGGCTCCAAAAGCAGATTACACGCTTAAATACGGAGATCTCAGATTATTTCTTGAAAAATTTGATGCATTAAAACAGCAGAACCCCCAAATTACTACATCGAAAGATTATGCGGAAGGGGAAAGCCCATTAATGAGCATTCTTATTCAGGCACTAATATGGATTGCTATTTTGGGACTGTTTTATTTCCTTCTCTTCAGAAGAATGGGAAGTGGAGGCGGTCCCGGAGGACAGATTTTCTCCATCGGGAAATCCAAAGCTAAACTTTTTGATGAAAAAGAAAGAATCCAGGTAACATTTAAAGATGTTGCAGGATTGGAAGGCGCTAAAGAAGAGGTTCAGGAAGTTGTAGATTTCCTTAAAAACTCAGAAAAATATACGAAATTGGGCGGTAAAATTCCGAAAGGAGTACTTTTAGTGGGACCTCCGGGAACCGGTAAAACGCTATTGGCAAAAGCAGTAGCAGGAGAAGCCAAAGTTCCTTTCTTCTCACTTTCGGGTTCAGATTTCGTGGAAATGTTCGTAGGAGTGGGAGCTTCCAGGGTAAGAGATTTATTTGCCCAGGCTAAAGCAAAATCACCGGCAATTATTTTCATCGATGAGATTGATGCTATCGGTCGTGCCAGAGGTAAAAATAACTTCTCAGGCGGAAACGATGAAAGAGAAAATACATTAAACCAGCTCCTTACGGAAATGGATGGTTTCGGAACTGATACCAACGTTATTGTAATGGCTGCAACCAACAGAGCAGATATTCTTGATAAAGCATTGATGAGAGCCGGACGTTTCGACCGTTCCATCTATGTTGATCTTCCTGAACTGCATGAAAGAAGACAGATCTTTGATGTGCATTTGAAGAAAATTAAGCTGGATGATACTGTAGATAGAGAGTTTCTGGCAAAACAGACTCCTGGTTTCAGCGGAGCGGATATTGCCAATGTATGTAACGAGGCGGCTTTAATTGCAGCAAGAAATAACCATACTTCGGTTACAAAACAGGATTTCCTGGATGCGGTAGACCGTATTATCGGTGGTCTTGAAAAGAAAAATAAAGCCATTAAACCTTCTGAAAAGAAAAGAGTAGCTTATCATGAAGCTGGACATGCTACCATTTCATGGTTGGTGGAACATGCATCACCGCTTTTAAAGGTAACTATTGTTCCGAGAGGGCGATCACTAGGAGCTGCATGGTATTTACCGGAAGAAAGACAGCTTACCACTACCGAGCAGATGCTGGACGAGATGTGTGCAACCTTAGGAGGCAGGGCTGCAGAGCAGGTCATCTTCAATAATATTTCTACAGGCGCTCTTTCTGACCTTGAAAGTGTTACGAAAAGAGCACAGGCAATGGTCACAATCTACGGATTAAGCCCGAACATAGGAAATATTTCTTATTACGACAGCTCAGGCCAATCTGAATATAATTTCGGTAAGCCATATTCTGAAGAAACAGCGAAAAAAATTGATATTGAAATCAAAGGAATTATTGAAACCCAATATGACCGTGCTGTACAGATCCTGACTGAAAATAAAGATAAGCTCGATGCGCTTGCCAGTAAGCTTCTGGAAAAGGAAGTTATTTTCAGGGAAGATCTTGAAGAAGTATTCGGAAAAAGAGCATGGGATCCGGAACTGACGGAAAAACCTGTTACCAACACAATTCCTGCTTCACAACAGCCGGGCGAAGAAATTATCGTTAAAGGTAAAGAGGAAGATAGTGAAATTCAGGCACCTGAAAGTCCTACCCAAATCTAAATAAAATTTAAAATAAATAATTTAAACCTGACAGTTTCTGATTTGTCAGGTTTTTTCATATTTATCGGCATGTTTTTGGATTCCTATATGATAATTTTATATTTTTGTATAAGTGTCTAAAAATAACGTAAATTGAATTTATTCAAAAGGATTGTAAGCAAACTTACCAACCAGCCTGAAGAAGATGAAAAGCCAAGTCTGGAAAAGCTCGGAGATTCGCTTAAAAATGCGGATCTTGACTATAAATTTGCCCAATTGTTTACGCATTCAGGAGGATTTTTCAATTACTGCGCAGATGAGGCAGAGGCATTAAAAACGCTGAATCAGATTATTAAAATAGAAGGAATCAGCAATGTTTTCTGTTGGGATAAAGATCTCCAGAATTTTTTAAACGTTGTGAAAACTCCTTATACCAATGAACTTCACAGTGATAATGACGCAAGTTTCATTACCTGCGAATATCTTATTGCCTACGACGGAAGAATTATGCTTTCGCATAATAACATCCTGCATTATCATTCTTCAAGGCTGCCCAGCAAGATTATTGTAATGGCCAATGTTTCACAGATTGTGAACAACCTTAATGATGCGATGGGGAAAATCAAAAGAAACGGAAACATCAAAAACCTCACTTCTATCAGCGGAGCACAGTCGAAACTGGATACTTCTTCCAACAGCAACACCAAACTTTTTTTATTGTTGCTTGAAGATTAGGCATCAACGTATAAATTTTTAAAATTTTGGACAAAAACCTTATTCAGAGAACCCTTTCAGGAATTGTTTACGTAGCGATCGTCATTCTTTGTACAACGCCTATCGGAGCAAAGCTCATCAACGGCATAAGTCCCGATCTTGTAAAACAGGAATATCTCTATTACGGACTCATTACATTTCTCCTGGGAATAAGTTCATGGGAATGTTTTAAAATCATGAAGTTTGGAAACGGTTATGAAAGATGGGTAGTCCTTCCATTGATCATTTTTATTTTTTATATTTTTTCTAAAAGATATTTCAACTTTGATTTTTATTTTGATTTCAGGATCAGCGAAATTCTGGCCCTGCTTTTAATAGTAATCGCTGTGGTCACTTTATTCAAATACCCGAACGAACTGTATTACGACAGCGGAAAGCTTATCTTTACGGTCATTTATGTCGCTTTGCCTTTCAGTTTAGCATTAGGTCTTCCGAAATTTTCGAGATTCGACGACAGATTTACCCTTGAAGTTCTTTTCCTGTTCGTTTTAATTTGGAGCAGTGATACTTTTGCTTATTTAACAGGGAAATCATTCGGAAAACATAAAATGGCGCCTAAAATTTCGCCTAAAAAAACCTGGGAAGGTTATATAGGAGGTGTTGTGCTTACATTGGCCCTGTCATATTTTATAGAGCGTTATTATCCCGATCTTAGAGGAAACTGGATGGTAGTAGGATTTCTTGTTGCTGCTTTTGCTCCGGTGGGAGATCTGGTGGAAAGCCAGCTGAAAAGAAACTTTGGCGTGAAAGACAGCGGAAATATTATTCCCGGGCACGGCGGTGTATTAGACAGGCTGGATAGTTTTTTAATCTGCGTTCCTGTCGTATATTTGTACTTTATATTAGAAAAATTTATATAATCTCATGAAATTACACAGAGAATCAAAAGGAACCATTACCGTTGCCTCTTTATTGTTTATTATTTTGAGTGCACTGGCGATTTATTTTCTTGAAATGTGGTCACTGATGATCATTCTGCCTTTGCTGGTTGTTTATAGTCTTGTATTTTGGTTCTTCAGAGTGCCGGATCGTGAAATCCTTGATCATAAAGAGAACGTAATTGCCCCGGTCGACGGAAAGGTGGTAATGATAAAGGAAGTGGAAGAAGATGAATTCATAAAAGGAAAAGCGATTCAGGTTTCCATATTCATGTCTCCGCTTAATGTTCATATCTGCAGATATCCGGTTTCAGGAAAAGTAATTTACAAAAAATACCATCCGGGGAAATATCTTGTAGCATGGCATGAAAAATCTTCTACGGAAAACGAAAGAACCACAGTTGCGGTAGAAAGTCTCACCAATCATCAGGTGGTTTTCCGCCAGATTGCAGGATATGTAGCCAGAAGAATTGTTTTCTACTGTAATGAAGGTGATGATGCGAAAGCAGGCCACGAATTCGGCTTTATTAAATTCGGGTCGAGAATGGACGTATTTCTTCCGTTGGACACTGAAATTATCTGTAAGATTGGCGATATCACAAAAGGTGGACTGGATGTGATTGCAAGAATGAAAGAATAATATTATTTCACATATGTAAAGGCTGCTCGGTAGAAGCAGCCTTTTTTATTGTTTTATTGGGACTAAATAATAAGAGCTATCAATAGGAACGGGCTTTAGCCCGTTTAACAATAAATAAATCAATTGGCTTTAGCCAAAATTTAAAAGATTGAAAAGGATTCTAAAACCAGTTAATAAAACTTTTTAACTTCACTGACAAGTTCTAAAATTAACTCTAATGGTAAATCTTCCTCCAGATCAATCAGCAGTATTTTAAATTTTTTTCTGCCTTCCTGAAGAAGTTGTGGATGATCAATTCTGTCGCCGTGGTAAAAGCTGATATAGTATTTTTTATGTTTTTTGCTGAAATTAAAATAACACAGCATTTTCTTCCTGTATTTGAAAAAAGGCAATCCGAAGCTGAGCGTTTCCGTGATGTTATCCGTGTCGGATTTCAGGATTTTTTCGCGCAAAAAAAGAAGAGTACTTCTTGCAGGCTCTTCCAGTCTGTAGAAATACTCTTGTATAGGATTCATATTGATTTAAAATTAATCGAAATTTTGCAGTTCTACCAGCTTGTTGTACATGCCTTTTTTGGCGATAAGATCATGATGGGTTCCCTGTTCTACAATTTTTCCTTTTTCCATCACTACAATCCAGTCGGCTTTCTGAATAGTTGAAAGGCGGTGCGCAATAACAAGAGAAGTCCTGTTTTGCATCATTTTTTCCAGGGCATCCTGCACAAATCTTTCAGATTCGGTATCCAATGCGGAAGTTGCTTCATCAAGAATCATGATCGGCGGATTTTTAAGAACCGCTCTTGCAATTGAAATCCTCTGTTTCTGGCCTCCAGAAAGCTTTCCTCCTGCTTCACCAATACTTGTGTCATATTGCTTCGGAAGATCCATAATAAAATCGTGGGCATTGGCAATTTTTGCTGCAGCCTGGATTTCCTCCAACGTAGCATCAGGTTTACCCAGAGAAATATTGTTCCGGATAGAGTCGTTGAATAATATATTGTCCTGTGTTACCAACCCGAATAATTTTCTGTAGCTGGATAATTTGATATTGGTAATATTTTCTCCATCGATAAGAACTTCGCCTTTATTAACATCATAAAAACGGGTTATCAGGTTTGCCAGTGTACTTTTTCCGCTACCGCTTTGTCCTACCAACGCTACGGTTTTACCTTTCGGAATTGATAATGAGAAATCTTTCAGGACTTCACGGTCTTCATATCCGAATGTAATATTTTTAAATTCTACGTTTCTTTCAAAATTTGTAATTTCTTTAGCATGCTTCAGTTCTTTGATGTGATAGTCTGCATCCAGAATTTCAAAAATTCTTTTAGCTGACACTTCTCCTTTCTGAATATTGGAAATAGCGGAAGATAAAGCTTTCAAGGGCTGCAGGATCGTATAAAATAAAGCAATATAGGTTATGAATTCGCTCCCGGACAAGCCTTCCCCCTGAATGGCAAGCCTTCCTCCAAAATAAACAATCATGCCTATGGTAATAGCACCTAAAAGCTCACTCACAGGCGAAGCAAGGGCTTTCTTCTTAAAAAGTTTCAGGGAAAGCCTTCTTATATTATTAAGAACATCATCAAACCTTTTCTTAATTTGGGGTGAAGCATCGAAAATTTTAATAATCTTCAGCCCTACCAGTGTTTCATCAACAAAAGAATACATTTTTCCCAACTCATTCTGGGCTTCTCCGGTATCTTTTTTAAGGCTTTTTCCGATTATTGAAATCAATGTACCCATAATCGGGAAAACAATTAATGTAAAAATAGTAAGCTGGAAATTAGAATATAAAAGGTATCCCATTGTAATGATGATTACGATAGGAGAACGGATGAGATCAATTAAGCTGTTCAGGATATTGCCTTCCACTTCGCTTACATCAGAAGTTATTCTTGCAAAAACATCACCTTTTCTGGAATTTGTAAAAAATGATACCGGCAGATCTAAAATTTTGTCGTGCAGCTTTATTCTGAAATCCCTGGAAACACCGGTTCGTGAAAATGTAAGGTAAAATTCTGATAAATAACTGAAAATATTTCTCAGGAAAAACATGGATATAAACAGGATGCAAGTGATGAGAAGAATATATTCCGGCCCTTTTTCAATCTGCACTTGCTGAATCTGGTAATTGAAGCTTTCTTTTAAGAATGTGCCTGCTTTTGAAATGCCTTCATAAGTCGGTTGTCTTTCAATCTTTTCTGTTTCTTTATCAAAAAGGATGTTCAGGACCGGCATGAAAAAAAGCATGGCAATAATATTGAACAGTGCATATAAAACGTTAAAGAAAATGCCGGCAGCAATTGATTTTTTATAAGGAAGTATGTTATCAATCGCTCGTTTATAGTAACTCATTAAATGTTTAGATTAATTTGCAAAAATAAGGAAATTAAATGATAAGACGTTTTTAAAGGCCTTTTTACTTTCCTTAATATGTTTTCTTAACTCGTGTTTTGTTACAAACATTTACGAAAAATAAAAAAACCATCGTTTTAGATGGTTTTTAGAATTAAAACTTTACAGAATTATTATATTTCGGAGTAAAATTGTCCGGCGACAATTTCTCAAGGGTTTTTCCAAAATTATTGATGACCTGTGTGAGATTATCAAAGTCCACCACATTAATGTCATCGCTCTCATTATGGTAGTGGCTGGCTTTTGTCATATCAACCGTGGAAAAAGAATGAGCAATAATTTTCTTTTTTACAAAGCTTACATTATCCGAACGGTAAAACAGCTGCTGTGCGGCATAAGGATCAGGGTTGATTTTGAGGCCGTTTTCTGCATGTTCGTTGAAAAGTTCATCCAGGTCAGAGAATTCATCACCGGTCATAAAAAGGGCATTTTTCCCAAAAGCCGATTCTGTGGCCACCATTTCAAAATTAAAAAGAGCCGTCAGATTATGATAAATTTTATCCAGATTTTTGTCGGTGGAAATAGCTTTAGAACCCAGCATCCCTTTTTCTTCGCCGTTAAAAGCGATGAAAACCATTGAAAATTCAGGCTTTTT
Source organism: Chryseobacterium salviniae (assembly GCF_035819015.1). Classification (NCBI taxonomy): domain Bacteria; kingdom Pseudomonadati; phylum Bacteroidota; class Flavobacteriia; order Flavobacteriales; family Weeksellaceae; genus Chryseobacterium; species Chryseobacterium salviniae. Next base: position 226,632 of record NZ_JAYLAA010000050.1, on the reverse strand, counting down.
ATTTTTAAAATAATCTGCAATTCCTACAAGCGTTGTGATTCCGCTGGCATCATCATCGGCTCCGTTATAAATATTATCTGTAGGATTTTTGCTGGTTCCAATGTGATCGAAGTGTCCGGAAAATCCTAAATATTGATCTGTTTTCCCTTTTTTAATTCCACAAACATTATACGCCGTTTTACCTTTATAAGTGAAAGGGACGAGGTAGGAGCTTCCTGTACAGTATTCCAGATTGTTTTCCTTAAAAAGCTTTGCAATATAATTTGCTGCATTTTCATTTTCCTGGGTTCCGATTTCGCGCCCCTTCATTTCGTCTGAAGCCAGCGTTGAAAGTACGGTATGAATCCTTTCTTTAGAAACTTCCTGTGCAAAGGAAAATACTGAGAATAAGGATAAGGTAAGATAAGTTAATTTTTTCATGTATTATAATTTATAGATCAATCTGTCGCAATTTAAATAAAAATGTTGCATATCTCTATGGAATTGTTTGCATGGAAAAGCGCCAAAGAATCAATCTGTATACGGAAAGGTAATTAAATAAAAAAAACAGCTCCTTAAAGAAGCTGTTCTCACTCAAAAAATCGTTGTACGGTTATCGAAGTCTGTCTACAGATTTTACGAGCCTTTCATCTTTTTTGATGTATATATTCGCAATAAACAAACATATCATCGCAATGAATGGAAATATGGGCTCAATACCCTTCTCAGGAAACTGAATTCCTCCGGATAAGTTGAGTAGCCAGTAAATCAATACACCAACCAACAAAGCGTTTATAATGATGCTGATGTTGTTCAGCAAAATTTGTCTTTTTCTGTTTTTATAACTGAATACACTTAATAATCCAATTAAAACAAGGACTACACAAGCTGAATCCAGCACGGGCAGACCCTCGGAAATAATTACATCCTGACCTGTAATGAACAGAAACACAGCGGCTAAAACTGCCAAAAATGTCCATATTGTCTGTATCCTTTGTATCATTATAATTAAATTCCCTGCAAAAATAGCATAAATTTTGCACAATTCAAAAATAAGTGTAGATTTGCATTATACAAATGTACTTGAAAACCAAAGTCACCGGACTTACTTTTCTTACTCACAATTAATTACATTTTTTACATTAAATATGTTTAACATTGAAACGTTAAGGTCAAAATCCGTAACGGAACTGACTAAAATCTTAAAGGATTTGGGCGTTAAAGTTGCAAGAAACAGCACTGAAAATGACAAAATCTTTGCAATTCTTGACTTTCAGGCATCAAATCCCAAAGTGGCAAAAGAATATTTCAGCGCCACGGAAAGCAGTGTAGCTCCTGAAGAGAAAACCGCGGAAAAACCAGCGAAAGCACCTGCCAGAAAAGCTGCTCCGAAAAAAACGGCAGCCAGACCTAAAACTGAAGCTAAAGCGGAACAAAATCCAAATGCTGAAGAAACCCCAAAGGTAGAGGAAAGCCCACAAACACAACAAAAGCCTTTACAGGAACCTGCCCAGGAAGAGGTAAAAGCCGAACCGGCAGAAACAGCAGAAGAAACTGTATCACCAGCCGCAAAGAAAAAAAGGAAAAGGGTTTCCCCAACAAATACAACTGTTACTGAAACACAGCCAGAGAAACCGGAACCTCATAAAAGCACAGAATCTCCAGAACCTGCTCCGGCAGAAGAAAGGCCAAACATCCCTCAGAATCAGGCCAGATCCCCAAAAGGACAGCACAGCAATCCGCACAACAACGGAAATCAGAATAAAAACCAGAACCAGAACCAAAATCATAACCAGAACCAGAATAAGCAGCAACAGCAGCAACATTCTGAAAGGAACGACGAACACCAGGAACAAAAAAAGGAGTTCAGTTTCGACGGGATGGTGAGCATTGAAGGAGTGCTGGAAATCTTGCCGGATAATTATGGTTTCCTCCGTTCATCGGATTTCAGCTATATTTCTTCACCGGATGATGTGTATGTTTCTACAGCGCAAATCAGAAATTTCGGGTTAAAAACAGGAGATACCGTAAAAGGAATCGTAAGATTGCCGAAAGAAGGCGAAAAATATTTTTCTTTATTAAGGCCAACAGAAGTTAACGGACGTGATTTAGCATTCATTAAAGACCGTGTTGCTTTTGAATATTTAACACCGCTTTTCCCGGAAGAAAAATTTAACCTCGCAGGAAAAGGGTCTACGATTTCTACAAGGGTGGTCGATCTGTTTGCTCCTATCGGAAAAGGACAAAGAGCAATGATTGTAGCCCAGCCAAAAACCGGTAAAACCATGCTTCTGAAAGATATCGCCAATTCTATTGCGGCAAACCATCCTGAAGTTTATATGATGGTGCTTCTTATTGATGAGCGTCCTGAAGAGGTTACGGATATGGAAAGAAGCGTTAATGCGGAAGTTATTGCATCAACCTTTGATGAGGCTGCAGAAAAGCATGTGAAAGTAGCCAACCTTGTGTTGGCAAAAGCCCAGAGAATGGTGGAATGCGGACATGATGTTGTAATTTTGCTGGACTCTATTACAAGATTAGCAAGAGCATACAATACCGTTACACCGGCTTCAGGAAAAGTGCTTTCCGGAGGGGTAGATGCTAATGCACTTCACAGACCGAAAAGATTTTTCGGTGCGGCAAGAAAGATTGAAGGTGGTGGCTCTTTAACAATTATTGCAACAGCACTTATTGATACAGGTTCCAAAATGGATGAGGTAATTTTTGAAGAATTCAAAGGAACCGGAAACATGGAGCTTCAGCTGGACAGAAAAATTGCCAACAGAAGAATTTATCCGGCTATTGATCTTGTAGCTTCAAGTACCCGAAGAGACGATTTGCTTCTTGATGAGGTTACTTCACAGAGAATGTGGATTTTAAGAAAGTATCTTTCTGAAATGAATCCTATTGAAGCGATGGAATTTGTTGATAAAAACATCAAAGGGACTATTAATAATGAAGAGTTCCTGATGTCAATGAATAAATAATAATTTATTTTGTTAAATAGAAAGCACGGATCAATTGGTTTCGTGCTTTTTTATTTTAATCTATTATTAAACTTCTAATTTCTTTCTTTTACCTTTTTACTATTGAATTCATTCTGAAACAATCTATCAATGTTAAAGATTTATTAAAGTAATCCCTGTTTTTTGAATATCGGCTTATTTATGGTTAAATTTGGGTTAATAACATTAAAAATAAAAATATGTCATTTGAATTACCAAAACTAGGATATGCTTACGACGCATTGGAGCCGACAATTGATGCAAAAACAATGGAAATCCACCATACCAAGCATCATCAGGCATATATCGACAATTTAAACAACGCTATTAAAGGAACTGACCTTGAAGGAAAATTCATCGAAGAAATCTGCCAGACAGGAACTGATAAGCCAGCTGTAAGAAATAATGGAGGAGGGCATTTCAACCATACGTTATTCTGGGAAATTTTAACTCCGGGAGGAAGCAAAGAGCCTGTGGGAAATGTAAAAGCTGCTATTGAAACTTACGGAGGTTTTGATAAGTTTAAAACTGATTTTTCCGATGCTGCTAAAACAAGATTCGGTTCAGGATGGGCTTGGTTGGTAAAAAATACTGACGGTTCCGTTGCGGTAACTTCTACGCCAAATCAGGATAATCCATTAATGCCGGTTGCGGATGTTAAAGGTACTCCGGTTTTAGGGCTTGACGTTTGGGAACATGCTTATTACTTAAATTATCAGAACAGAAGACCGGACTATGTAGCTGCATTCTTCGATGTGGTAAACTGGGATAAGGTTGAGGAATTATTCAATAAATAATTTAAACTATTCATAAAATGAAAAAGGTTCAGAGCAATTCTGAACCTTTTTTGTATATTTCCTTAAATTATTATTTAACAGAAACTTTTTTGGTAGCTTGCTTATTGGCAGTATTTATCTTTAAGATATAATTAGCTTTAGGTAAACTTTGTACATTTACTTGGTTTGAATTTCCATTTAAAATATTTCTACCGGAGAAATCATATAAATTCCAAGAGACTATTTTTTGCTTTCCGGAATCTATATTAATATAGGTTGATGCCGGATTGGGTGAAATTTTAATTTCAGTTGAATCATCAATAGATATGTTATCTGTAGAACTGGTTTTTGACCCTCTTTCCGTAGAATTTATTGTTGTCTTATTCTCATCACATCGTGCTATATAGGCATGGAATTTTCCTGTGTTATAAGCCGTTGCATAAAAGCCAGGCTTCAAATTAACATATTCTCCGGCTCTGAAATCTACAGTAAGGTTGGGATATATAACAGATTCTGAGAGTATACAGCAGATCGCCTGGTAATTCATAGAATTAGTAATAGGCTGATTTGCTGTAAAATTAAATATTTCGTAACATAAACTGGTGCAATTTGAAAATGAAACATCAGGACCAGGAGGGTTTGTATTGTTTACTGATACCGGTGCCTGAGGTAAGCCGCTACTAGTATAATTTAAGAGTGCTCTGATGTTAAAATTTGTATTGCTATTGGGACCTCCCGGATAAAAATCAGAATAGTTAAGATCTGTTGAAAAAGCACCTCCCGGGGCTGAAGTAATAATTTTTGTTCCTACAACGTTATTAGACATATCCAAAATCTGTAATGTAACATTGGTAAATGATGCATTAGGAGGCAATGCAATGTTGCCGCTTACAGGGAGAGGGAAAGTAGGACAGGTTTTCTTTAAAGGATTCAATGTTATTCCAGGATTGAATGATGGTATTGTACAATCAAATCCACAGAAATCATCAAAATATCCATATCCCCAATGTCCGCCTTGTCCACAGTCGCTTAAAATAATTTCCAATCGTACGGTTTGTCCTATAAGTCTTGAGGTATTTATTTTCTCGCATAACCAATTTGTAAATAATATTTTATTATGTTGTTGGAAAAGCGGATTGGCAGGATTGGCCATTACATTTCGCATAAATACTATTTGATTACTAGCATCAAATAACTTAACCTGATAATATGGGTTGGTATTTGAGCTCACATGATCATTTCCGCCATCTTCAAAAACTAATGCAAATGCATAGCTTATTGAACTTTCATTTACTGTAAATGTTCTTGTCATTTTAGTAACATGATACAGATTGATTTCGTTTCCTATATAGTTTTGATTTCCTAATCTTATAGCGTGCGTACCTGTATTAACCCTAGGAATACCAACCACAGGATCATTAGCAGAGTTATCAACGAGGGTTGCCTTTGTTGTTGGAGAAGCTGTAATTGGGGTAGTAGGATTATTGTTAAAAATTGACCAACCGGAAGAGATTTTATTATAAAAAAAGTTATATCCATTAACAGAACCTCCATTATCTTCAAAGCTTCCGTTTACACATTGTTGTAATGGGCTGGCGTAATAAAATTGTAGTTTTTCAGGATTTTTTTCAAAATAAGCATCTCGCAATCTTGCTTTCTTAGCAGAAATTAGTGTTGCTTGGTAATCCGACCCCGATAAAGGTTGTCCATTCTCATCTTTAACATTAATTACATAGTTTATAACTTGTGTAAAGTCATAGGTATTAAGGTTCTGGTTAATAAAATTTTGAATTTCACCTTCTGTAACATATGCATTTTCGAGACGTAATTGTTCATCCTGGTTATATATTTGACTATAACTTTGTGCTGCTATTTTCAAAAATGAAAAGCAGAAAGCGATGAGGGTAAAGATTATTTTTTTCATGGAATTGAGCTCGTAGATTAATTACGTTTGTTTTGTTTTTCCAAAGCTTCAATTCTTTTCTGCTGCTCCTTGATCAGTTTATTCTGCTCAATAGTATAAAGTGTAAGCTCTTCAATCTTCTGTAGAAGCTTAATCTGGAATTCACCCACATTCACGCCTTCTTTTTCCATTTCTTTGGCTGAAGCGATTTCCGGAAGGTGCTTTTTCTCTTTGATATGTTTTTCCACATCTTCAAGCTTTGGAAGATTATAGTTATTCTCAAAAACAAAGTCGGCGGTTGGAGTAAGGGTTACTTTGATTTCTTTGGCTTCAAATTTTCCTTGAAGAGCTGCATTTCCGGAAGGAGTGATAGTCATTAACTCATTCATTATTACTGGAGAGTTTAAAGAAATTTGCTGAGGACCTGCCATTAAAAATTTAAATCCTTCGATACCAACTGTCAAGGCTGATTTGTTAAGAGAAAGAGTACCGTTGCTTGATACCCAGCTATTCGCATTATTTGTATCAGCTTTAACACCAAAGCCCATATATGAGGTGGAAGCGCTTCTTAAAGCTCCCCAATTATTTAATGACCCATCTTCATATCTTATAGCAAAAGCATTAACGCCTTCTGTAGAGGATGTTGCGCCTGTAAGAATATTTCCGCTAACATCTAATTTTGTAAGAGGACTTGATGTGCCTATTCCAACATTGTTTGTTGAAGGGTTGGATGTGACTGAAATAGTTGAGGTTGGATTAAATATTTGAGCTGAAAGATGGCATAAGGATAGCACGAAAAGTGCGAAAAATATTTTTTTCATAAAGTTTAAAATTTTTCAAATAGGATCTTAGTTAGTAATTATTGGATTTTTGTAGGACATAAAATCATTCTGCGATAATGCCAAAACATGTTTTATATTTTGACAGTAAAATATTTTGCATTATAAATTACAGGAAATTATGAAAAGAGACTGCCTGCATGAGGCAATCTCATATAATTATTTAACAATAACCTTTTTAGTGATTTCCTGATTATTTGTACTTATCTTTAAAATATAATTGGCTTTCGGTAAGTTTTGTACATTTACCTTTTTTGAAGAGCCCTTTAAGACACTTCTTCCTGAAACATCGAATAGCTCCCAAGAAAGGATTTCCTCATTTCCGGAATCTATATTAATATATGCAGAAGCCGGATTTGGGTAGATATTAATTAAATTTGTCAAAGCTTTTCTTTCCACTCTATCCAAGTCTAAAACCATATCTGTTTGGTTTTTATTCATTTTTTCAGAAGTTAGACTTTCTTTTCTGCATGGTGATATAAAACCGTGATAGGCCGAGCCATTCTCCATTCTAGTGCCGGGTAAAAGATGAATCATATTTCCGGCCTGCATGGTAATATTATGTCTCGGGGTCAAAACATAATTGGTTTGAGTAGTTATAGTATTTCCAACTACATAATTGAAAATTATATTAGGTTCTGATGTTAAGGTTAAATTATCTGTACAAGGGAAGTACCCCTCCTTGTATACAGGAATTAATTGTGGTAATCCATAACTATTAATTCCAGAACCTAAATTGATTGAATTTATAGTAACGCTCATTCCGGATCCGTACGTATTAGGATTATTGATAACACCCAAAAAAGAACTGCCTATTTTGCTTATATAAATATTACCATGCTTATTCCTTTGAATACTGTAGTATGGGGTTGCCTGCGGATCATTATAAATCTGTAAATAATTTACATTATTTGTGGTAGAATTTATCAGATCAATAGCATATATTGATTGATTACCCAAAAATAGGACGGAACCATTTTGATTAAATTCAGGAAGATAAGTCATGATTGAATTTATATTAAGAGAATAAAAAGTATTTATTACACCTGTAGAAGAATCAAAAGACACCACCCTGTTGATATCTCTGGGAGCAGCAATACCACCTCCTGCAGAATTATCTCCCCAATATGAAACGCATAAAAGATTGGAATAATAAGGATTATTTAATCTCGGAGAAGCCTTAATACTATAATAAGTCCCGGTACCTAAATTCACAGGAAAATTAAGATTACTAATAACCGGATTCCCATTGGAAAAACCGGTATTATCTATTTTATAGCTGTAAAGACTATTTCCTCTGGGAATGAGTATCCAATATGTATTTGCTGTTGCACCAGCAACGGCCGTAATTGCTTCTGATCCAAAATTACCTCCTGCATTATCTGTAACACCTATGTTTTTGAAATTTTGTAAAACAGCGCCTAGAGGTTGACCATTTGTGCCAATTGGTCCAAGTGACATATCCACAATAGAATATGAGATTCTATTTGTATTATCCATAGCACTATCCATTGTAGCAGTAATAAAGACAAAATATTGATTGCTGTTTGCGGGATTTTTAACAATAATGAGCTGTTGAGCCGAAATGCTTCCGAAAAGTCCTGTTCCATTCTGCATCGGTTGATGTTGGCGGTTCCATATAGTTTGGGAATTCATGTAAAAAAGCAGTTTTCCATTTTCGTCACTCGCTGTTCCACATGCCTCATAAGCTGACATTTGACTATCATTTAAGGTAGTTGGTGTTGTGTTGGAAAAGTTTACTGCGGCCTTATTTCCAAAATACCAATTGTCATTTTCTCCTTGTGCACATAAGGTTGTATATAGGCAAACTATGAGCGACAGGAATATTTTTTTTATATTCATATAAAAATCTATTTGGTGTTGGCTTCAAGTTTCTCTATTCTTTTCTGCTGTTCTTTAATTACCTCAACCTGTTCTTTCAGCAATTTATTCTGCTCAATAGTATACAGCGTAAGCTCTTCAATCTTCTGTAGAAGCTTAATCTGGAATTCACCCACATTCACGCCTTCTTTTTCCATTTCTTTAGCAGAAGCGATTTCCGGAAGGTGCTTTTTCTCTTTGATGTGCTTTTCCACATCTTCAAGTTTTGGAAGGTTGTAATCATTCTCAAATACAAAGTCTGCAGTTGGTGTAAGCGTTACCTTTATTTCTTTGGCTTCAAATTTTCCTTGTAAAGCAGCATTGCCGGCAGTCGTGATTTTCATAACTTCGGTCATAGCTACCGGAGAATTAATTGCTGTCGACTGTTGGTTGGCTGATAAAAATAAAAAGCCTTCGTTACCCATTGTCATGGCAAGTCTGCTGTTCATTGATGCATCGCTGGATAACCAGCCGTCAGAAACTGTATTGTCAGCCTTTACCCCAAAACTCATAAATGTAGCGGATGAACTTCTTAAAGAACCCCAATTGTTTAAAGAACCATTTAGATACCTGATTGATAAGGCATTAATACCTTCGGTAGAATGATTGCTTCCTATTCTGATATTTCCAAGTACGTCTAGTTTTTCTGTAGGGTTTGCAATTCCTATACCTATGTCTCCTGTAGCGGTTATTCTCATTCTTTCAATATCGTTTGTTCCAATAATGATAGGATTGTCCAGAAAAGTTTTCATGTTAACGACTCCCAAATTATCCCTCGCAAAAGACATTTCAAAAACATTTTGGCCTAATTGATTGATTAAATATCCCACTTTATTCGTCGGTGAAACGATAACATCTTCAATTTTTGAAGTTATCATTCCATCATTTACCTGAAGTTTATATTCGGGAGTGTAAGATGTTCCTATACCTACATTCCCATTTCCTGTTATGTTAATTACTTTTTTCTTAATACCCGAATTGGAAATTAAATTAAAATTGATTTCATTATCTAATAATCGAATATAAGAGCCACCAGTTGTAGGATTGAGTAAGACAAAAGATTGACCTGCTGAATAATTTTTCACATTATTTCCAATTCCTACACCAGTGTATGTCTCTCCTGGTTCTGATGCCCATAACAATAAGTTTGCGGGGTTTGTTGATCCGTCACCTGTGGAATGGAGACGAATTACCGACCCTGCATGCGCACTAGAAACGGTAAGCTTTTCTGTCGGGGCATTTGTTCCTATTCCTACATTATTAGTAAATGGATTAGTTGTAGTAGAAACAGTAGAAGTTGGGTTGAAAATTTGAGCTGATAGCAGGCATACAGATAGCACAGAAAGTGCTGAAAACATTTTCTTCATGAATTTAATTGAATTTTCTGATTATTTTTTTGGCTCACTGATTTCTATTGTCAGTATGTTACAAATCTAATTAAAATATAATAATGTTATATAAATAATTTGTGAATTATCTCATATTATCATTTCCCGAAAGCCCGTTCATCCTCAGTCCGTATTTCCAGTTTACATAGGCAAAGACCTGATATAATTTATACTCGAATTTTATCCCGTAATTTTCTTTAGGATCATAATCAATGGAAGATTCTATAATATTTCGATATCTTCCTGAAAAAAAGTAGGAATTCCATTCGCTTACTAATAGAGTATTCTTTGTTTTCAGATAAGATTCTGAATATTGGCTGACAGGTTTTGCTACTGCGCTCATAAAATAATCAAACTGTGTGTCAATTACCGTGAGATCCCACTCGCCGTCATCGTTTTTAGAAGGTTTCATTACAGATTTCTCTTTATCGTTTTTTGCATTGTCCTGTGCTGAACAGCTGAATGGTAAAAGAACGATGATAATGAGAAAAATTAGATTTTTCATACATATAAAGGTACATAAAAAAAAGCACTCGAAATGAGTGCCTGAATTTTAGGGTTCTTTTTGGAGTACTACAAACGCCGGGAAGTGGTCGCTGTATCCTCCTGTAAACTGATCGCCGTTCCAAGATCTGAAAGGATAGCCTCTGTAATTTCCTTCTTTGTTTACCAGATAAGGCGGCGCGAAAACCTCCGCTTTATAAACCGAATATTCTTTTGTTACCTGATCTGAGATTAAGTTTTTAGAAACTATAATCTGGTCAAATAAATTAGGAGCATCCTGATATGCCAGTGATGCGACTCCTTTTTTGTATAAAGGATACATTAAATTAAGATATGGTGTTTCCTCACTTAAATCTTTCGGGCTTGGCTGAGCTTTCAGATAATTTTTTAAGCTTGAACTTACCGGGTCATCATTAAAGTCTCCCATCGCAAAGAGTTTTGTAGAAGGATCTGCCGCTCTTACACTGTCCATTTGCTGTTTTAATAAAGCGGCGGCTGCATTTCTTTTAGGAAGCGAAGCTGCTTCCCCACCTCTTCTGGAAGGCCAGTGGTTCATGAAAAATGCTACCTTTTCATTATCAAGAAAACCGGTAACAATAAGAATATCTCTTGTGTATTCTCTCTTTCCGTTTTCACCGAAAACTTTCAGTTCTTTTTTTAATGAATTGGAGGGTGTAAATCTCCTTTTCTGATAGATAAGTGCTACATCAATTCCTCTGTAATCATAAGAATTGTAATGGATAATTCCGTAATCATATTTCTTTAATGCCGGTTCTTTTACAAGATCTTCAATCACCTGTCTGTTTTCAACCTCAATAAGCCCTACCACAACAGGTGCTGTTTTTGTGTATTGAGCGCCCATTTCGGAAATTACCTTGGCTTCATTAGCAAGTTTTGCCTTATAAATTTTGGTATTGTAATTTTTTGCGCTTTGTGGAGTGAATTCTTCAGAGCCACTTTGATACCTCACGGCTTTTTTCCCCACTAATGCACCGTCACTCCAAACCCCTTCGTATTTTTCAGCTTCCAGATATTTAATGGAATCCATTGGGATGCTTCTGTGGAATGCCGGATTTTTAATATCTTTTGTACCGTCGATATAATCTGCTGAACGTATAGTGTCCCAAAGGTTTTCTACATTCAGAAATCCTACGGTTGCAACTTTTCTCAGTTTTCCCTGCTGTTGAGAGAATGCCATCACAGATAAAAGGACGGCCAGGAAACTCGAAAATCTCTTCATTATTTAGAGTATTATTAATATTATTTAATCTGCAAATTTACTTTTTTTTAATTCATGGCATTTTAAATATTTGTAAATTTAAAATATAATGGTTGCGCATTTACTTATAATGATTCTTAAAAGTTTGCAATGTTAAGAAAAAATAACGTAGAAATCATTTTAGATTACAAATTTTAACTAAATTTGCCTCCCCAACTTTTAAACTGTTGAGAATTAACAAGAAAAGTATTTAAAAATAAATATACTCATGATTAAAAAACTATCATTAGTCTCTTTATTTACTCTGCTTCCAGCTTCATATTATTTTGCGCAGACTACGGTTTCTGCGTATCTGAAAGATGCTGATGGAAAGCCTGTTGAAAGGGCAGAAGTAGATCTAAAAGGGAAGGACAATGATGTAACGGCAGACAAAATAGGATATTTCCAGTTTGTAGATCTTATGCCGGGACATTACCAAATTGTAATAACCAAACCGAATTACGAAACCAAAGTAATGGAGTTTGATGTAATGGACAGTGAGAAGAAAAAGGATTTAGGGGTAATTACTCTTTATTCTACACTTACAAGTGCAGACCAGGGTTTAGCGATTATTGACACCGATGATGAAAGTGATGAAAGCAGCAACCAGGTTTCCACGGTAGGTTTGTTGCAGTCTTCTCAGGATGTATTCAACAGAATTGCGGCGTTTGATTTGGGTTTTTACTGGTTCCGTCCGAGAGGTATTGATGGAAGAACAGGAGAAACGATGATGAATGGGGTGTCCATGGTAAAATCTGATAATGGTAATGTAGATTTCAGCAACTGGGGTGGCCTCAATGAAATTACAAGATATCCGGAAATCGCAACCAATCATTCTCCCTCAGAATATGCATTTGGCGGCACCAGCGGAGTTATTTATAAAAATACGAAAGCCAGCGAATACAGAAAAGGCTTTCAGTTTACACAATCGTTAACCAACAGAAACTACAGAAACCGAACTTCTTTACGATACAGCTCCGGAATGAGCAAAAGCGGATGGGCGTTCACTTTAATGGGCGCAAGAAGATGGGCAGAAGAAGGTATCCAGGAAGGAACTTTCTATGATGCATACGGAACCTATCTGGGTGTTGAGAAAAAATTCAGTGACCGACATACTATGACTTTCAACTTTATTGGTTCTCCATACAGAAGATCTACAGCCAGCCCAAGTACCCAGGAAGTGTATGACTACAGAGGGGTACACTACAATTCTTACTGGGGATGGCAGGATGGAGAAAAGAGAAGCGAAAGAGTAAGAAAAGGCTTCCAGCCGATCTTCCAGCTGCAGGATTTCTGGAAAATCAATAAAAACTCAAATCTCTGGACTACAGTTTCCTATCAGTTAGGGAAAGACAGAGGTTCCCGTTTAGACTGGAACGGCGTATCCAACCCGTCTCCGACTTACTATCGAAATCTGCCGAGCTACTATATCAACAGTATTATTTATAATGCCACCAACAATCCACAGTTTACACCAGATCAGTTTACTACTTTAACTACGGCTTACAACGAAAGCTTAAACAGCTGGGTAAATGGCGACCCGGAAGTTACACAGATCAATTGGGACAGAATCTATAGAAACAACCTGAAAAATGATGTTGTAGATCAGGCAGAAATGTCCAGACTTTACGGATTAAACGGAAAGCGGTCAAAAATATATCTTGTTGATGATGTAAGCGATGACAAAATATTGAATGCCGGAACACATTACACTTATAATTTCAACGACCGTACAAAGTTTATCCTAAATGTATCTTACCAGAATTACAGATCTGAATTATACCGTGAGGTTAAAGATCTTTTAGGAGGAGATTATGCTATTAACGTAGACCCTTTCAAAGAAACGGCAAAACCGGGATCTTCAGGTTTCTTTAATACTCTGGATTCTAATGTTGAGGTGAAGGAAGGTGATCGTATGACCTATAATTACATCTTAAGAAGACAGGAAGCAAAAGTAAATCCGGGGCTGAAGTTTTCAACAGGGAATTTTGATGTTTTCGTTTCTGCAATGGCAGGCTATTCTTCTTCAAACAGAGACGGATTATTTAAGCATTATCTATACGAAGATTCTTATGGAAAAAGCAAAGACTACGATTTCTGGAACTTCGGTCTGAAGGGGCAGATTGTTTATCGAATCAACGGTAGAAACTTCCTGGTGTACAATGGAGCGATATTCAACCAGGCGCCGTTCCTTGAAGATTTGTTTATTAATCCAAGAGTTAATTCGCTCGTAAATCCAAACATTAAGAGTACCGTCTACACGGCAAATGATTTAAGTTATGTGGTAAGTACTCCTTTTTTAAAAGTAAGAGCAACAGCTTATTTGGTTGATACCCAAAATGAAACAAATGTACAGCGTTTTTTTGCCGATGGTATTCAGCTGAATAATACAAATCCGGACGGAACCGTTTCTCAGGTTCAGAGTGCTTTCGTAACGCAGGTTATGTCTAATGTTGAAAAAAGAAACATGGGTGCCGAACTCGGTGTTGATGTTAAAGTATTCCCCACATTATCTGTGCAGGGTCTGGCAAGCTACGGGCAGTTTGTGTACAGAAACAATCCGGATGTATATCTTGTCTCCGATGCTTCAGGAAGCAGTGTTACTTCATTCGGAAAAGCTTATATTAAAAACTATAAACTGGGCGGCACACCTCAGCAGGCTTTCTCGTTAGGTATCCGATACAATAACCCGAGTTACTGGTGGATAGGTGCTAACTGGAATTATCTTGATGATAATTTCCTGGACCCGGCTCCGGCATTAAGAACAAATAATTTTATTCAGAATGCATATTCAAGCACGCCTTATCTTGGGCTTACCAATGATGATGTGAGAGATTTGCTGAAGCCCGTAAAGCTTCCTTCCGCATTTTTCTTCAATGCCAATGTTGGAAAATCTTTCGTATTCGGAAAATATTACCTTTTAATCACAGCATCTGTTAATAATATTTTAGATAATAAAAGATACATTACAGGAGGTTTTGAACAGACAAGAGAGACCAAAGCTGTCGATTTTGCAACAGATTATCTTAGCCCTTCACCTTCATTTGCGCCAAGATACTGGTACACTCAGGGACGTTCCTATTTTATTAACTTACAATTCAGATTCTAATAAAAATAAAACAATTATGAATAATATCACTAATTTTCTAAAAACGGCATTTCTGGCAGTAGGAGTATTGTCTGCAGTGTCCTCTTGCGTGAAGAACGACGAGTGGGAAACACCACCTATCGAGTGTTCAAATAAATTTCCGGAGCCTACTATTTCCATGGCGGACTTCGTTGCCCAAACTCCTTCTTCGGGCTATAAATTGATTACCACGGATCAGATTTTTGATGGATATATCGTATCATCCGATGAGCAGGGAAATTTCTACAAAACCATTTCTTTCCAGGATAAAACTTCAGATCCTACCGTAGGGTTACAGATTGAGGTAGATAAATCAAGTAATTTTGCTGACTTCCCTGTAGGGGCACATATCAGAATCAATGCAAGAGGGTTACGTCTTGGTACAGACAGAGGAACGATTAAATTAGGTTCTGAAGATCCTGTGTATGCCATCGGGAGAATTCCTCAGGCTCTTGTGGGAAGATATATATCCGGAGTTTGTAATGGAAACGGACTGGATATCCAGACGATTGTCCCTAAACAGCTTGCGTCTTTGGCTGAGGCTAAAAACCCGGCTTTAATCAACACGTTAGTTACCGTACCGGATGTTCAGTTTAATATTGCTGAAATTTATCCTACCGTGAAAAAATATATTGATTACGATGCAGGAGGTCAGGGACTGGATACCGACAGAAATATTGAAGATAAATTAGGAAATTCTGCAGTGATCAGAAATTCAGGTTTCTTTAAAACAGGAGGAGAGCTTCTTCCTACAGGGAACGGAAATATCACTTTCGTGGTAAGCCGGTATAATTCAACCTGGCAAATGCTTATCAGAAGTATTTCGGATGTTAAATTTACAGGAACAAGAGTAGATGCTACACCGCCAAAAGGAGGTACGGCAATCACATATTCAGGTTCTTTCCTTGAAAATTTTGAAAGCTACCCGACTAATCCTACTAACCTTGAAGTATATCCTAAATATGTAAACGATCCTGTATTAGGAAACAGATACTGGCAGTTGAAAACATTCAGTAACAACAAATATATCCAGCTTGGAGCGAATTCTGGTTCAGGGCCGTATGTAACCTATTTTGCAGTGCCTGTTGATTTTACAGCAGCCAATAGTTTGAAATTTAATGTCAACATAGGATTTTATAATGGAAATGCTCTGAAAGTATATTACACTACCAACTATACTCCGCTAGGCGATATTACGCTGGCTTCCAAAACAGATATTACTTCTGCATTTACAATTCCTGTACTTCCTACAAGTGGTTATGGAACATTAGCTCCGGCAGGAACTTATACTTTCCCAAGTACATTAACAGGTAACGGATTTATCTTATTTGAATACACCGGAAACGGAAGTGGGGTTACCACAACTATTCAGCTGGATAATATTCAGGTTGAGTAAATTAATAAAACCTAAATTATATAAAGACTGTCTTTTAAGGCAGTCTTTTTTTGTGGTTTTTGAGGCCAAATAACGTTTGATAATAAATAAACGTACTTTTAGACAAAGGCAACTTACGATTTCAAAATCACAATTATTTATATAAAGTGATCCTTTAATTTAAGTAGATCAACAAAAAACCACTGCATCTGCAGTGGCATTATTATTCTGTTTTTAAATTAAAAAGAAACCTCATTCACTTCTTTTCCGCGCTGAAAGTTCATTGTCTTCTGCTTTCCTTTATAAGCAATATTAACGAGGTTAATCTGCTTAGGAAAAGCGCTGAGGAGTATGGTATTTTTAATTCTTAAGGTATTGATATCTGAAACGCTTCCCGTTTCGAAATATACCCATACTGTTTCTCCGCTTACCTGGCTTCCTGTGAACGTAATTGTTCGCGGAGCGCCATTGACATACACATCAAAATTATTATTTACATATTTTTTTACTTCTGCTTCAAATGCTGCCGTATTAGGGTTTATTTTAATAGCGTCGGAAATATGGTTGGTATTCATTTTTGTGGTGAACTTCAAGGTCTTGCTTCCTTCGATATAGTCCACTTTTGTCATTGAAGAGAAAAAGTCTACATTCATGAAACTCATTAACACAAAAAGTGTTAATATTCCTGATATTAAAAAATAATTTTTCATCTTAGATAATAGCTTTACAATCATGATTGTTTATTAAAAGTGACAAATAATATGCCAATTAAAAGTTCACATTTACAGAGTATTTGTCGTAAAATGCTTTGATATGCGCTACTGCTTCATCAGCCGTATCTACCACACGGTAAAGATCAAGATCTGCTTCATGGATCATTTTCTCTTTCAGTAACGTTGCCTTGAACCAATCCAGCAATCCGCTCCAGAATTCAGATCCCACCAAAACAATCGGAAATTTACCTATTTTATTGGTCTGAATCAATGTTATTGCTTCCGTAAGCTCATCCAGCGTACCAAATCCTCCCGGCATCACAACGAAACCCTGTGAATATTTCACAAACATCACTTTTCTCACAAAGAAGTAATCGAAGTTCATGGAATACGACTTGTTAATATAGGGATTAAAATGCTGCTCAAAAGGAAGATCGATATTCAGCCCGATAGATTTACCCTGCGCATTGAAAGCGCCTTTATTTCCAGCCTCCATAATGCCGGGCCCGCCTCCGGTAATAATCCCGAAACCCAGCTTTGTGATTTTTTCTGCAATTTCCACTGCCATTTTATAATATTTGCTCTGCGGTTTTAATCTTGCAGATCCGAAAATAGAAACACACGGGCCAATTTTGGCTAGCTTTTCGTAGCCGTCTACAAATTCAGCCATTACCTTGAAGACCATCCAGCTGTCTTTGGTGATGGTTTCGTCCCATGTCTTCTGGCGCAGGCTGTTCTGAAGCTTTACATCGTTATTATCAAGCTCAGGATTTATCAAGCTCTCATCTCTTGTTCCTTCAATTCCCATTACAAATTATTTAAAATATTTTTCGGCTTCTGCTATAGATTCCGGCTTTCCTACGTCGATCAGTTGGCTGTTATGTACAAATCCGTGAATCTTTTCTGTTTGCATCAGATCAAGATATTCTTCCATCACCGAAAACTTACCCGTTCTTTTTATTTTCTCAAACATAAGAGGATTGATGCAGTGGATTCCGCTGAAAGCCAACGCCTTAAAACCTTTATTAAATTCTGCAAGCCTTTGCTCACCCGTCTGTACATTAAGCCAGCCTCTTAAAATCATATCATCATTGAAAAGCAGCTTCCTGGAGCTTTCTCTATCCGAAACAGCTAATGTAGCAAAATCTTTTATCTTTTTATGATATTCTACAAATTCTGTGATATTCATGTCGGTAAGAATATCGGCATTCATAATCAGAAAATCTTCTCCATGATCGAGGAATTTTCTAGCAAAAATTAAGCCGCCTCCTGTTTCCAGCAGCTCTTCCGATTCGTCTGATATTTCAATTTTACACCCGAAATTATTATTCCGGTTTAAAAAATCAACTATTTGATTTCCAAAATGATGAATGTTGATGACGAAATCCTTGATCCCGAAATTTTTTAAATATATAATATTTCTTTCCAAAAGCGGGATATCATTTACTTTTGCCAATGCTTTCGGATGATGTTCGGTAAACGGTTTCAATCTGGTGCCTTTGCCGGCAGCAAAAATTAAAGCTTTCATATTTTATAGGTAATGAGTAATTGGTAATGAGCAATAAAATGATTGTGTTTAAATTAAAAACAATAAATAATAAATATCAACGAATTTAAAAATATTACTTATTGCACATTACCCATTACTTATGATTAAGTTGATGCTGCTCGTCGTGGTGAAGGCTGATTTCCACTTTATCGCCATATTTTTCTTCGATAAAATGGGCTATTTTTATGGCAGAATATACGGATCTGTGCTGCCCTCCGGTGCACCCGAAATTGATCTGCAGGTTTTCAAATCCTCTTTCCAGATAATTATCTATATTGATGGAAATTAAACTTTTGATGAGGTCTAAAAACTTAGGCATGTCGGTTTTTGTCTCAAGAAATTCCTGAACACCGATATCGTTGCCGGTCTGTATCTTATATTCTTCAATTCTTCCGGGATTCAGAATACCGCGGCAGTCGAAGGTGAAACCGCCGCCGTTGCCTGTTGTATCTTTCGGGATGCCTCCTTTTTTGTAAGAGAAGCTGTGTATGTCGATGTGTAGCATTTTTTATTTATTTTTTAACCATTAAGGTCTATTTAATAAGTTAAGTTTTAGTTAAGATTTGATAAATCAAATTCAGTTTGGCAGTTCTTTAAAATATTCATTAATAAAAGGTTTTAACGATTTTGTATTATTATCAGTAAAGAAGTTAATCAATAACCCTTGTGGTTTTTTCAATACCTTCATATATGTTAATAACTGAGCTTCATGAATAGGAAGAACTTCTTCAATGGCTTTTAATTCTACAACAACAGTATCGTTTACAAGCAAATCAACAACTAATTTAGTTTCTATATCAATGCCTTCATAATTGATTGTTGTATAAAGTTGTTGCTTTACATTATATCCATTTTTTATAAGTTCAATTTTCAGATATTCTTCATAGATGCTTTCAAGCAAGCCTGGGTCAAGAGTTTTATGCACTTTAATAGCAAATCCTGTTATTTCATAAGATAGTTGTGTAACTTCCTTTTTAGTCATAATACTTAATTAAACTTAACTTCTTAAGAAAAATCTTAATGATTCAATATCTCCTCAATTTTCAACCGTGTTTCCGGCAGGCTTAGCTTACCGATCAGTTTTTTCAATTCGGGATAATTTTTCATGTTTTCCCAACTGTCTGCAAATGTGGTAATGTTTTCAATTCCTTTTTCGATGCTCGCAATAAAATGCGGTTTTGTTTGGATCAGGCCTCTGAATCCGTATGCTCCTAATACCTGAAGGAATCGCATAAGCTGAAGGGGTTGTACCGATTGTTTCAGCTGAAATTTTGTTGGTTCGTTGTCAAATTGGTTGATGTAAAAATCCAGCATTTCATTTTGGAAATCTTCGGGGAAATTGGCTTTCGCTTGAAATAAGAAGGAAATCACATCATACATAAGCGGCCCTTTCATGGCAGACTGATAATCAATGAATGAAACATTATTTGATTCATTCACCATAATATTTCTCGACTGAAAATCGCGGATCATTATACCCTTTGGTTCCAGGTTTTCTATCAATGCGGCTATTTTTTTGAATTCTTTCAGTAAGGAAGATTTGTGATATTGCAGCTCCAGAACATCGGCTATGAAATTTTTAAAATAATAAAGATCATGAGTGACAGGAAGCTCATCGTAATTTTCGTATTCAAAAGCTTTTTTATAATCGATTTTGTCCTGCGTAAGCACCTGTAGCTGATAAAGCTTTTCCAAAGTTTGTTTTACTAAAGCTTTTACATTTTCAGACAAGCCTTCTTTTGTGATGATATCGGAAAGGGTATTTTTTCCCAGATATTCCTGGATATAGATTTTCCTGTCTTCAGAAACAGCAAAAATGTCAGGTGTATTGAGCTCTAAATCCGAAAATATTTTCGAGTAATACAAAAAACTTTCATTTTCTGCTAAATTTTCGTTGTAGGTGATTATAAATTTTTTATCAGCTTTTGCGAAAAAGTTTACCCTCGAAGAGCCGCTTTGAGCTAATGCGATAAACTCAGAAGGCTTTTTTCCTGTAGTATTTTCAAAAAACTGTTTTGCGTTTTCAACATTCATAGACGAAACAAATATACTAAATTACCGTCTAATTTTTATCTTTGTTGCATGTTAAAGGATTTTAAACCGGTGTTAAACATTTTATTACGCTTCATTATCGTATATGTAGTGTTGCTGCTGGTATATCAATATTACCTGAACAGTTTCCGGTATCAGGGCCTTGATTCTTTTTCTCGTTTCATTGCAGAGCAGGTGAGGGACATTCAGAATTATCTTGGGTATCCTACACAGCTTTATGACGATGTAAAAGGAGAACAGGTCTATTTTTATGTGAGAAATTTTTATCCTACCCGAATGGTGGAAGGCTGTAATGCGGTATCGGTAATGATTCTTTTTGTAGCATTTGTTGTTGCCTTTTATAAGGGTTCGAAAACTTTCATTTTTATATTGGCAGGGCTCATTCTTCTGTATGTTATGAATCTTTTCAGAATTGTGGGATTGAACATGGTAATGACTGATCACAAAGAATACGGAAAGATATTTCATGATTTTGTGTTTCCTGCCGTGATCTATGGAACGGTTGTACTGCTCTGGCTGGTCTGGATTAAATTTTTTGCTTTAAAAAATGAAAATTCTTAGCTGGTTTTTAGTTCTTTTGGGCATTCTTGGCCTTATTGCTGTACGGGTTTTCGAGGGCAGCCTTTTCTACGATCCTTTCCTGGATTATTTTCATGAAGTTAATAATAGCCTGCCGTTTCCTGATTTTGAATGGGGTAAATTGATTGTCAGCCATCTATTCAGGTTTTTGTTAAATCTTTTTTTCTCGTGTTTAATCATTCAGTTTTGGTTTAATAATAGTCAGTGGACGATACAAGGCGCTGTTTTAATCGTCATCGTTTTTGCGATCACTTTTCCTATGTACTTATATTGTGTCTCCGGGCATTTTGAAATGGGGCAGCTCTTTTCTTTTTATATGAGAAGATTTGTGATACAACCGTTGATCCTACTGCTTATCATTCCGATGTTTTATTATCGAAAGCATATAAACAAGTGAAAGATATCTTATAAAAAGTATAAAATGTATTTTTATACGTATAATGCATGTTTTTACATACTTTATATAATTAAATATATGCTTTTTATATGAAATTATATATTTTAAATTTTAAAAAATATTTTTTAAACGTAAATTTATATATTTAATGCATGCAATTATTTATTTTAAACGTAAATAGTAGGTTATGAGTTCCAGAAAATATCAAAAAAAAGGAGATTTTCCACATCCTCATCTTGGGCAGCTTGTAAGAAAAATTATTGATGATAAAAAACTTACACAAGCGGAAGTGGCAAGAAGAATGCAAATTTCTCCAACATCATTAGCTAATTACTTCAAGCAATCGTCGCTGCAATTTGGGATTGTTTGGAATATTGGCTTGGCAATTGGCTACGATTTTCTTACTGAGCTAACAAATTATTATCCGTCTACTTTAGCTTTAAACGAGGATGCTAGGATTGTAAAGGAGCTTACAGAGAAAACCCAAAGAATAGCAGATATGGAAAAAGAAATAGACATCTACAAAGCAGCTTTAGGAATAAAAAGATAATTTTTTTTGCTTCGAAAATTGTTTATACTTTTAAAAATTTCATTTAAAAGTGACTTGTTTGTAATGTTTTAAATGTTAACCTGTTATTTTGATTAAATGTTGGAAAATTACAGCAATATTTGCTGTGTTTTTTTTACAAAAGTTCTCATTTTTACTTCTTAGGTTTGTGATGTAAAACAATTAAAAAATCATTTGATTATGAAAAAAACATTATTAATCGGAGCATTATTTGTTGCCGGAATTGTAAGCGCATTTCCTTTTAGGACTTCTTGTGGGACTGTGATTCAAGTAAATGGTTCTGGAATGGGGGATATGACTTATGATCAGGTTATTAAAACCTTAAAGCTAATGAATGGTGTTGTTTGTGGGACAACCAATGTTTCAATTACAATTTACCAGCATTAATTCATTAAGATTGCAATTTGGAGCAAAATATAGACGTTCTATGTTTTGCTCTTTAATTTGTTTAAAAAGATATGAAAATATTTTATTCACTGATTTTACTTTTTTTAATGATTTTTGTTAAATCGCAAACAGGATTTGACGTATTATATGAAGCTGATTATAAGTTAATTTACAAAGATCAGAAATCTAATGCGGTTTCACAAGAAGATACGTTTGCACTCCTTATAAATGAAAAAGGATCTTATTATAAAAATATGAAAAAGTATATTATGGATTCTTTAAAATTAGAAAAAAAAGTTAATGAAAAATCTGGTATTGCCGTAGGTCTGAAATATTCTACAGACTTTCCTGAATATATTGGGACAACAAGCGGAAAATTATACGTAACATCTCCTGTCGCCAATAAAATTTTCAAGTATGAAGAGTCAAATAATTTTGAATGGAAACTTATAAATGAATTTAGGATAATTGGAAAATATAAGTGTCAGAAAGCTATCATTAAAAAATATGGTCGTAGTTGGGTAGCTTGGTTTACTGAAGAGATACCATTTCCGTTTGGTCCTTATAAATTCAATAAATTACCTGGACTTATTATCGAAATTTTCGATAAAAAAAAGGATTATGTATTTAGTATGTATAATTTTCGAAAAAGAAAATATTTTGCTAGATCAGCAAATATGGAACCTAAAGCAACTTTAGTGAATAAAACTAAAATTTTTGATTATCAAAGAAGAGAAATAGCCGATCCTAATACTTATAATAAGTTAATTGATGATCCAGAAACATTAAGAATGATTATGAAGAAAGCACAAGAAAGAGCGAAAAATTATAATCCGATTGAATTAAGTATAGAATAATAAATTGCTAATTTTATCTCTTTGAGAAGTAAGAAGTAACTTGTTTAAAAAAATACGAGGCAGTCCAAACTTTTAGGACAGCCTCGCTTTTTAAATTTGTGACTAATGAAAAATGAATTAATCTTTATCAAGGTATTTATCCAATTCCTCCTTAACTTTTGAAAGAGAGTTTTCATCGGTGATAATCATGTTTATTATAACTTTTCCTTTTTGTACACCAACTCCACCTGCACCCGTTTTATCCTTATTTTCAATATTGTTTGTTACCTGTATTTTTTGATCATTTTCAAAAAGCTCTTTTAATTCAACCTCAAAAATTTCTGCTAATTTCGGGATGTATTGAGACTTTATATCAGACATTTCACTTTCCCAATTGGCATAGGTCACCCGGTCGATATTTAGCTTATCTGCAATATCCTGCTGAGAAAATTTTGTTTTGCTTCTTAATCTTTTAAGATTTGTTCCTACTCCCATATTATTATTTTTAACAAATGTAATAATTTTTTTATTCAGCTGTATGCTTATCTACACACGTTACATTTTCCGGAGTCCAAATTACTCTTTTTACAAAGTCCCTTTCCCGAACCGGGCAGTCGGCGATCTGGCAAATAGGACATGAAATGGGCTTGCAGTCGTCCATATGAAAATTGAATTCTATACTTCTTCTGGTATTTTTTGCAAGAAGGATAATCATTTTTTCCATTTCATTGTGTGCATCGCGAAGGCTGTAATACCACGGTAAGGTGATATGGGCATCAATATGGAGGTTGGCGCCAAACTGCTGGATTTTCATATTGTGAACATCAATCCATTCCGTACGGCGGTTCTCTTCTAAAACTTTAATGATATGATTAAGAAGGTCAGGGTCCTGTTCATCCATAATTCCGCTTAATGATTTGCGGATGATCTTATAGCCTATATAGATGATATAAAAACCGAATAGTAGCGCTACAACCGAATCCAGCCAGTAAATCTTCGTGAAATAAACTACAATCAAACTGACTACAACGCCCAATGTTGTAATGGTATCCGACTGAAGATGTTTTCCGGAAGCAACCAGCACCTGCGAATTTTCATGTTTTCCTTTTTTAATGGAGATATACCCTAAAAGATAATTGATCATAGCCGTTGTTGCGATAATGGCAATTCCCCAGTCGAGTTTCTGTAATATTTTTCCTGTTATAAGGCTGTTGATGCCTTCGTAGATAATCATGATACCGGCGATAGCGATCAGGGCACCTTCGATTCCTGATGTTACAAACTCTACTTTTCCATGTCCGTAGGGATGATCTTCGTCTTTAGGTTTTGCGGCTAAATATAAAGAATACAATCCCATAAACGCACTGATGACATTTACAATGCTTTCCATGGCATCGGAAAATACAGAATCTGAATCCGTAAGTTTCCAGGCAATTATTTTCCCTATAAAAAGGATGATTCCAAAAGCGGCAATAAGCTTCTGAAAGGCTAATTTATCTTGAGTATTACTTTTCTGAACGTTCATAGGTTTGATAAAAAAAAGAATCTCAATTCTGAGACTCTTTTTATTTTTGTTAGTTTACACTAAGTTGTTGGCTGCAAGATATTCTGCGATCTGTACTGCGTTGGTTGCAGCGCCTTTCCGCAGGTTGTCTGCCACAATCCAGAGATTCAGGGTCTTGGGCTGTGAGAGATCTCTTCTGATTCTTCCTACAAAAACCTCATCTTTTCCTTCTGAATAAAGAGGCATCGGATACTCATTATTTTTGACATTATCCACCACTACAACGCCCGGCGTTTCGGATAAGATTTTTCTTACTTCATCCAAATCAAACTCATTTTCAAACTCGATATTAACACTTTCGGAGTGGCCTCCCTGAACGGGAACACGTACTGCTGTTGCCGTCAGGTTGAAAGTGTCGTCTCCTAAAATTTTCTTAGGCTCCTTCATCAGTTTGATCTCTTCTTTGGTATAATCGTCATCTGCAAAGACATCGCAGTGAGGAAGAGCATTTTTGAAGATCTGATAAGGATACACTTTTGCAATGGTTTCATCTCCGCTGATCTCGGAATTCAGCTGGTCTACAGCTGCTTTACCAGTGCCGGTTACAGACTGGTAGGTAGAAACGATTACTCTTTTCAGGTCGTATTTTTTATTTAATGGGCCTAAAACCATTACTAACTGAATGGTAGAACAGTTGGGATTGGCAATAATTTTATCTTCTTTTGTCAGCACATCTGCATTGATTTCCGGAACGACAAGTTTCTTATCAGGATGCATTCTCCATGCGGAAGAGTTGTCGATCACGGTAGTTCCGGCTTCGGCAAAAAGCGGTGCAAATTCTAGTGATGTGGCGCCTCCGGCAGAGAAGATGGCGATATCAGGTTTGGCAGCTATAGCGTCTTTCATGCTTACAATTGTAAATTCTTCCTGTTTATACTTCACCTTTTTACCAACAGATTTTTCGGATGCTACCGGGATTAATTCTGTGACAGGGAAGTTTCTCTCTTCGAGAACTTTAAGCATAACTTGTCCAACCATTCCTGTTGAACCTACTACAGCTACTTTCATTGATTTAATTAAAAATTATTTATGTTAATATATTTATGACCCGAAGACTCTTGCCCACGGGAATGCGAATGCGAATAAACCTACTGCGATCAGCCCCATAATGACCACTCCTAAAGAGATAGTAGGGTTGGTTTTTACTTTTTTGTTTACGATTGTCATTAAAACGGCTGCAATCAGCATAGAAAACGGATGTTCCACATACTGAAATCTTAATGCGGAATTTTTCATGACTTCTCCCATATTAAGTCCGTTTGAGAATGTGGTTACCAACATAATAATTCCCAATACAAACTGAATGTGGAAGAAAATCATCGCAAAAAGCGTTGTTTTCTTCAGGAAGTTATTCACTTTTCCGCTAAAGCCGAACATGGTTGCTAAAAGTGCGATAACAAACAGCGTTACCAAAAGTATTTCCAGATAGGCGAATCCTTTGTGTGCATTAAGCAAAATGTTGTAAAAGTCCATAGTCTATTTTTTCTTTTTTTAATTACACAAATATAGCAAAAATCCCGGCTTTTCGCCGGGATTGATATTGAGAAAATCTAATGTTTATTTTATTAGAATGTGAAAGTTACATTAGCAGCCCATGTTCTTCCGAATCCGAAATAAACCGTATTTTGCTGGCTAACACCGTTCCACTGCCCTGCATTAACATAAGAGTTGTACGCAGCATCAGAAGTAAAGTTTCTTCTTGATTGATTTGCGTGTACGTTTGATGTTGATTCAGAGATATATGTCGTATCAAAAAGGTTGTAAACATTTGCGCCAATTGTGAAACTTTGTCCACCTTTTATATTGAATCTATAAGAAGCACCTAAATCAAATAAATGATAGTCTGGTAATTCTAAAGCACCAAATTCTGTAGCTGGAGCTGTATAAGTTGCATTGTTTCTGGAATTGTCAAAATCATTTACGTTGAAACCAGCATATAATTTGTCATAATATCTCCAGTTAGCAAATATTCTTAATCCTTCTATTGGCTTTACAATTGCTACTAATGAAGTAGTAAACTGTGCAGCATCACCTACTTTAACCCCATCTAAAGCGAGTGTTGATACGTTAGAGCCTGATGATAAATTGATTGGGTTGTTGTTTTCATCATATGCTGTACTTGTTGCATCTTTGGTGTATTTCCAGTCTCCAATTGATACAGCACCTTCCAATTCTAAAAATTGACCTAATTTGTAGAATCCTTCAAATTCAATACCTGAGTGAACTTCAGTAATACCATTTACTTCCGCATATGCATTTAAGAAAGAGTTATTAGTAGCAGGATTATTATCCGGATCAATGGTTAAACCCGTTCTTCTTTGAAATCTGTCCGCCCAAGAAGTTCTGTATAAATTCACATTAGCTTTAAAGTCTGAAGACCTGAAACCATATCCTAATTCTGCAGAAAATATCTTCTCGTTCGTTAAGTTAGGGTTTAAAACTTGCTGGTTGTTTGGATATACTGCTGTTAAGAAAGGCTGTCTTGAATAGTAACCAATATTTGCAAACACATTATGCATTTCATCGATGTTATAGTTCACACCCCCTTTTGCATTATATCCTAAAATATTTTTAAATCCTGTTTTTCTATTAACCACTTCTCCTGTTACAGCATTTGGCTGTCTGGTAACTCCGTCAACAATCCAGTTGTCAATTCTTTGGAATCCTTGATTGGAAGCAGATCCCTGAATGAATGCTGAAATTTTATCTTTTGAATATTCCACCTGACCAAATACTCCGTACCATAATACTTCACCATCATAATTTCTGCTTGCAATCTGAGAATCATCTTTGATGGCTTTTGCAAATGGATTAGCAGAAGGCTTTGCTTTGTATGATTCTGTAACTGTGTAATATGGTTGTTGATTGAGGTTCTGGTTTTCTCGGTATTCTCTGTTTCCTAAGAAATCTGTAATTACACCAGGGTGATAACCGTAGTAATATCTACCATCAAAACCAGCGGAGAAATTCCAATTTTCATTGATCTTATGCTGGAAGTTAGTTAAGATTCCGTACCAGTTGTGAGAATTTACGTGTGCTCTTCGTACGATACCGTTTGATCGTGTAGCAATTCCCGGAGTTGCGTTAGCCGGAGCAGCGGTTCCTGCATTATTAGTGAAGTCAGCAATTACAGCTCCTTGATTCCATCTTACGATGTCATCCCATCTCATTTGTCCGTCTGCAGTTTTTGCTACATTAAAAATAGATTTACCGTTGATGCTTCCTAGGAAACCTGTTCCTCCACCTCTACCAAAAGAAGCATATCCAACTGTTGACAGTTTAGATTTTTCAGAAATTTTCCAATCCCAGTTCAATGACATGATTGGTTTGGAATAATAGTTAGTATTTGTGGAGAACTCTTCTCCATTTAATAACCCCCAATTAGAGTTGTATCTTCTGTTTGGATCTGCGGCCTTTTTACCGTCTAATAATCCATCACCCATATCTAAATAAGTAGCAATGGAATTTGTAAAGTTTTGATTATGCCACTGAGGTGCTCCAGTGAAAGTAAACTGAAAATCATGTTTTTCGTTCGGTTGGTAACCTAAAGCAAAATAATAATTATATGCTTCAAACTCTGAACCTTCAAAATACATTGATCCGGCAGTTCTACCTAATAAGAAAGATGTAGACCATCCTTTTGCTGACTTACCAGTATTATATGCGAATGAAGTTTTTAAATATCCATCATTACCTAAACCTACGGTTACATTTCCTTGTCTTTTCATATCCGCAGATCTCGTAATATAGTTCATTGTACCCCCAACGGAAGCAATAGCTAATTTAGAAGATCCGAGTCCTCTCTGCATTTGAATAGCTGAGGTTACATCTGAAAGACCAGCCCAGTTAGACCAATAAACGGCTCCGTTTTCCATATCGTTAACAGGGATACCGTTAATCATCACAGCGATATTTGAATTACCAAAACCTCTTACTCTGATAGAAGCGTCTCCGAAACCTCCACCTCCTTTTGTAACATATACAGAAGGGGTTGTGTTTAAGATTTCAGGAAGTTCCTGGTTTCCTAATCTTTCAGCAATCTGTGCGGCTTTGATTGTTGAAACTGCAACAGGGGTCTTTCTATCTTTAGCGATATCGGCAACACCTGTTAATACTACTTCTTCAATGTCTTTGGATTTTGATGCCGTATCCTGAACCTGTTGAGCGTAATAAACACTAGCTGTGGATAATGTTATTATCGCAGTTAGCATTGATTTGTTGATTAATTTCATAATCGTTAGTAATAGTTAGATTTAAATTTTCAGCAAAATTCGGGAAATAAATTTTAACTAATATTAACATTGTATTAATTTTTATTCAATCTTAATAAGCTCTATATTTCTGATTTACAATGTATTGAATAATAATTGAAATTTAACATGAAAAAAATCACATTATTGAATTTTTACCTAAACTTATTTATTTTTATTAAAAATTCAACTTTATTTGACGGCTTTAAGGCTAAGATCTATATTTTCTGCAGAATGGGTTAAAGCTCCTGCAGATATATAAGTAACGCCTGTAGAAGCTATCTCTTTCAGCTGGTCTCGTGTAATTCCGCCGGATGCTTCGGTTTCACAAGAGCCATTAATCATTTGAACAGCTTCCTTCATCATGTTAACATCCATATTGTCAAGCATGATTCTGTCTACTTTTGCATCAATTGCTTCCCGCACTTCCTCAAGGTTTCTGGTTTCAACTTCAATTTTGAGTTTTTTCTTACTTTTTTTGATATAATCCTTGGCCATTTTTACAGCATTGGTAATGCTTCCGTTGTAATCGATATGGTTGTCTTTTAACATGATCATATCATAAAGGCCGTAGCGGTGGTTGGTTCCGCCTCCTATAGCAACCGCCCACTTTTCGCAGATCCTGAAATTCGGGGTTGTTTTCCGGGTATCCAGAAGCTTGGATTTAGTGCCAACAAGACGGGAATCCCAGTCATGGGTAAGCGTTGCGATGCCGCTCATTCTCTGCATGCAGTTTAAAACCAGTCTTTCTGTTGAAAGAATAGACCTTGCACTTCCCGTTACGATGAAAGCGACGTCACCAATTTTAACAGCATCACCGTCCTTTACAAAAGATTCAACTTTTAGATTTTTATCAAAAGTTTTAAATATGATTTTTGCCAATTCGACGCCGGCAATAATGCAATCCTGCTTTACCAAAAGCTTTGCGCTTTGCTCCAGATCTTTAGGGATGGTAGAAAGCGTAGAGTGATCTCCGTCCTGAATATCTTCTTCCAAAGCATTTTTTATGAATTGTTTTAAGGCTTTATCTGTGACGTATGCAGGTTTTTTCATATTTTTAATTTTAGTAATAAAAGGGATTCTCTTTCCAAATAAAAGAATTATAAAAGAAGTAATTCTTGAATAGAATAAAATATTGATTGTGTTAAACTAAATCTTTATTATAAAATGCCCCTTTATTCTCTTTCATCTCCATAGACTGGGTAATAATAAGGTGGGCTACAGTGGTTAAATTTCTCAATTCCGAAAGTTGGGGAGAAAGAATAGAATAGTGGTAAATTTCATCCACGGCAGCAGCAATTTCCTGATGTTTCTGAAGTGCCATATTCAGACGGCGGTTGCTGCGTACAATTCCCACCAGGTCGCTCATCATTTCCTGAAGCTGTTTTCTGAGGTAAGACACGATTACCATTTCATCCATGATTTTCATTCCTTCCTCATTCCATTCCGGAACGGCTTTAAGATCATCGAAATTAAAATTATTTTCGTTTAAAAGCTCAACTGTTTTTATTGCGGCATTATGCCCGAAAACCAATCCTTCAAGCAATGAATTGGAAGCTAATCGGTTAGCGCCGTGAAGCCCCGAATTGGTACATTCTCCTACCGCAAAAAGATTTCTGATGGAAGACTGTCCGTCTTTGTCTACCTCTATGCCTCCCATGAGGTAATGACAGGCCGGAACTACAGGGATAAGCTGTTTGAAGGGATCAATTCCTTCATCTTTACATTTTTTATAGATATTCGGGAAATGTTCAAGAAATTTGTCATGATTCATATTGCGGCAATCCAGTCCTACATATTCATCACCGGTAATTTTCATTTCGGCATCAATAGCTCTTGCCACAATATCCCTGGAAGCTAGCTCTTCACGCTCATCATATTTATGCATGAATTTTTCACCTCTTTTTGTTCTTAGCTTTGCCCCGTCTCCGCGCACGGCCTCGGAAATCAGAAACAGCATTCCATCGATCTTGCTGTATAAAGCAGTAGGATGAAACTGGTAATACTGCATGTTGGAAACCTTTCCCTTTGCTCTTGCCACAAAAGCAATTCCGTCTCCTGTAGCGATAGTAGGATTGGTTGTATTTTTATAGACATGGCCGGCTCCACCGGTAGCAACCAGTGTGATTTTTGAAGTAATTTTTTTAATTTTTTTAGACTTTTCATCTAAAATATAAGCGCCATAGCAGTGGATGTCGCCTTCATTCAATTCTTTTCCCGGAACATGGTGTTGGGTAATGATGTCGATAACATAATGATGGTCCAAGATTTCAATATTGCTGCTTTTATTAGCTGTTTCAAGAAGAGCTCTTTCAATTTCAAAGCCTGTGATATCTTTATGGTGTACAATTCTGTTTTCCGTATGGCCGCCTTCTCTGCCTAAAGCAAATTCCCCGTTTTTCATATCGAAATTAGCGCCCCATTCCACAATTTCATTGAATCTTGCAGGCGCTTCCGTTACCACCATTTTCACAACATCGCGCTTGTTTTCGCCGTCTCCGGCACGCATGGTATCTTCAATATGTTTATCGAAATTATCGTTTTTAGAATCTGTTACTACTGCAAGGCCGCCCTGTGCATATTTGGTATTGCTTTCATCCTCATCAGATTTTGTTACAATAATTATTTTGGCGTCAGGAAGCTGCTCAGAAACTTTTATGGCATAAGAGAGTCCCGAAATTCCGGAACCGATTACCAGTACATCCGCTTTTATCATATCCTTAGTTTAAGACAATCGTCTAAATAATTAAATAAATTTAAACAATTTTTCGTTTGGTTTTCTTACTTTTTTCATATGCTGGAAATGATCTTCTTCCGAACGGTAGCCTAAAGCGAGGGCTACGGTTGCCTTTTCGGAGTCGGGATTTATTTCTAATATTTCCTCAATTAGGTCCTGGCGGAAACCTTCCATCGGGCAGGTGTCTATATTTTCCATTGCTGCGGCGTACATCATATTTGCCAACACGATATAAGACTGTTTTTCTGCCCAGTTGAAAATTTCATCGTGAGTTTTTTGATTAATATGCTGACTGATGCTTTTTCGGAAGAGATCCAGTTTCTCCTCGGGAGTTTCCCGTACTTCGGAAATATGTCTGAAGTATCCGTTGATGTAGCTTTCGTCCAATATCTTTTTTGAAATAATAACAATCAGATGCGAGCATGTGGAAACCTGTGACGGATTGTAAAATGCCGGAATAAGCTTTTCCTTCATTTCCTTACTTTCCACAATAAGAATTTTGTAAGGCTGAAGACCTAAAGAGCTTGCCGATAATTTTCCGGATTCCAGAATATTATGCAGTGTTTCCCGTGGGATTATTTCGGTGTTAAATTTTTTCACAGAATATCTTCTGCTTAAAGCTTCCAAATAATTCATATCACAAATTTAAGGATTGAACGTGAATTAATTCGGCTTAATATGAAATATATCTTTTTAAATTATAATTAATCGAGCTTTGAAACCTTGAAGGTTTTCAAAATCTTCAAGGTTTGACCGAAAAAGAGCTTGCGGCGGCCTGAAAGGCCGCCACAAGCTAAAAAATAATTAATCCCTGTTCTTCACAAGTACCCATCCTGAATAGTTGATTGGCGTGTTCTTCTTGTCATTCTCATTCCATGATACGGAATACCAGTAACTTCCTGTGGAAACTTTTCTGCCGCCCATGGTTCCGTCCCATTGATATCGGTTGGTTTTGTCAGCTTTATGAATCAACGCTCCGTATCGGTCGAAAACATTGAATACAAGGTTTTGCTTTCCTGCGAGTGCTGAATAATCGATGCTGTCATTCACGCCGTCTCCGTTAGGTGTAATTACGTTAATAATATTCGGAACAACTACAGTGATGTTGATAGGTACGCAATCATAAGCATCTTTTACATAAATTTTAATGTCGCCACGTGGGACATTTTTAAATTCATTAGAACCCTGCCAGTTGATTCCGTCTGTAGAATATTGATAGGGAGCCGTTGCTCCATTTACGTATACTGCAACCGTTGTGTTGTTAATATCAATACTGGAAATTACAGGCTGATCAGAAGCATATACTTTCACATTTTGAGTAACCTCGCAGTCTCCTGTCTTGAGTTTCACCCAATAGGTACCCACTCCAACATTTGAGATCGTCTGGGTTGTTGCCCCTGTACTCCACTCATAGCCGCTAAAGCCGGATCCGGCGTCCAGGATTGTAGAATCTTCCATACATATAATTTTATCATTAAGAGTGGTAGAGAAAACCTGAGGAATAACGATAAGGTTAACTTTAGCAATGGCATAACACCCGTTTCCATTTGAAACTTTAATATATACGACTCCGTTTGAAGAGACATATGAAGAAGGATTTGCGATCCCATTAGTTCCGTTTTGTGCATCTGCTAAGGAAGGATAATACTCTTTTACGGTTCCGCTCTGGGTGGTTACGGGAGCCGTTGTAAGGTTAAATAATCCTGTTGAAGGATTGCTTTCAATAGCACATGTTCTTAAGGTAGCTTCCTGAACCTCCACTATAGGAAACAATGTTAGTGTGATCTGAGCCAGATCAGTACATCCCTGTGGGGTGGTAACCTGTGCGTAAATCGTTGCTTCAGGGGAAAGGAAAGAAGACGGATTGGTAATTGGATTAATGTGATTAGTAAGGTCATATAGAGTATGATAAAATACAGATGTACTTCCCGGAACGGATGAAACCGCTGCTGAAGTAAGATCAAACACTGCCCCTCCAGCATTATTGTTATTACATCCGGTAAGTGTCACGTCATTAGCAGCAAAAGGAGTGGGTGTGAGCACAATAGTTCCGTCTCCATTATCACATAAAGTAGAGGAAGGATCTTTCACTACAACGGTAATAGTAGTCGTTCCTGTTGAATATTGATAATCAGACGGGTTGGGAATCGCTGTTCCACCAGGACCGAAATAGGAAAATGTATAATTGGCCGGGTTGGTTACAAATTGATTCTGAAACGAAGTTAAATCTACCGTTCCGTTTCCTGTTGCGGGATTCACACAAACAAAAGGGTTGATTGTGTTTGTTAAAATCGGAACCTTATCAATATAGATCTTTGCATTTTTAATGGAATGCCTTGCGCTCGCTCCACCCGTTGCCGCAGAAAATCCGAAATAACCTGTTGTCATACCTATTGCGCCTCCGGCAGGGGCAAAAGACTGGTCAGCAATCAGTACGCCGTCTATTCTTATTTTAATAAGCCAGTTGGCAGGGTTTGCCGGATCTGTTTCTCCGTTTACTTCCACATGCTTATAGGTTGATCCCACAAAAGGCTGGGTCGGATTAAGGTCTGGTGAATGGAAAGTGCTTCCTGCTGTATTGTTATATTCAATGTTGTTGTTTAAGCCATTATTCGTTCCGTAAAGAACATGGATTTTGCTCATCTGGCCTTCCGTGGAATTGTTGAAAATATCAAATCCCACCATCAGCCCACTTGCATTCGCAGGAATTCCGAGTCCTCCCCCGGAAACAAAACCTGTTGGAGGGTTCGCTAAGTACCAAAAAGTAAAGCCGTCGCCTCTTCCATACTGTGCAGTTCCGTTTCCGTCGATCCTAAAATCGAATTCTACCTTCCATTTATCGCAATATTTAAGATTAATAGGATCCTGAAGTTTGATGGCTCCGTATTGATTGCCTATATCTTGGGTCAGCTGTATAAAATCCGTATTGATGACAGCGCTGGAAACAAGATCCCATCCTGTAACGTTTACAGGATTGCCGGTAAGCTGATAAGTCTGTGCAGAAATTTTGCCGGATAAAAAGATGAAAATTAAGAAGAAATAAGAGAGCAGGTTGTTTTTCATGGTGATTAGTTATTAAAATGATACTTTTTTTACTGCTCATTTATGTTTTTTTAAGGATGCCTTCATTTTTAAGGCTAATAAGACCACCCCGTTAGCCGGAGTGATCTCTATGTAATTCATTATTCTATGTTTTTTACTAATACCCATCCATTGTAAGTAGTCTGCGTATTATTTTTATCGTTTTCGTTCCATGTTATAGTGTACCAATAGGTTCCGGTAATTACTTTTTTACCGCCGGTGGTTCCGTCCCATTTATAATTTCTTATTTTATCGGCTTGATATAGTTTGTTTCCATATCTGTCGAAGATAGTGAAAACAAGATTTTTCTTGTAAGCCAGAGCCGAATAGTCAATCACATCATTTGCGTTATCTCCATTAGGGGTGATAGCATTAATAAGATTAGGAACTGTAATCTGTACTTCAATAGGTGTACAGTCATAAGCATCCTTCACATAAACTTTCACTTCGCCTCTTGTGAGCCCTGAAAAAACGTTCGAGTCCTGCCAGTTGATGCCGTCAAGAGAATATTGATAAGGGCCTTTCCCTCCTTTTACATTTACGGTAATGGTATTATTTGTAATATCAATTGTGGCAATAACCGGCTGAGGTGAAGGATTTACTTTTACCATCTGCATGGTTGTGCATCTTCCTGTCTTCAATTGTACCCAATACATTCCCGGGGTAATGTCCTGAATAGATTGAGTAGTAGCTCCTGTGCTCCAAAGGTAGGTATCAAATCCGGGTCCTGCATCCAATGCTGTTTTATCGTCAATACAGATCGTCTTGTCTTTTAATACTGAAGAATAAACAGGAGGTAAAACTTTCAGTGTTATTTTAACAATCACGAAACATCCTGCAAGATTGGTAATTCTTACATAGACAGTGGAAGATGTTGCAATATAACCGGTAGGATTCAGAATTTCGTTGGTACCTGCCATAGCATCCGCTTCTGTTTTGAAATATTTCTTCGTTATTCCTGGTGCTGAAGTCACATTTACCTGCGTAAGATCAAACGAAGCTGTATTGGGAGCAGTTTCAATGAAGCATGAATCTATGGTTGCATCGTTCGCTACAATCTGAGGGAAAAATGCAAGCGTAATTGGTGCCGATCCTACGCACCCAAGAGGCGTGGTAACCTTTACATAAACAATTGCTGCAGCAGAGACATATGTTGTAGGATTAGGGATTTCAATACCTGCATTGAGGTCTGCTAATGTTTTATAGTATTTTTTTGTAGAACCTGCAGGTTCATTTACATTTGCTAAAGTGAGGTTAAAGGTTGCGGTTCCCGCATTGTTGTTATTACAGGATGTAAGTGTTGCGGGAGTAGCGGTAAATGGTGACAGGTTGAGCTGTATTTTACCATCCGGGTTGTCACATAGCAAGCCGGAATTATCCTTTACTAAAACCGAAACAGTTGTATTAGCGCTGAACTGGTAATTTGCAGGGTTTGTAATAGGTGTTCCTGATACACTATACGAAAATGTGTAGTTTGCAGGATTAGCAACAAACTGATTCTGATAACTCGTTAAATTTACTGTTCCCTGTCCTGTAGTAGGATTTGGACAAAAAGTATCAGTTACTGTTGTCTGATTAAGGGCTACCTTATCAATATAAACTTTTACATTTTTGATCGAGTGCCTTGATCTGTTTCCTCCTGTAGAAGCTGAAAACCCGAAATAACCCACCGTCATTGCAGCGGCAGTTCCGGATGGGGCAAAAGACTGGTTGCAGATTTGGGTTCCATCTATAGTGATTTTTACAATCCAGTTGGCGGGGGCAGCAGGATCTACTTCTGCTGTTACTTCAACATGTTTATAGTTGGTTCCCTGAAAAGGAAGTGTAGTGTTCAGATCCGGTGAGTGAAAAGAACTTCCGGCAACATTAAAAAATTCTACATTATTATTGTCCGTTGTATTCGGTACTTGTCCGTAAGCAACATGTACTTTGCTCATAACGGCAGTAGTGGTATTGTTATAAGTGTCAAGCCCTACAATAAATCCTACAGCATTTTGTGATACTCCTAAACCGGAGCCTAATACACTTGCTACCGGCGGATTGGCAAGATACCAGAAAGCAATGCCGTCTCCATTGGCCGTCTGGTTGGAATCCATTCTGAAATCAAATTCCACTCTCCATTTGTCACAGTATTTAAGGTTAATGGGATCGTTTAAGCGTATTGATCCGGATTGGTTGTTGGTATCAGGAGTCAGCTGTACAAAATCTGTATTGACTACCGTGGGAGCAACCATCGTCCATCCGGTTGTATTAACGGGATTTCCTGTAAGCTGATAAGTTTGGGATAAAGCATATTTCGGAAAAAAAAGCAATGCATTTACCAATAACAAGAGGTAGATTTTTTTACTCATTTATTAGACACTTAGATTTAGACGTGTCAGATATTAAATCCTGATCAATAAATGTATATTTAATGTTAATTTTACCGAAATTGATGGCTATTTTATAATAAATAATAAATTATGTAAGCAAATAATGAAAGGTTTTCGCTTGTATTTAGTTTGAATATAAATTAAAAAAGAGAATTCTTTTCAAGATTTTCGAAATAGGTGTCAACTGCCAAATCAGCTGATGCAGCGGCAGTTACCGCTAGTTTGTCGCACAATTCATTCTCAAAATGTCCCGCATGTCCCTTAATCCAGTGTATTTTTGGTTTGTGGAGGTTATACAATACCACAAATTTTTGCCAAAGATCAGGGTTTTTCACATTTTTCCAGCCTCTTTTGATCCATCCGGCCAGCCAGTTCTGATTGATAGCGTCAGCAACGTACTTGCTGTCGGTATAAATATGAATATCGTTTTCAGGAGATTTGAGCTTTTCTAAAGCGGTAATTACGGCAAGGAGTTCCATCCTGTTGTTGGTGGTTTTCCTGAAACCTTTTGAAAATGTTTTCTGATAATTTTTTTCAGGTACCCGCATGAGAATTCCATATCCGCCTTTTCCGGGATTTCCGCTGCATGCTCCGTCGGTGTATATTTCTATTTTCATGAGGTTAAAGGTAAACGTTAAGATTTAGATTTTAAATTTCGTCTGAATCTTAGCATAATTTTTAAAAAGGAAAATCATCATCATCATCAAGATCATTCATGGAAGATCCTGATACCTGAGAATTGTTCGGAAGATCAAAGGCTGCTCCCGGCTGTATGGTTGTTTTAATTTTATCGAAACCGCTCGGCTCATTAGATCCTAAGTTTGAAGGATATCCGCCGCCCATTCCTCCGTCAAAAGCCGCTTCAATATCCCCGAATTTAGCAAAATGCTTCAAAAAGGATAAACGCACATCGGCAGTTGCACCATTCCTGTGTTTTGCAATAATAAGCTCAGCCTGGTTTTCCGTTGAGGTTTCCTGTCCTTCTTCGTCATTATCCCAAACCGTAATTTTATAATATTCCGGTCTGAAGATGAATGATACGATATCCGCATCCTGCTCAATTGCTCCGGATTCCCTGAGATCGGAAAGCTGCGGCCTTTTTCCGGGACGTGTTTCCACACTACGCGAAAGCTGTGAAAGAGCAATTACCGGTACGTTAAGTTCTTTTGCAATGGCTTTGAGTGATCTTGAAATCATGGAAATTTCCTGCTCACGGTTTCCTGTTCCTTTTCCTCCGCTACCGGCGGTCATCAGCTGAAGATAATCGACCATGATGAGTCGTACACCATGCTGCATTACCAGTCTTCGGCATTTTGCACGGAAATCGAAGATGGAAAGGGAAGGTGTCTCATCGATATACAGCGGAGCATTTTCCAGTTCTGATACGTTGGAGAACAATCTTTGCCATTCTTCGTCGTCCAGTGTTCCTTTTCGTAATTTTTCAGAAGAAATTCTTGTTTCTGAAGCAATCATTCTGGTGATAAGCTGTACGGAAGCCATCTCGAGAGAAAACAGGGCCATCGGAATTTTATGTCCTACGGCAATATTTCTCGCCATGGAAAGTAGAAATGCCGTTTTTCCCATCGCCGGACGCGCTGCAATGATGATAAGATCGGAATTCTGCCATCCTCCCGTTTCTTTATCTACATCACGGAACCCCGAAGGAACCCCGGAAAGCCCTTCTTTATCCTTTAAAGATTTAATGGTGTCAATAGCTTGCTTTACCAATGAATTGGCCGTATCAAACCCTTTTTTGATGGTTCCGTTGGTGATCTCAAAAAACGATTGCTCGGCTTTATCCAATAATTCAAAAACGTCGGTTGATTCTTTATAGGCTGCATCAATAACGTTTGCAGATACATTAATAAGACTTCGTAAAATATATTTTTCGAGAATAACCCGAACATGGTATTCAATATGAGCTGATGAGCTTACGCCCATGGTAAGATCAATGATATAACTGTCTCCGCCGGCAAGA
This sequence comes from Chryseobacterium salviniae, assembly GCF_035819015.1. Lineage (NCBI taxonomy): Bacteria > Pseudomonadati > Bacteroidota > Flavobacteriia > Flavobacteriales > Weeksellaceae > Chryseobacterium > Chryseobacterium salviniae. Next base: position 187,534 of record NZ_JAYLAA010000050.1, on the reverse strand, counting down.
TTTAATCTGCCATCTTTTTTCAGATCCTGGATAATGGTCATTAAGTCAACCGGCTGGTTTCCTTCGTAAAGTTTTAAAATGGTAGAAAAAATTACCTGATGTCTCGGATCATAAAAAACTTCCGGTGTGAGTAAGTCAATAGAATGGTCCAGACCCTTTTTGTCAATTAAAAAGGTTCCGATGACCAACCTTTCGAAATCCAGAGCGTTTGGCGGCATTTTTCCGTCAGCAATGGAGAGTTCTTTTGCAAAGTTTCCGTTCGTCAATGAAGATAATGTTTCTTTCTGCGCCATAGTTCTGCAAAGATAGTTTTTTTGAAAAGCAATTGAAAAATAGTATTCAACAATTTACAAGCTTAACATTGTTAAAATCTAATGAACATGGGGTTTTGTGTTGATGTGCATAAAAAAAATCACCCCTTAACAGAGGTGATTTAATTATTTGAGAATTAATCGGTTAATTAATCGATGTTTTTAACCAATACCCAACCGCTGTATTTGGTTTCGGTATTGTCTTTATCATTTTCAGTCCATGTAATAGTATACCAGTACGTACCGGTTATAATTTTCTTACCGTTGGAAGTACCATCCCAGGTATAGTTTCTGATTTTATCGGCACGGTAAAGCATGTTTCCGTATCTGTCGTACACCGTGAAAACAACATTTTTCTTATAAGATAATGCGGAATAATCTATATAATCATTTTTGTTGTCTCCATTTGGTGTAATGGCATTAATAAGATTAGGAACCGTTACCTGAACACTTATAGGATTACAATCGTAAGAATCTTTTACATACACTTTGTTTTCACCTCTCGGAAGTCCTGTGAATACATTTGAATTCTGCCAGTTGATTCCGTCAAGAGAATATTGATAAGGGCCTTTTCCTCCGGTAACAGTTACTGTGAATGAATCATTTGTAATTTCAATATTGGTAATTACCGGCTGTACGGAAGCGGTCACTTTTACCGGCTGTAGCGTCCAGCACTCACCTGTTTTTAATTTGACCCAATAAATACCTGCTGTTACATCGGAAATAGATTGGGTTGTAGCTCCTGTACTCCATTCGTACGCGTCAAATCCAGGTCCTGCATCTAAAGTTGTCTTATCTTCAATACAGATGATCTTGTCCTTTAGAACACTTGATGTTACCGGCGGCAAAACTTTAAGGTTGATTTTTGCAACGGTATAACAACCGGTATCATTAGTTACTTTTGCGTATACAACACTTGTTGTTGCAATATAAGCAGTAGGGTTCAATATTTCATTTGTTCCTGCTATAGCATCAGCCTGTGTTTTATAATATTTTTTACTGGTTCCTGTTTGTGAGTTAACATTCGCCTGTGTAAGATCAAAAGAGGCATTGTTAACAGCCGTTTCGATAAAGCACGATTCCAGAGTTGCTTCTGTTACAGTAACAACCGGGAGGTATTGTAAAGAAATCTCTGACTGCCCTGTACATCCTTGTGGATTTGTTACCCGTACATAAATTGTTTTAGGGGCAGCAGATGTATAGCTTGCAGGATTGGTAATTTCATTAGTACCAGCGTTTAGGTCTGCCTGGCTTAGATAATACTTTTTTGTAACGTTCCCCGGAGGATACACGTCTGCTGCCGTGAGATCATACAGAGCCGTTCCTGCATTGTTGTTATTACATGCTTTAAGTGTAACATTTACTGCCGGAAGCGGCGCAAAAAACTGCAATGATATTTCTGCATTTCCAAAACATCCCTGGTCTGTATTTATCTTTACATATATCGTTTTAGGAGCAGTAGAAGAATATGTTGCAGGATTGGTGATTTCATTGGTTCCTGCATTCATATCAGCTTGAGTTGGATAGTATTTTTTTGTAACACCGGTTGTGGGCGCATACACAGAAGCTGTTGTTAAATTAAAAGTACCTGTGCCTGAATTGTTATAGTTACACGAGGTAAGCGTTGCATTATTGGTGACAATATTTCCGGGAACAAATTTAATTGCACCGGTCTGGGTACAGCTGTTGATCGGGTTATTCGGGTTTGCAGGATCCTGATAATGGATGCTGTAATAATAAATAGTTGTACCGTTTATTGTAATTGGTGTCGTAATAGGGTTTGCTCCGGTAATCGCATCATTTAAATTATAATGATACGTAACCTGGAAGTTAGGGTTGCCGTTAATGATTCCAGCACTCAGTGTACTGAAATTATAAGTAGTAGGAAGCTGACACTGTACAATTTCATTTGGCCCGCCCGGGGTTGCACTTGGTGTGCCTGGAGCTACAAATGGATTCGGTGTTAAATTAGGATCGGTAAACGGAGAAGCAAGGGTAGCAGTTCCTCCCCACTGTAATGCAAAACCGGTAGTATTTGATGAAAAGTTATCTACAATGAGATAATATGTTTCGCCCGGCAAAACGTCCATATATTTTACAAAACGGTCTGAGGGATTTCCTAAATTATCGGTACCAGCTCCTTCTGAGGTGTCCAGGGAAGTCATGTTGAGTCCTGTAGGGCCTCCACCAGCAGAAAAGGAACATCTTACGGGTAATCCGAGAGCACCACACTGTACGTTGGGACCATAAACAGCCCAGTCATAATCTGTACTGGTACCTGTCGCATTAGGATTAATGACAAAAGTAAGTGTCCCTCCGGTAGCAATAGTAAATTTATACCACACAGAGTAATGTTCAGTAGACAGGCATCCTCCCAGGGGGCTTTCCTGAGTTGCTCCATGTCCGCTTGGGGTATATGACTGACCCGAATTTCCACAAACTGCAATTGCCGTAACACAGTCGGATTGCGAAAATATCATTTGTGAGAAAAATAAAACTGTCAGTAATAGTAATTTCTTCATGAGAAATGATTTTTATTATTTATTGATTGTATGTGAAAAAAACCGCTTGAAAAAGCGGTTTTTTCTCTATTATTTGTAATTCTATTCTCTGTTTTTCACCATTACCCATCCTGAGAATTTGAATGGCGTATTCTTCTTGTCATTTTCATTCCATGTGACGGTGTACCAGTAGGTTCCGGTAGGTACTTTTTTGCCTGCTGTTGTTCCGTCCCATTTGTACCCGTTAAGTTTATCGGCCTGTCCTACTTTTACGCCATATCTGTCAAAAATACTGAGCACCAAGTTTGGCTTAGATGCCAATGCTGAATAATCAATCACATCGTTTACACCATCGCCGTTAGGCGTAATAACGTTTACAAGATTCGGAACAACTACGGTAATTGTAATCGGGTCGCAGTCGTAAGCGTCTTTCACATAGATGGAGTTGTCTCCTCTCGTAACATTGGTGAAAACATTAGAATCCTGCCAGTTGATTCCATCAATAGAGTATTTGTAAGGAGTGGCTCCTCCCACAACATTTACAGTAACAGTATTGTTGGTAATATCAATATTGGAGATAACAGGCTGGTCAGACGGATAAACTTTTACAGTTTGTCTTGTAACACAATCTCCGGTTTTTAGGTCTACCCAATAGGTACCCACCGTAACATTGCTGATGGTTTGAGTTGTAGCACCCGTACTCCATGTGTAACCTGTAAATCCGGTTCCTGCATCCAGCGTTGTAGTATCCTCAATACAAATGATTTTATCATCAAGTGTATTGGAATATACTGGTGGCAGAACGATAAGGTTTACTTTAGCTACTCCGTAACATCCGTTTCCATCAGTTACTTTTATAAACACAACTCCGTTTGGAGAAATATATGTGCTTGGATTGGCAATCTGATTGGTCCCCGCCACGGCATCTGCCATTGAAGGATAGTACGTTTTCACTCCTGATTGGGTAGTTACTGGTGCTACAGTAAGATCGAACGAAGCAGTAGCAGGATTTGTTTCAATGAAACAGGATCTCAGTGTTGCTTCCGTTACGGTTACAACAGGGAAGAATGCTAATGTGATTTTTGCAGTTGCCTTACAGTCGAATGGGGAAGTCAGTAATACATAAACATCGCCTCCCGCAGAAACATATTGATACGGATTCGTAATTTCGTTGGTTCCTGCATTAAGATCCTGCAATGTAGGATAATATTTTCTTGTGACCGCAGGATCGGGATTAACATTCGCTGTTGTAAGATCAAAAACTGCGGTGCCTTGGTTATTATTATTACACTTCGTCAGCGTTACATCGGTTCCTGTTATGGCTTTTTGTATGAACTTGAAATTACCGGGAATTCTACACCTGTTGATGGCGGTAGCCGGAGCACCGGGCTCCGAATAGGTAATTGCATAATAATAAGTGTCTGTGGTATTTACCGTAATAGGCGTTGTTATCGGGTTATTTCCTGAAATTGCATCATTTTGATTATAATAATACGAAACGTTAAAGTTAGGATTATTGTTTACAATACCTGCAGTAAGGGTTGTAAAATCAAAGACAGCAGGATTTGAACAGACTACAACTTCTCTCGGAGAGTTTGGTGTAGGGCCGGGCGTTCCGGGTTCTATGAAAGGGTATGGCTGGAATGCACTGTTGAAAGGCGAAACCAGCGTAGCAGTTCCTCCCCAGTTCAGTACAAATCCGTTGGCACTTGATGAGAAGTTATCTACAATGAGATAATATGTTTGTCCTGCTACAACATTCATACTGGAACAGAATGCAGATCCTCCTGCTCCTGATGTAGTGTTTGTTGCAGTTGTATTAAGCCCTGTAGGCCCGTCTGCTGCAGAATAATTACATCTTATAGGAAATCCAAGGTTAGCACAGGTAACATTCGGCCCATATACGGCCCAATCATAGTCATCTGTGAAATTATTGGGGTTAATAACGAAGGTTAATGTACCTGAAGTTGCAATCGTAAAGGTATACCAAATGGAAAAATGTTCGGTACTTAGACACCCTCCCAAAGTTTCCAGTACATTACCGGGCCCGGTAGGTGTAAAGGATATCGGAGTGTTTCCGCAAACCTGCACATTTCCGCCACAGTCTGAACTTGACTGTGCGAAAATACTCTGGGAAATTAAAATTAAAAAAAAATATAGAGCTTTTTTCATTTTTTAGTCGTTTTAAAAGTTTTTAATCCTGAGATTAATTCATAGATGGAATCAACTGTCTGCCCCACAGAGGTGCATTTGAAGACGCATTCTTAGATTCAAGTCCCGTTGATGCCTTTTTAAACAACTTTTCAGCAATTTCTTTATTTCCGGATTTCTCTTCTAATTTGGCCTTAAGAATTGCTAACCTCGGATTTTCAGGTGCCGTTGCCTGAGCTTTAGCGATCATTTGTGAAGCGAGATCCAGATTGCTCTGAACATCTCTTGCTCCTTTAATTTCAGCTTTCTGAAGTGCGATTAAGCCTAATAAGATATCTGTTTCAGCAGCGTTGGCCTTAGAGCTGGAGGCTCCGCCATGGGCATATTTCCCGGCTATGGCATTCAAATTTGAAACGTCTGTAGAAGGAGATTTTTTAAGCTGTAATTCTGCTTTCAGGTACATGGCTACGGCAGCATAATAATATGCGTCCCATTTTTCCGAAGGTTTTGTGGAAGTAAATACGGAAAACTTTTGGAAAATTGTTTCGTAATCATTTTCTGTTTTAGCGGTGTTTACCTGCGACACAGTTTGTTTAAAGTCTTTTTCACTGTAGGTTTGTGCCTGCAGGCAAAAGCCCACTACACAGAGACAAATAAGTAGAGTTTTTTTCATGTAAGGGAATTTTATATTACAAATATAAAAAATTATTAATTTTAAATTAAAGTTTTTGCAATAAATTTAATGAATTGATCTTTATGATCTTAATATTGCATTTTTCTCAATTTTCGATTGGTTGTTCCTACAATCAGAGCAACCAGCACGGTCATTGTCCCTCCGAACACTACGGAGCGTACAACGCCCAATAATTTGGCCATCAGCCCGCTTTCAAATTGTCCCATCTCATTGCTTGACATGATGAAAATTGAATTCACGCTCAATACTCTGCCTCGTATATTGTCAGGAGTTTTTAGCTGCACGATGGTTCCTCGTATTACAACAGAAATCCCATCAAGCATTCCGCTCATCATTAGAAATAAAAATGACAGCCAATACAAGCGTGATAATCCGAAACCGACGATGCATAACCCAAATCCCGTAACTACTGCCAGTAAAATTTTACCCTGATTCTTTCTAAGCGGAATTATAGATAAAATGGCAATGATGCACATAGAACCTATGTCTGACGCTGCATTCAGCAAACCGAAACCTTCTGCGCCTACTTTAAGAATATCGGTAGCGTACACCGGTATCATAGCAACGGCACCGCCGAAAAGTACGGCAAACATATCAAGACAAAGAGCGCCAAGAATTTCTTTTGTTTTTAAAATATAAGAAATTCCTTCCTGCATACTTTCTATAACGTTAATTTCTTCTTTTTTGTATTCGGAATGTTGTTTATTTAATTGAAGAAAAAATAGAGATGCCAAAAAGATGAGTGAAATAATGACAACCAGTGTCCATTTAACTCCAAAATAACCAATGAGAAAACCACCTGCTGCGTGCCCGCAGACAGAGGAAATAAGAAATGTGGCCTGGTTTAAAGTAACCGCATTCGGAAGGTTGTCTTTTTTTACAATTTTAGGAATCATAGCAGGAGCGATGGGCCCTATAAAGGCTCTTGCAATACCGGTGAAAAATATAACCCCATAAATGAAATATGTAATCTGATGTCCCGTAAAATGCATTTCTACGTTAAAAAATGCAGGGATTAAAAGTAACCCGATTAAAAAGATATAAGCATAATTACAGATTAATAGTAATCTTTTCTTTTCATTCATATCAATTACATGGCCTGCATATAAAGCGCAGCTCACCGCAGGGATTACTTCCGAAAGACCGATCAGGCCGATTGAAAAAGGATCTTTTGTGAGCTGATACACCCACCAGCCTAATAAAGTGGCGAGCATCCTGAAGGCAAGAACAATAAAAAATCTTCCTGTAAGAAGGTTTCTGAACTCAGCATTTTTCAATGTCTGTAACGGGGTAAAAGAAATCATTCCACAAAAATAGCCTCAAATATGGATTTTAGGCTATAGATATGGGATTTTTTTAAATGAAAAATTGAATGGCTTCTAAAAGATACAATCTATTTAGTTGTCTGCACGGGAAGCACTGATCACCAATGCGGCAACACCGGCGGCACCGATTATGGAAGCACCGATTACGGTTTTGGCTTTTCTGCTGTCTCTCACTGCAGCTACATTAGCCTTAGGGATTGTTACAACTGTACTGTCTTTTTTACCCGCAGTTCCAATGATATTATCACCTTCCACATTGCGGAATAATATTTTTTGGTTTTCCGAACCGTCTCTCATCATTACAGTATACGTTCTTCCTGCTTCCAGATTAGAGTAATCATTTTTAGCAGTATCCATACTATATTTTGTGGTTGCACAAGATGAAATTACAAATAACGACGTCAATAAAGATGATTTTAAAAGTACAGATGCTTTCATATTATTTTTTAGTTTTACAAATTTATAATTTTTTTCGAATATACGTTTCCGGAATTGAAAAAATGTGCTTAAAGTTTGTATATTTTCAATAAATCTGCAATTTTTCTGTCATTGGCAAGCCTCGGGATTTTGTTTTGCCCGCCCAGTTTTCCCTGTGATTTTGCATATTCCTGAAAAGCATTTTTCTTCAAAGTTGTAATATGAAGTTTCTGGAGAATATTTCCCGAAATAAGATCATCATAATAAGTATTACGTTTTCTCAGCTGGTCGTCCAGTTCATTTCGGAACAGCTGAATATTTTCAGGTTGTTTTTCAAATTCAATAAACCATTCGTGATAAGGAAGGCCCTCTCCGGGATTCACCTGCGGGGCAAGGTGGAATTCGGTAATCTGTGCAGGATATTTCTCTACGGTAGCTTTCATCGCTTCCTCTACTTCAAACGCAATGACGTGTTCACCAAAAGCCGATGTGAAATGTTTCGTTCTTCCGCTCACTAAAATCCGGTGCGGATTTTTATCAATGAACCTCACCACATCGCCAATGGAATATGCCCATAATCCTGAATTTGTGGTTAAAATTAAAGCATAATCTTTATTAAGCTCAATCTCGCTCAGGGTCAGTCTTCTTGCGTTGGTTTTGCCATATTCTTCTAAAGGAATAAATTCGTAAAATATTCCGTGATTCGTCAGCAGGAGCAATCCTTCTTTTGTATAATCATCCTGAAATGCAAAAAATCCTTCCGACGCAGGAAAAGTCTGTAAAATATCCACATTTCCTCCCAGAAGCTCCTCCATCTTGTCGCGGTAAGGTTCGTAATTTACCCCTCCGGTTACAATCAGATCAAGATTAGGAAAAATCTGTTTGATTTTTTTACCATGCTTTTCAACGAGTTTTTCAAAATACATAATCAGCCATGGCGGGATCCCGGAAATAAGGGTCATGTTTTCTTTTTCTGTTTCCTGTACAATTTTATCCACTTTGGCTTCCCAGTCTTCCATAATGTTGGTTTCCCAGCTCGGGAGCCTGTTTTTTTGAAGGTATTTCGGAATGTGATGGGCTACAATCCCCGAAAGACGACCTGTCTTGATCCCGAAAACTTCTTCAAGCTCCGGGCTTCCCTGGAGAAAGATCATTTTTCCGTTTACAAAATCAGCGTTGTTTTTTTTAGCAATGTAATGAAAAAGAGCACTTTGTGCACCTTTTACCTGAAATGGCATTCCTTCCTTTGAAATAGGAATGTATTTGGATCCTGAAGTAGTGCCTGAAGTTTTGGCAAAATATTCCGGTACATCAGTCCACAGGATATTGGCCTGTCCTTTTTTTACCCTTTCAATATAAGGCTTCAGATCTTCGAAATCCGAAATTTTTACCTTATCCTGAAAATCCTTTACAGAAGTTATATTTTCAAAATCGTGTTCTCTTCCGAAAAGTGTTTTTTTAGCGGTATCCACCAGAGAAAGTAAGAGTTTCTCCTGATTTTGTTCAGCATTTTTTTTGAATTCTTCGGCATTGCGAACGTGCTTTTTTGCCCACAGCAATGCTATTTTCTTTTTAAGAAAGTTTATCATTCTTCAAATTTATAAATAACTGAAGAATCTTTGAAGCTTTCTGAACAATATCCAATAAAAAAACCGATGAATGAAGTATCACCGGTTCTCGAAATTTGATTATGAAATAACAGCTATTGATGAGTTTTACTTGTTTTCTTTGTACCTTTTATCCGGGGTGCCGTCCTTTTTGAGTTTTTTATTTTCCTTATATCTTTTGTCAGGAGTTCCGTCCTTCTTCATTTTTGCGGCTGTGGGAGTTGCTTCAGCTTTTGTCTTCACTACTTTTGAGGGCTTAGCGGACTGCGTTGTTTTTGATGCCTGATGATGATTGGCGGGAGCCGTTTGCTGAGCGGTTGCAAGGCCAAGACCAAATACTATTGACATTGCGGTAAAGAATTTTTTCATAAATGTTTTTTTTATTTAGAGAATCAAAGATAGATAAAATTCTGTTCAGGAAATTCAATTTCAGAAACTTAACTAAAGTTTATCACAGCTTAAAAAAATATTAAATACTTATCTTTATTAAAGCAAAACCTGCTTCCCTTATAAAGAAAAGCAGGTCCTAACATAATGTATGAAAAGTGGTTATCGCGTGCAGTTAGCCGTCCACGATTTTCCGTCCTTTAAATATAAAATTCTTAGTTCATTATTATCAATTCTGATGTAAGATGTTGCTGTAGATCCTACCATCACCAAAGTATTGTCTCCCTGTTGGTCAAACTCTATCCCGTTAAGATCCGGAATTCCATTCGAGAAAGAGAAATTATACTTGGTACCGCTTGCGATTTTCGTTACGAATACGCTTCCGTCATTGGAGCTAATATTGTTATCTCCGTCTGTATAGCCTACGCTACCTCTATAGGTTCCTGCAAAAAAATCATTGTTGGCGGGATCATCGTCGTCGCTGCATGATGTGATTGCCGTGACTACAAAGAATAGCATGACAAACATTCCTAAAATTCTGATTGCTTTTTTCATAATAATATTTCTTTTAATTTTTGGTAGTCTAACATTTCCAAACAATGTGCCATTTGAAAAATGGGTATTTATTTTAACTTTTTATTTAAATTTTTAGTAAAAAATTAAGATTTTCAAGTTTTAAATGCTGTTTTATACAGAACTGGCCTGATTCTGGAATGGAAATAAGTCGTATCTTTGTAAAGATCAAACGGTTTCGGAAAACTCCCGAAATCGCTTTCGTCGTTTATACCATTTTTTATGCAATTAAAAACCATTAGCGAAAAATTCCTCCCGCATCTTCTCCAGAAGGAGTTTGGAAAAGAAATTTTTATTCAGCTCGAAAGGCATCAGCATATATTCGTAAAAGGCAGCGCAGGATCGGCCGTTTCTGTTTTTGCAGCCGAACTTTTTCTCACCCGGAAAAAAACTGTTCTTTATATCGTTGATGATAAGGAAGATGCACTATATGCCAATACGGAGATGGAAGATCTTCTGGGAAAAGATAAAGTGCTGTATTTTCCGGCGACTCATCTTGAGCCGTATCAGGTGGAGAAAACCCAGAATGCAAACCTGGTTCTAAGAACAGAAGTCATTAATAAAATAACATCCGGGATATCTCCGAAAGTAATTGTGGCCTACGCAGGGGCGCTGTCGGAAAAAGTACTCAAAAAAGAAGATTTTAAAGCCATTTCCCATCATATAAAAGTCGGCGATCAGCTGGATTTCGATTTTGTGGATGAGCTTCTTAACCATTATAATTTCCAGCAGGCAGATTTCGTTTCAGAACCGGGAGAATTTTCCGTACGGGGCGGGATTGTAGATGTTTTTTCTTTTTCTAATGAAAAACCTTACCGTATTACTTTTTTCGGGAACGAAATTGAAAGCATTAAAACGTTTGATATTGAAACACAGCTTTCTATCGATAAGGTTAATGATTTTCAATTGGTTTCCAATATGAATTTTACCGTAACCGGAAGCAGGGTTTCTCTTTTGCAGCTATTACCTAAGGAAAGTTTGATCGTTTCCAAAAATGGAATTATCGGCATGCAGAAACTTAAAACATTTTACGAAAAGGCTCTGGAAAAATATGATACTTTAAATAAAGATATTGCTCACAGGTCTCCGCAGGAACTTTTTATCTCCGATCATGAATTTTTATTCGATTATAAGAAATTCACCACTATAGATTTTGGAAGCGCATCTATTGAAGGAACTATTGATCTTCATGAAGTGAAAATAGACCAGATTCCTCAGCCTTCTTTTCATAAAAATTTTGAGTTGCTGATCGAAGATCTGGAAGAAAAACAAAATAACGGTTTCGATACATGGATTTCATTTTCAGGAGAAAAACAAAAAGAAAGGCTTGAATCTATCTTTGAAGAGCTGGAGCATCAGCTTCCTTTTAAAAGTTTTAAATCTGAACTGCACGAAGGGTTTGTAGATCATGACCATAAGTTGCTGGTGTACACGGATCACCAGATTTTCGACCGTTACCAGCGGTATAAAGCAAAGAATACATTTGCCAAATCGGAACAGCTAACCCTGAAAGATTTAATGTCTCTGAAAATAGGAGATTATATTGCCCATATCGACCACGGTATCGGAAAATTCATGGGATTGGTAAAAGTAAACAATGATGGGAAAATTCAGGAATGCTTTAAACTTACTTATAAAAACGGAGATTTGCTGTATGTGAGTATTCACTCGCTTCATAAAATTTCAAAATACAACGGGCCTGAAGGTCGTGAAGTGGTTTTAAGCAGACTTGGATCGCCAACCTGGAAATCTTTAAAACAGAAAACCAAAGCGAAAGTAAAGCAGATTGCTTTTGATCTTATAAAATTGTACGCCCAAAGGAAAACGGCCAAAGGTTTTGCCTATAGCCCGGATTCTTATTTGCAGAACGAGCTTGAGGCAAGTTTCATCTATGAAGACACTCCGGATCAGGAGAAAGCAACCATTGATGTGAAAAAAGATATGGAGGCAGATACGGTAATGGACAGGCTGGTGTGCGGTGATGTAGGTTTCGGGAAAACGGAAGTGGCCATCAGGGCAGCATTCAAAGCAGCAACAGACGGAAAGCAGGTTGCCGTACTGGTTCCCACCACGATTCTTGCGTTTCAGCATTACAGGAGTTTTAAAGAAAGGCTTAAAGATTTTCCGGTGAATGTTGCGTACATCAACCGTTTTAGGACAGCCAAGCAGAAATCCGAAACGTTGGATGCGCTTAAAAACGGGAAAGTAGATATTATTATCGGAACCCATCAGCTGGCTGGAAGCACTGTAAAATTCAAAGACCTGGGATTGCTCATTATTGATGAAGAACACAAGTTTGGGGTTTCCGTAAAAGATAAATTAAAAACAATGAAAAGCAATGTGGATACGCTTACGCTTACAGCAACGCCTATTCCGAGAACATTGCAGTTTTCATTAATGGCAGCAAGAGACCTTTCGGTAATCAAGACACCGCCGCCGAACAGGCAGCCGGTAGACACGCAATTGGTTGGTTTTAATGAAGAAATAATCCGGGATGCCGTTTCTTATGAGCTTCAGCGCGATGGGCAGGTATACTTTATCAACAACAGAGTTGAAAACCTGAAGGAAATTGCAGGATTGATACAGCGCCTGGTTCCGGATGCGAGAGTCATTACCGGGCACGGACAGATGGAAGGGAAACAGCTGGAAAAAAATGTCCTTGACTTCATGGAAGGAAAGTATGATGTTCTCGTTTCTACTACAATCGTTGAAAGTGGGGTAGACGTTCCGAATGCCAATACGATTTTTATTAATGATGCGCAACGTTTCGGAATGGCAGATCTCCATCAGATGAGAGGAAGGGTTGGGCGCAGCAACAGAAAGGCATTCTGTTACCTGATTACACCGCCTTATGATATGATGACCTCCGATGCAAGAAAAAGGCTGGAAGCGATCGAACAGTTTTCCGACCTGGGAAGCGGTTTCCAGATTGCCATGAAAGATCTTGAAATTCGTGGCGCCGGCGATTTGCTGGGAGCGGAGCAGAGCGGCTTTATTAATGAAATGGGATTTGAGACGTATCAGAAGCTGATGCAGGAAGCGCTTGAAGAACTGAAAGATGACCAGGAGTTTGAAAATTTATTCGAAAACGAGGAGGAACGGAATAAGCTCTTTAAAACAACAAAAGATATTAATATTGATACGGATCTTGAGCTGATGCTGCTGGATTCATACATCTCAAATACAGAGGAAAGACTATTGCTTTACCAGAAGCTTGCTGAGATTGATAATGAAAAAGATCTTGAGAAATTTGAATCTGAATTGAAAGACCGTTTCGGAGATCTTCCTGAAGAAGCTGAAAATTTACTGAAAAGCGTCAGCTTAAAATGGCTTGCCTCGGAAATCGGTTTTGAGAAGATTGTGATGAAAAACGGCGTATTTCTGGGGTATTTTCCGGGAAACCCTCAGGATAAATTTTATCAGACAGAAAAATTCAGGCATATTATTAATTATCTTACTCAAAATCCTGCTGAAGCACAGCTTAAAGAAAAAAACAGTAAAGAAGGCAATCAGCTGATGATGCGTAAAGATAAAGTACGTAATGTTGATGAGGTAAATGCTCTTTTGAAATCGATGCTGGCAAGAAATTGATTTCATTACTGATTTATCGGAATAATAAGATGAAGAAATCTAAAGGGGTCTGCTCTTTAGATTTTTTTAATTATCCTGAAATTTAAATTTTGAGGTCAAAGAAAATCAGTTATATTTGAAAGCTTAAAATTAATAACGTATGATAAAAAAGTACTTCATTTCATCTCTTGCTGTCTTAGCAATGAGTTTTTCAGTTTCATGTGACAATACTACCGAAGACCCGCCTAATCAGAATAAAAACAATTCGGGCGGTACTACAACCATTACCGGGCCAAGGATTTTGAGCAAGATTACCAATGGAAATGTTGATCAGGAAGAATATATTACCAATGCAGGTGTTCTTTCCCAGGCATTTTTGAGAGATGCAGGAAGCACCAATACCATCACGGCTACCGTTACATATTCCGGTAATAAAATCTCCACCATCAAATATCTTGATAATGTTAATCCGCATGTTATAAACAACACTTATACGCTTTCTTATACCGGAGGAAAATTATCAGAAATCAGTATGGATCAGACGGTTCTTTCTACTACCAACCACAGCGATTTTACCGTGTATTATGATGCAAACGGACAGTTGTACAGAATTGTGGAAAAGAAAAAAATGGCAGGAAGCACCAGCTATACACATTATGTTGAAAATAAATTCACCTTTGCTGCAGGCAATGTGGCAAAGCTGGATTATACGGCAATGCTGATGAGCGGCGGAAATCCGGACCCTTCAACTTCTACAGCCATGTCTTATGCCTACGATAATTATGACAGTAAAATAAATCCTTATACTACTTTACCGAAAGAATATTTCATGGTGACAGGCACATTGTTCCCTATCAGCTTTAATGCATTGTCTTCTAATAACACAGGAAAAATTACCATAATCAGTACCGGTGCGCCACAAACCAGCGTTCCGAAAACTTACCTGTATGATTCTCAGAATTACCCGGTATCGGATCCGGGGCAGATTGTAAAATATGTGTATAAACCTTTATAAGTATATTTTATCTTTATTAGTTTTATTTGAAAAGGAATAAAAACATGATTTTTATTCAAAAAAAAACTATATTTGTGAAAAAATAAATAATCCCACCTTGGAATGAAAAGACTTTTTTATTTTGTTTTGCTTTTAGTAGGTATTTCTGCAGTTCATTCTTGTAAAGATTTGGCAGATGAAGACGGAAATCCACTGCTTGATATCAACAATAACACCGGGCTTAACGGTGCACGTGCGCTTTACAGAGAGATTACAGATGCAGATACACTGGCCACATATTATTATAACGGCCTTCAGGTATCAAGAGTGATTACAAGAAAAGCCTCAGTGACGGATGTACAGTACAGTGGAGATAAAATAAGCAGAGTAACCTTCAAAGGTTTTCTGGATGGCGATAATGACGGTGATCCGGATGCAGACAGCACTTCCTACGAACAACAGTTTACTTACGGGAATACAGGAAGATTAGAAATTATTTCCGAAACCCGCTCTGTATATGAGAAAACACCTCCGGTACCGCCTTCTACTACTCCGGGACCCTGGGTGATTCTTAGAAAATCAAAAACAATTTATAATCTTACATACAGTTCTACCACTTCAAAACTGGCTAAGATTGTTATGCAGACAGGCAATGAAACAATAGGCACTCCTTTTGCGTATAGTAATTTTTCAGAAACAACGTATGAATATTCCGGAGATAATGTAACCAAAGTAATAAGAGGGTATGGCCCAATTGCAGGAGGCGTTTTCGGGGCTGTAAATACGAGATATGGTTATGAATACTCCGATTATGATGCGCAGATTAATCCCTTTACTTTACTGCCAATGGCTTATAAAATTTCAAGATTATTATCTACCGAGCAGAATGATTTTGAAAGCTGGATACTGTCTCCAAACAGCCCTAAAAGGAAATCGGTAACCGATCTTATGGTGCCTGTACCTATGCCGGCAGTTGTCTCTACAAATTATAATTACGATGCTCAGACCTATATGAGAAGAGGTTATGGCATAAATTATATTTACAAACCATTATAAGAATAATCTTTAAAATATAATAAAACTCAATCTTTACAGGTTGAGTTTTTTGTTTTAATACCTTAATTTTGCAAAAAATTTCTTAATGAAATATTTAATTGTAGGCCTCGGAAATAAAGGCCCGGAATATGAAAATACCCGCCACAACATAGGCTTTAAAGTTGCGGATAAAATTGCGGAAAATCTGGAAGCTCCTTTTAAAAGTACAAACTTCGGTTGGATGGCAGACGGAAAGTACAAAGGACGCAGAGTGTTGGTTTTAAAACCTGATACTTATATGAACCTTTCAGGAAATGCCGTAAAATACTGGATGCATAAAGAAAATATTCCCTTGGAAAATGTATTAATCGTGACGGATGATCTTGCGCTTCCCTTCGGAACGTTAAGAATGAAAGGAAAGGGATCTGATGCAGGGCACAATGGATTGAAAAATATTAATGAAGTGCTTCAGACACAGAATTATGCAAGGCTTCGTTTCGGGATTTCGGCAGACTTTTCCGAAGGCAGGCAGGTTGATTATGTTCTCGGAACATGGGATGAAGAAGAAAATGCAGCCCTTCCGGAAAGAATAGAAAAGTTTTCTAAAGCGAGCCTGTCATTTGTATTTGCAGGAATCAGCAACACGATGTCTGCTTTCAACGGGAAATAATGCAGCGCGTTATGTTAAAACAGATTATCTTTTGTATACGGTAATGTCCATCACTATCTTTTTTTCAAGAAAATTCTTTTCGTTGGGAGTAAAGCGGTAATTATGTTCCTCTTCAAAAAACTCCAACGGTGTGGTTGCGGTATCATCTGCCTTCCATTTAATGATCATCATAACATTATTCACGGAATTGATGTCTTTATCTGAAAATGAAAAAGAAGTGCTTGGAAGAGGGTTATACATATCTTCTCTAAACTCGGATTTTGCTTTTTGAGGCTGCATCTGAACCATATCTTTTAACAAAAGAGAAAACGGTTTGCCAATATATTTTTCTTTATTCATTTCAAATTTTTTTGCGTAAGCCAGCGTATCTGTTATTGCTTTTTTGCCGGAAATTTGCTGAGATTTAACGAAACAATTCATTAAAATAAAAAGTATGGTAAGTGATAATTTTATTGATGCAGACATGATTAATTTTCGGGTTTTTATCATTCAAAAGTAAGAATTTAAGAATAAATCTGGCTTAAATGTTGGCTATTAAAGATAGTTACTACGTAATAAACTAAAAAGGCCATCAATTTCGATGGCCTTCTGATGTACTTTTAAAATTTAATTTCCAATCTATCTAACGATAATATATTGTTGAATTTCCTTCGTTAGCTGACTGAAGCAGAGAAGGAGTTGCCTACAACCAGCTTACAGCACCGGTTTCTACATCATAATTTGCTCCTACAATTTTAATTTTGCCTTCCTGCTCAAGCTTTCTTAGGGTTGAACTTTGCTTGCGGATATCTTCGATAGCGCTTTTTACGTTTTGATGGTTTAATCTTTCCAAAAGATCGGTGTTTTTAGAAGTACGCTCTTCGCCGTCTTCAATTATCTGTTTGATAATCGGGTCAAAATGATTGATAAGGTGGTTCAGGTTATCCATTCCCAGTCCTTCGATCTGTGCAGCATCAAGGCCGCCTTTCAATGCTCCGCACTTGGTGTGTCCCAGCACAACAACCAGCTTGGAGCCGGCAACATTACATCCGAACTCCATAGAACCCAGTATATCCTGGTTTACAAAATTTCCGGCAATCCTGATACTGAAGATATCCCCAAGACCCTGATCAAAAATCAGTTCTGCGGAAGTACGGCTGTCTATACAGCTCAGGACCACAGCAAACGGCCACTGTCCTTCGCGTGTAGCATTTACCTGCTCCAGAAGATCTCTGTTGGCCTTAAGGTTATTTACAAATCTCTGGTTTCCTTCCTTTAAAAACTCTAATGCTTTTTCAGGAGTAATGGTAGACTGAGTTTCGTGAGTATGTGCTTTCATATAATCTGTTATATTTTTAAAGTTAAAAAATTATTAAACAATGGGTTACATTGCTCGTTTATGGGTGACTACAATATGAGAGTTTTCATCTCTTTCGTAGTCTCTGTATGACGTTTTGAACCCTAAAAGTTCTACATTAATGTCTTCTTCTTTAGCCCTGATATTGGCAAAATCCTGGATCATCTCCAAAACATCGGTAGCAATATAAGAGGTGCCTCTTGCATCAATAGTCACGGTAGAGTTCGGCTTTATATTTTTCAATGTTTTTTTAATGGCTGCCTTGTTCAGGAATGAAACTTCTTCAGCCAGTTTCATTGTAATTTCGTCTGCATCGTCAAGTTTTTCCCTGCTCAGATAGTAAGCTCTTTTCATATTTCCCTGCAGGATATAGAAAACGGAGATGGCAAGACCTATTCCTACACCTTTCAGCAAATCCGTTGCCACAACAGCAACTACGGTTGCCACAAACGGTATGAACTGGAATTTTCCCAATTGCCAGAAATGTTTGAAAGTGGCAGGTTTTGCAAGTTTGTATCCCACCATAATCAATACTGCTGCAAGAGTTGATAGGGGAATAAGATTTAAAATCACAGGAATTGATAAAACACAAATTAACAGAAGGATTCCGTGGATAATGGTTGACATTTTTGAGGTCGCTCCGGCATTGGCATTGGCAGAACTTCTAACGACTACGGAGGTCATTGGAAGCCCGCCGATAAATGAGCTTACAAGATTTCCTATTCCCTGGGCTTTTAATTCCAGATTGGTGTCAGTTATTCTTCGCTGTACATCCAGCCTGTCCGATGCTTCAATACAAAGCAGCGTTTCAATAGAAGCTACAATAGCAATTGTTGCCCCTGCAATCCATACTTTCGGATTTAAAAAACCATTGAAATCAGGAATGGTAATAAGGTTTTTGAAATCGTCCAGCGATTGTGGAACCGGAAGAGATACAAGATGCTGGGTTTCTATCGCCAGTGAGCTGCCTGTCATCTTAAAAATTTCATTCAGGACAATACCTGCGACTACTGCTACAAGCGCACCTGGAAGCATCTTTATTCTTTTCAGAAAATGAACCTTGTCCCAAATGATTAATATGGAAATAGAGATTACTGTTACAACGATTGCTCCGGGATGAATAGCGCCGAATAATTCCGAAAAGTATCCGAAATTCAGTCCCTTATCAAAAATCGATTGGTGGCCTTCATAATCTTTATCGAATCCCAAAGCATGCGGAATTTGTTTCAGAATAATAATAATTCCGATGGCTGCAAGCATTCCTTCGATAACGTTATTGGGGAAATAATTGGAAATACTTCCTGCCCTTACAAATCCCAAAACCAACTGGATGATTCCGGCAATAATTCCGGCACAAAGAAAAATATTGAATGCGCCGAGATCGGTGATCGCCGTCAGTACAATAGCTGTTAATCCGGCAGCCGGCCCTGATACGGAAATATTGGAATTACTTATTGATCCTATTACAAGACCTCCCACGATACCTGCAATGATGCCTGATAACGGGGGAGCCCCCGAAGCAAGCGCAATCCCCAAACAAAGGGGAAGCGCTACTAAAAATACAACGAGTCCGGAAGGGAAATTCTCCTTTATTCCTCCTATTAATGATGTTTTTTTCATGATGATAAACTGCTGTGAATAAGAACTGATTTATCTGTTTTTAATAAATCAATTACAAAAGATTGGAAATTTATTTTTTTATAAATAGTACATGAATATTCAGTATCAAAAAAAATGATATGAATAATGATCAAAAACTTATTAAAAAATTAAGCTTCCGGAGGCGGAGAAAATATGGATAATAAAGGCGACAGATGAAAAGAATCATCTATCGGTATAAAAGATTTTTCTTCCAGAGACGGCTCGAAAAACTTAAGGTAATCAAACACATCCAAAGTTTTTGGAAGGGTCTTTTCGTAAACAATAAAAGACGATGGGTGAGAGTGTGGCTCTTCTTCATTGATTACAACATTCGTTCTGATGATATCCCAGCCGAATGCCGAGGCAATACCCGGTAAAGCCGTGAAGTTCAGAAAAAACAGTAATGTAATAATACTCCAGAGTTTCATTTCATTTTCTTTTAAGAAAAACTATTTAGTCTTTCTGCTCATAACCCAATCAGAACCCGTAAGGTTGTAAATTTTCTGGATGTCTTTAAGGATTTTCTCAAAATCAATTTCCAGATCAATAATCTTACCTGTCCTAAGGTCAAACACCCAGCCGTGTACAACAGGATACTCTTCAAGGATATATCTTTCCTGCACACAGGCCATTTTGATAACGTTGATGCACTGCTCCTGAACATTAAGCTCAACAAGCCTGTCATAACGCCTGTTTTCATCTTCGATAGAATCCAGCTCGGTTTGATGAAGTCTGTACACATCGCGGATGTTTCTCAGCCACGGATTCAGCAGTCCCAGATCCTGAGGCGTCATGGCTGCTTTTACGCCGCCACAGTTGTAGTGGCCACAGACAATAATGTGTTTTACTTTAAGATGTTTTACAGCATATTGAATAACGGCCGTGGAACTCATATCGAGTGTATTCACAATATTGGCAATATTTCTGTGAACAAAAACTTCGCCGGGTTTTGCGCCCATCAGCTCTTCGGCAGTTGCCCTGCTGTCTGAACATCCGATGTAAAGATAATCAGGATTCTGGGTCTTTGCAAGATCATGAAAGAATTCCGGATTGTCTGCCAGTTTAGAAGCTACCCACTTTTTGTTGTTTTCAAAAATAACTTCGTACGATTGTGACATTTGATTATTATAGTTATTTATTTCGTGTAAATTATTTTTAAAATCAATAGACTAAATCGATAATGTGCAAAAATAGACTATTTGATGAAAAAGTAATGACTTTTAACAAAGTTTAATATTAAATATGCTTAAAATCATCTGAACATTACTTTTAAGGCCGTAAAAAATATAACATTTAATGCTAAGATTTGTTTCCAATTATGAAAAAATTATGAACAACCTAAAGATTAAATCAAGATTAAAAGTACAAAGTAAAAATCAGAAATTAATACCATGACAAAAAAAATTGTAATTCAAAAAAAATTCGAAAAATTTGGCGATGTACTAAATGACTGTAATAAGAGCTCATTCACAAAATCATCTGGATCTTTATACTTTTCGGTTGATGTACCCATCTGTAGCATTAGCTGTTGGAATAATTTTGGCAGGATTTCCCAATACTACAGAATTCGAGGGAACATCGAAATTTACATATGAATTAGGAACGATTAATACATTGTTTCCGATAGTCACTGCACCTACGATCACTGCATTAGCACCAATCCATACCTCATCGCCGATTACAGGTGAGCCTTCATTTTTTCCGCGGTTCTGCTGGCCGATGGTAACACCCTGGGCAATATTGCAGTTTTTTCCAATAATAGTATCCGGATTAATGACCAAGCTCCCCCAGTGGCCAAGATAAAAACCTTCGCCGATTTTTGTTTCGGGATAAATCTGGAAGCCATATTTGATCTGGTAATGTCGTAATACCATCTTCCAGAATATATTCAGAAAAGTTTTTTTCTGGTATTTTTGAGCCATCCTCAAAATATACACAAAATGAAGATTAGGATTAATGCACTTTTTCCAGATCTGAATTGTAGAAAGCCATTGTTCGCTTTCCCTGTAAAAATCTTTTTGAATAATAGAATAACCTGACATGATGTGTGTTTTTATACTTCGTCAATAATTCTTTGAAGATGTGCTACCGATTTTTCTAAAACAAACGGAAGCTCGGTCTGTGCGATTTCTTTTTTGTATTTTTCAGCACGATTTTTATCGGTGAGAAACTTTTTCATTCCCTCATAAATTCCTTCTTCAGAATTTGCGGTAATGTTTCCCAGCGTGCCGTTCTGAAGAAGATCTCGTATTCCGGAAATATCGGTAGCAGTAACAGGTTTGTTGAGGATGAGCGCTTCTGCAATAATGGTTGGAAAACCTTCATGCCTTGATGACATGACATAAAAATCTGCTTTTTTAAGGAAAGGATACGGATTACTGCTAAAACCAAGCATTTTTGCAGTAGCCTGAAGGCCAAGTTCATTGAGTTGATTCCGAATATTATTAAAATCGTAACCGTCACCAATAATTAAAAGCTGATGGCTTAATCCTTCATCAATCAGTTTTTTATGAACATTCAACAGCCGGTCGTACCCTTTCTGAGGATACACGGTACCAACAGTGACAAATGTAGGAAGATTTCGGCTAAAAGGGTAATCCTGGATTTCGGCTTCTGCTTTTTTCAATGTATCGTTTCGGTCTATCGGATTGTATATTTTAATAACAGAAGCTTTTTCAGCTTCATTTTCTGCTAGTTCATACATTCCATTCAGTAGTTTTTCGGAAATCACCAAAATCCTGTCAAACCTGAAAAACTCACGGATTACTTTTTGAGTATAGCCTTTTACATTAAAAATATCATTCTGAACCCAGATAATTTTTTTTGATTTTTTTTGCGGGCTTGAAAGTATTTCCCTGTACATTGCATGGATGGCCGCAATTTCAACATCGTATTTTTTATTTTTTAAAATAAACCGGTAGAGCAGGAAAGGGAACCATAAAAACATTTTTTCATAAAGGACTCGGAATGCCTTTATGGGAATATCCTGAAGCCTGTTGGTGGTAATCATTTCTCCTTTTATAAGATACTTTAGATTTATCCACGAAGGAACTTCCTGTATATATAATCCGGAATACAGATTAAGCAGAAGATCTACTTCATACTTATCCGGAGGAAGGCTTTTCAGAAAATTCACTAAGACTTTTTCTGCGCCGCCGTGGCGTAAGGAGCCTATTCGAATGAGGATTTTTTTCTTTTTCAATTTTTCTTTTTGTGTTTACGGGAACTAAGTTATTTAATTTTTCTTGCTTTTTTATATTTATGAGGAAGATTTTCTTTAATATAGGCATCCAGTTTTTTTCTATCCTTTTCCAGCTCACGAGGATATTCGGGATTATTTTTTAAAACAATGTTGCCATAATCTTCGATGGTACAAAGAAACTGAGCAGGATTCCCTATAAATACGGTATTGTCAGGCATAGATTGTGACAATACGGAATTGGCTCCCAAAATACAGTTGTTGCCAATCTGCACATCCTGCATGATGACACAGTTCAGTCCGATGGTACAGTTATTTCCGATTTTTATCCTCCCCATAATTCTGGCATCTTCATAGCCGGGAAGCTTTCTCAGTAAAGTAGTTGTTCCTCCATGATTCACAAACCTTACGCCGGCTGCAATATTGACGTTGTCCCCTATTTCAATAAGGTAAGGTTCGGTTCCGAAAAAAACTTTATCAGGCATATTGAAATTAACGCCAACTTTCATGCCTTTGTACTTCGAAACCGCAAGATTAGCTCTGTTGAGAAGGGAATGATGGAGCGCATGCATTTTTATTAAAATTCTAAATAAAAAAATCATCATAAGTGTACATTTGTTTTGTTACATTTGCAAAGAAAGAAAATTTATTAACATGATGAAAATTTCTAAAATAGAATTTTATCTTCCTCAGTCTGTGCTTACTAATGACGATCTGGAAAAATTGTTCCCCGAATGGAGTTCGGAAAGAATCCATGAAAAAGTAGGAATTTCACAACGCCATATTTCTTCTGATAACGAAACCGTGCTGGATATGGCTGTAAAGTCTTCAGAAAAAATTTTTGAAACCTACGATCGTAATAAAGTTGACTTTATTCTATTCTGTACCCAAAGCCCGGATTATTTTCTGCCTACCACAGCCTGTCTCCTTCAGGATCGACTGAAACTAAGGAAAAATATCGGCGCTATAGATTTTAACCTGGGATGTTCAGGATTCGTCTACGGACTGGCTTTTGCCAAAGGCCTGATATCAGCAGGAATAGCCAAAAGTATTCTTCTGGTGACTTCAGAAACTTATACCAAACATATTCATCCTAATGATAAAGGAAACCGGAGCATATTCGGGGATGCTTCTGCATCGGCTATTATTGAAAAAGCAGAAAGCTCCCGGGATTATCAGTTCTGCCTGGGGACCGATGGTGGCGGAGCCGAAAATCTTATTGTAAAGAAAGGAGCTTTCAAAAAAGATTTTGAGCTTAATCCTGAACATGAATTTAATCCTGAAAATATATACATGAACGGCCCTGAAATTTTTAATTTTACGATTGAAAATATTCCGGGGCTGGTAAAAGAGACATTGGAAGTGAACGGAATGGGAATGGATGATATTGACCATTTTGTTTTTCATCAGGCTAACTCTTTTATGCTTAATTATCTTCGGAAAAAAACAAAAATTCCGGCAGAAAAATTCTATATTGATATGGAAAAAACAGGAAATACCGTATCTGCGACCATTCCTATTGCGCTTAAAAACATGATGGATAAAGGAATAATGAAGGGAGGAGATAAAATTTTGATGGCCGGTTTCGGCGTAGGGTATTCGTGGGGAGCTACCATCATGGAAATGTAAAACACAAACTTTAAAAATTTATACCAAATGAAAACATCTGTTTTTTTAGAAAAGCTTCAGGAAGAACTTGAAGAAGATGAAACTTTAACCCCTGAAACCAATCTTAAATCCTTGGAAAGCTATGATTCTATAAGCCTGCTTGCCATTATTGCTTTTGTGGACGAAAATTTCAGTAAGAAGATCGATACAAAACATTTTAAAGATATAGAGACAATTTCGGATCTTATGAATGTAATCGGAAAAGAAAATTTTGAAGATTAATGGATGCTTTTTCGTTAAAAAGTAAAGTTATTCTCATTACAGGAGCTTCTTCCGGGATTGGAAGAAGCTGTTCTGTAGAATGCAGCAAGAGAGGTGCTGATCTCATTCTTATGGGAAGAAATCATGATGAGCTTATGAAAACAGCATCGATGCTGGATCCGGAAAGTAAGACGGAGTTTATTGCAGCAGACATTACACAATCTGAAAATCTGGAAGCGATGATAGCCGACAAAGTTACAGCATTAGGCAAAATATCCGGATTTATACATTGTGCGGGAATTGAAAAAACATTGCCATTAAAAAAGCACAGTTCCACATTATATCGGGACATTTTTGAGGTTAATGTCATAGCAGGATTTGAGATTGCCAAAATCTTATCCCTAAAGAAATACAAAGATGCCACTTCCAGTTTTGTATTTATTTCTTCTGTTGCAGGAATGGTGGGAGAGCCTGGAAAAGCGTCCTATTCCGCAAGTAAAGGAGCTGTAATTTCCGGGGCGCGTTCTCTGGCAATGGAGCTTTGCAGAAACGATATCCGTGTCAACAGTATAAGCCCTGCAATGGTAAAAACCCCGATTTTAGAAAAGATGTTTGAAAACATTGGCGAAGATGCCTCTGCGGAGATTATCAGAAAACATCCATTGGGAATAGGAAATCCTGAAGACGTGGCCAATGCCTGTATTTTCCTGCTTTCCGACGCTTCAAGATGGGTTACCGGAACAAATCTGGTGATTGACGGAGGATATTCTGCACAGTGATTTATTGACTGTGGAGTGTTTCTAACATATTCTCGATATAGTTAAATATTTTCTGATTATTAAACTGGCTTTCAATATTTATAAGATTTGTCCTGATCTGAGCAACAAGTTCAGGAGCTGTGAGGAAAGTTTTCATTGCGGAATACATTTCATCTGTTTCATAGCTGATGAGGTAGCCCGTTTTGCGGTCTTTGATCATGAGGCTCACATCTCCTACATCGGTTGCAATGATGGGCTTCTGAAGGATTAATGCTTCTGCAACCACCAGAGGCCATGCTTCCGATTCGGAGGGAAGAATGAAGTAATCTGCCTTTCTGATGTAAGGATAAGGATTCATCTGATTTCCTTTTAAAATAAAGGTCTTTTCAACATTGTATTTTGCGGCCTGGGAAGTCAGGTTTTTCATTTCATCACCATCACCTATGATTATAATGCTATGATGAAATCCATCATCTATAAGTCTTTTATGAGCCTCAATAAGCTTATGATAGCCTTTTCTTGAATGCAGCCTTCCGACTGACACAAAAACAGGCCCTTCCGGAAAATCACTGAGTTCTTCTTTAGCCTTTTTTTTAATTTCCTCAATAGGAATTGGATTAATAATTACACTTTCTGCCGGATAGCTTAAATCCGGATAGTACCGATGCATCATATCTTTAATCTTATGTGAACAGTACACTATATGGTCAAACTGAGGAAAACTCCTTAATACTCCTGGTACCAAAGGCTGGAATTTCGGAACATTGATTTCCGAATGAGACCATCCTACTTTTTTAGATTTTTTGTTCGTGGAATTAAGAACGGCATCATAGTCCCTGTAATCCATACCTATTTCCACATCAAAAACATCATTGATGAGACGGTCGGCAATTGCGGGACTATCTTTCAGCTTTTTCAGCTTTAATCTTCTTTGCACAAGCTGAATTTTCTTCAGCAGTGGATTTTTGGAAAAGTCTTCTTTTCCATCCGTAAGGTATATTTTTCTTATATGCTCGGGGATTTCATCCCGAAGCTCGCCCTGGTTGAGGGTAAGGCATACGGTCATTTCAAATTTTTCAGGATTCAGGTTGTTGAGAAGTCCCAACAATACTTTCTCTACACCTCCCATTTCCATAGAGCGATGCCTGAATAAAACTTTTATTTTATTTTTATCTGTCATTTGTTAAGAATTTGTTGAGTAAGAAGGATTGCTTTTTTCTTTATTCTTGTAATAAAACTATTCTGGTATTCAAGCAGCCTATATATTTCTTCAGCATTTTTAAATTCAGAAGGAACAGGAATTCCATTGATTTTTTTCAGATTTCTCCGTTTCATTGCATTGAAAATAACTTTTGCAAAATATTCTCTTGATCTCGGCTTATTTTCATTCTGAGAAATTCCTGCAGGATGCATCCTGTAGAGATAATTGGATTCTCTGATAAAATATACTTTTCCTTTTTCATACATTTTAAGATAGAGATCCTGATCTTCTGCAATTTTCATAGAAGAATCCATTTTCTGGGTCTGGTTATAAATCGCTCTTTTAAAAGTAACAAAATGTGCAATTTGAATAGGGCTGTTAAAAAAATAAGGAGAATGGTTGATGACCTGCTTTCCACTCTTGAATACTTCCTGCGGATTGAGATTTTCGTCGCACTTTGTAAAAAGCGAATAAGTAAGCACCACGGCGGGATTTTTTTTGTATACCTCAATTGCTGAAGATATTGCCGTTGGCAGTAGCGCATCATCAGGATCTACAAATCCGCATATTTCTCCATCCGCAAGTTCTATCAGCCTGCTTTTGGTAATTCCCACCCCGCTGTTAACTTCATTATGATAGATTTTGAATCGTTTATCATTACCAATAATATTTTTGATAACTTGCACAGAATCATCAGTAGAGACGTCATCAAGAATAATTGCCTCCCAATTCTGGTACCTCTGGGACAGGATAGATTGGTAACAGTCTTTAAAGTATTTTCCGTTATTATAATTAGCTATAAGTATTGAAAATTTCATCAGTCGTGTTTATGTGTTTTATAAATAGATATCCTCATACAATCATAATTTACCCTGCAAAATCCTGTTTGATTTGCCTGTTTGCAAGCTCCTGATTGTTAACCAGAATAGTGTTGGGCGGGACATCTTTGTAAATGACGCATCCTGCCCCAATGATGCAGTTGTCGCCTATGGTAACTCCTTTTAGTACGGTAACATTGCTTCCGAGCCAGCAGTTGCTTCCGATTCTGATGGGAGCTTTGGTAAATTCTGAATGAAAAAGCTTAAAATCCGGCTGAGTCTGGTAGGCGTGATTATGGTCATAAAGCTTTACATTTTCCCCGAATAAAGTGTGATCGCCAATGGAAATATTTTCAAGGCAGTTGATGGAACAGAAATTATTCATAAAAAATTGGTTTCCGATTTCCAAAGTGGCATTATTTTCCACAAGGATATGGACGTAATTCCTGAAGCTGGCTCCTCTTCCTATCGTTATTTTCTTGATGTTTTTGTGAAATATGAAATGGTTGTTTATGCCAAGCCTTATTTCGCTGAAGGAAACATTAGGATGTTTTTTTAGATTAGAAATCTGATTTCTTCTCTGGATTTTTGCTAAAATTTCATAAAGCATATTAAAAATTTTTTTTCACATTTGTAACACAAATATAATATTTTGTATAATTAAAAAAAAATATATATTTGCTTTTTAAAATAAACACAATGAGTGAAATTTCGAGAGTTTTTATAACGTTTCTGGCCTATGTCAAAAGGCCTCGTCTCTATCCCGAGCTGGGAAGGAAAATTATTAAAAATACATTAAGACGCAAAAGTGCAATCAAAGGAAAAGAAAAGACAAATTCCTGGGCTGCTTCAGTAGCGGTTTCGCAGAAGGAAGCCGTATCCAGGCTTTTCTCCCAGGATATTGAGGCATTTAGAAATCATTTTAATGAAATCTTGCAGGAAGCCGGGCGGAAGGAAAAAGAATGCCCTGTCAAAATGGGCGGGGCAGGAGCATTGGAACTTATTTATTATGCCTGTGAATTTACCAAAGCTGAAAACGTTCTTGAAACCGGTGTAGCGTATGGCTGGTCTTCTTTAGCCGCACTGCTTTCTCTTAAGAAAAGAAATGGTATTCTGTATAGCTCAGATATGCCTTATCTTGCACAGGATGGCGATCAGTATGTGGGATGTATTGTTCCTGAAAATTTAAAAGAAAACTGGAAATTATACCGTTTTGCAGATAAAGAATCTTTACCCAAAATTTTTTCGGAAAAAGATTCGTTTGATGTTTTCCATTATGATTCTGATAAAAGCTATAACGGAAGAATGTGGGCCTATAATAAGGTGTATGAAAGGCTTAGATCTGGCGGAGTTTTTATTAGTGATGACATCGGCGACAATTCAGCATACCAGGATTTTTGCGAAAAAAATAATATCGAAACAACGGTTATTGAATATCAGGGAAAATACATTGGTGTTTTTATAAAATAATAATATTTAGATGTATTTTTGGGCCGTGAAAATAGGTCAGATTACATTTACCCGGTTTGTTGCTGCAATGGCAATTGTTATTTCTCATTTTAATAAAGATTTGTTTTTATATAAAATCGAATGTATTGCCGATGTTTTTCTTCGGGCTAATGTGGGAGTAAGCTATTTCTTCATTCTTTCCGGATTTATTATGATTGTAGCTTATCACAGAAAGGAAAAAATCCGATACCTTGATTTTTACCGAAACAGGGTAGCTAGAATTTATCCGTTGTATGGGGTGGGTTTGCTGCTTTATTTTTTAACCCGGTATTCTGATTTCAGTTTTTACAAAACTTTATTATACCTTTTGGGCATTCAGAGCTGGATACCGGGAAAAGCCCTGATTCTTAATTTTCCCGGCTGGTCTATTTCTGTAGAGTTTTTGTTTTACCTGATTTTTCCCTGGCTGTATAATTATTTATATTCAAAAGGAAATAAAAGCATTTGGGTTATTGCCATTTTGATCTGGATCGGAACCCAGGTTTTTTCCAATTTGTATATTAATTCCGTTTCTTATAAAGGCCCACATACAGACAGTCATGAGTTTCTCCATTATTTTCCGCTTTGGCACATCAATGAGTTTTTAATGGGTAACCTTGCCGGGATTTTTTTTGTAAAAAACCGTAAAGAGAAGAATTATGACCTTGCGGTTGTTTTATTATTTGTTGTGATTATCTTGTCATTGATTTTTATTCCGCTGAATTTTCATAACGGACTAATGGCTGTTTTCTTTGTCCCTGCGATTTATTTTATTTCCTGTAATAACGGATTTATTACCAGGCTTTTTTCTATAAAATTTTTTGAATTTCTTGGAGAGATCAGCTATGCTATATACATTGTACACATCCCTGTTCTGTATATTTTAAGATCGGTCTTATGGGACTGTTTCCGGATATCACACAGCAACACAGTGTTTTGGATTTACATTTTGGTTCTGACGGTTGTTTCTGCCGTTTTTTATCAGTTTGTTGAAAAACCGATGCGTGATTATTTAAGGAAATTCAATTTTCGAAGTAATAAAAAGTACTGTTAAATTTAGTTTGAAATAATTGATTTAAAATTATCAACATCAGAAAAGGTCTTTCCTGAAATTAATATTATATAATCCTGATCGAATGCTTTTATAATCCGTAAAGAGATATTTTACAATCATTCCCCATTTTTTCAGAAAGGGAGCATTTGCAATCCGGAAACTCCGGTATACTCTTTTGATATGCGTTTTAACGTATTCAGGAATGGTGCTTTCATTTTCTGCCCAGTTATTCACCTCTTCCCACAGTAATACTTTCGTTGAAGAAGGTTTTATTTCTTTTGCATCTACTTTTGTGATCCTGTTGTTTTCGTGTACGCCGCGTATGGCAACTGCTTTATCAAGAATTCCAGGATAAAGGTCAAGATAATAGGAGAGCCTGAATAAAAACTCAGTGTCCTGATGGAGTCTTAAATGTTTTTTGAAGAAACAATCCATCTTTTTCAGGGAATTTTTCCGGATTGTAAGTGCATCAATGCTGAACAATCCGAAGGTTCCATTCATGTTAAGCTGTCCGGGAAATACGTCTTCCGGCGGATATCTTTTATATACGGTAGTCAGCCGGTCTCCAAATATTTTATAATACTGCTCTTTTGCTTTTTCCGAATAATACTGAACGCCGATTGCTCCGTAAACGCCCTCCACTTTAGGATCTTTAAATAATTCTTTTTCGGCATCAAAACGATTGGGAAGATAGTAATCATCAGCGTCGAGAAATGCAATGAAATCACCATCTGCCATCGCTATTCCTAAGTTTCTTGTGGCTCCTGCACCGTGATTGCCTTTGTCGGGATGCTGATAAAGTTTCACCCGGCTGTATTTTTCAGTGAGCTGCCGGCAAACCTGTAAAGCGTTATCAGGAGATTTGTCTTCTACTAAAATGATTTCAAAGACTTCATCAAACTGTAACGCTGATTCCACTGCCTGGGTAACATATTTTTCGGCGTTGTAAACGGGAATTATGACTGAAATTTTCATCATCTATATTTTTAATTTAATTTTCAAATAATGTGTTATTTTCCTCTCTACAAAAAAATAGAGGAGCGAAGCCAGTAAGATGGCAAGAGCAATTTTAATAAGGAAAAATGGTATGCTGAAATAAAATTCTGAGTTACATTTTTTTAAAGCAATTTCTACAAATGGATGAGAAAGGTATAATGAATAAGAGATATCTCCCAAGAATATCAGCAATCTGTTTCCTTTCCACCGGAAGGTATAGTCAAACGTTAAAAATGATAATACAAATAAAGAAATGAAAAACAGTTTTGTCCATTCGTTATCAATCGGTATAATAGCAAGAAGAATCAATATAAAAGATATACATCCTACTAAAGAAATGGCTGCTGCAAAGTTTTTTGGAATTTCATATGTATTAAGTAATAGGGCAAAAATAATTCCTGCTACAAAATAAAGATTCAATGAATTGCATACCATTTGAAGATAAGGATTTTCAAAAGAAAGATTATATCCTAATATAGAAGTAAGAATAAAAAAACAGATGATAAAGTAATATCTTTTCTTTTTAAATAATAATGATAATCCGAATATAAGATAAAAAAACATTTCAAAATTAAGAGACCAGCCCAAATAAAGCACAGGAAACCCCTTTTTGGTAGGAAGGAATAATAAAGAATGAATGAGCTCATAAAATCCTTCTCTATGAAAATATAGCAGAAAACTTCCTCCAGGTATCATAGCAGCAAATGTTAAAAGATAATACAGCGGAATAATTCTTATAATTCTTTTTTTATAAAATAAAACAATCTGCTGAATAGTGCCTTTGGAAAAGGGTAAGTTCTGTGTGGTGAATACCATGATAAATCCGCTGATGATAAAAAATACAGGAACACCAATACTTCCTTTTTTAAAAAGAATATCACCAAGATTCAGCCCCGGAAAGTTAATTGTTTCACGGAAATGGAAGCAACAGACGAGCAACGCTGAAATCCCACGTAATATCTGCAGATTATTGAGTTTCATAATTAGATAATATCTTTATCTTTAAATATTTTTTTATGATAAGTTTCATCACGAAAGGTATTCTGGTGATATTGTGGCGCCATGTATTCAAACGGTCAATAGAGAATCTTGTTTCCGAAGTCATTCCGTATTCCGAAAAATCAACCTTATGAACTGCCTTATGTTTAAAAGTAACGTTCATGAGGTTATATTGGTGGATGATCTGGATATACATTTCTTTGCTGTCTTCTACTGAAAAATCAGGATAATGGCGATAGCTGTTATGCGCTCTTTCTTTCAGCATCGTTTTAAAATTGTCAACGTTTTCGACCAGGCTTACAAAGGGATTTACGACTGCGTTATACACGGTAACTATTGCTTTCCGGCGAGGAAACATCGTAAGCTGGTATCCTCTTCGCAAATCGATTACAAGATCATGAACAGGTTTAAAATGTTCCTGAACGGTTTTTATATAATCCTGATGTAGCATGTCATCATTATCCAGCTCGCTGGTAATGACGAATTTTGTTTCGGAAGTAAAGAATTGCGGAATTATTTCCACCACTCTGGTTTTCATCTGATCAAAATCTTCAACAAAAACAGACCTGAAAACAGGATATTCTTCCTCAATTTCTCTGATGATTTTCCTGAATTTTTCTGAAGTATTTATATCAAAGAAACAAAGCCAGACGTAATTTTGATTGGTCTGATTTTTATAAGAAGGAAGCACATAAGTTCTGAATAACCGGAATCTGTCATTCAGCCATTCTTCGGTAAGAGGTTTATATCCGGAACGTGTTTCGTTCCAACCTCTGGTTGGGACATTGAATCTTGTCATGATAATATGTACAAACTGACTCATCGGAATAAATTTTTTAAAAAGTTATATATTCTGTAGGGTTTACTGGAATAGATACTTTCCAGCTTTTTTTCATAAAAGGTTTTTCGGTTTAAAAGGGCAATGTAACTGGGAAAAAATTCATGAAAAAGTGCTTTATGCTTTTCGTAGACCGTGTGGTAGATGAATTCTTTTTTTTCATTGTTGCCTGTAATCTCTTTAATCATTGAGGTTTCGGGATGAGATCTGTAGTTAAATGCCGGATAATCTATCTTTGTGAAGGGCTGCCCGCGACGGGAAGACATGAGCTGTATCCAGAATTCCCAATCTTCAAAGCCGTGTCTGAGATTTTCATCATAGATAATTCCTTCATCAAAACATTTTTTTGGAAACATGGAAGTGCAGTAAAGCTTATTTCCTAAAAGCAACTCCTTTAGCGTGAATTTTTCCTGAAGATCAGACTTTTTTTGAATATGCCCGAAGGTTACAGTATCTGAAAATACAACCAATGTTTCCGGATTTTTTTGAAATACGGAAATCATTTTCTCTATCGCCAGCGGATTGAGCGTATCGTCGGCATCAAGAGGTAAAATATAATCTCCCGTTGCGATTCTTATGCCTGTATTTCGGGCTCCTGATAAACCTTTATTTTCCTGGTATTTATAGATGATTCTGTCATTTTCAAGGCTTCGGGATACGATTTCGGTGTCATCCGAAGAACCATCATTTACAATAATACATTCCCAATTGCCGTAAGATTGTTTCTTTACAGACTCAATGCATTCTTCAAGATATCTGGCGTGATTAAAACACGGGACTATAATCGATACTTTGTAAGCCATAACAATAAATTTTTTTAAATTAAATCCTCCGGATATTTTCTTCAACAATAGTTTATAAGTAATCAATAAGTAATTTTTTTAAATAGCCATCTGGATTTATCCCTGAAAAATAGGATTCTGTAAGCGAATTAAACTCAATGTCATAGCAGGAGCCTTCAGCAACATTTTCATAAATTGCTTTTTTCTGGAGATAATTTTCCATTTCAGACAGAATTTCAGCCATTGAATATTGATAGGGGTAAGCAAGATTGATTATTTCATTGTTGATTTTTTTTAAATTCTGACTGATAAATAACGCAATATCCTCCGTACCAATCAGAATTCTTTTTGCATTGCTGTAGATGGTAAACTTATTTTCCGAAAGAATGGAATTTTTAAGGAAATTGATGAGTGTATTAGGATTTCCTCCGCGGCCTATAGCATTTCCTACCCTGAAAATAATATAATTAGGACAATATTCTGCAATTAATCTTTCAATCGTAAGCTTATGAAGAACATAAGGGCTGTGGATTTTACTGGGGTCGTAAATGCTGCTGGTAGAAAAATAAATTAGTTTTTTATCATTATCTCTGGACATTACATATTTCAGAAGTGATATTTCTCTTTCAAACTCAGCCGGATTTTTTTCCAGGGAATTGGAAACTCCGGATGCGAAAAAAATGCTATTTTCTGTATCATACAATCGTAAGGCATTTGCCAGAATTCCATTACCGATAATCATCATTCGTTGTTTTTGTGTTTATAATTTTATTTGTCTGCCATTAAGCATTACATTTTATTGTTTTAGTTCAGCAATTTTATTAATGATTTTATAAAACAGGGTAGGAATTTTATTTCGGATAGCTAAATCAAGCCTTCTGACCCGGAAAGGATAAAGATGGTATGCGGTGATATAATCGTCGGGCAACTTTTTTCCTGAGAGGTAATATCGGTGAGTATACCTGTTGATTTTATCTTTTACAGTTCCTTCCTTATCAAACATCATTTGCAGCTGCGTGGTTTCAAGTTCTATTTTTTCAGCCTTAATTTTTGAAATGTTTTGAGGATGCATACGATAATAGGTGAGCTTTTCGGGAATATACGCGATAAGATATTTTTCGCTGATTTTCAGCCACCGGAAATAATCTTCCACGATGAAACGATTGTCATACTCACCAGTTTCTTTAAGCACATCAGTTTTCAACAAAACTGTTAACGCTGCGATCCTGTTTCCTTTTATTAGCTCTTTTCTAAAAATAAGAGGGTCTATTTTCCCTAATGAATCATAATCTGCAAAATCTTTAATGATAAAGCTCTTGTCATCAATCGTATGTGTGTTACTGAAAACCATTCCGTATTCATCTCCTAAACTTTCAAGCTTGGAAACATATTTTTCAATAGCTTCTTGATGAAGGAAATCATCTGCTGCTATCAGTTTAATATATTTTCCTTTTGCCAAGGCAATGCATTCATTCAGCATCGTGGCTAATCCTGTATTCTCAGAATGAAAATTTCTTTCTGCCAGATAATTATTTTCTTGCAACCATTGTTCAAAAATTTCAACAGAATTATCTTTAGAAGCATCATCCCCAACAATTAACTCGATATTTTCATACGTTTGTTTTTTAATGCTTTCCAGATTTTCCCGGATGAATTTTCCGTGATTGTAAGAAACCACAATGATGGTGACTAATGGCTTTTCCATTTAGAACATGTTTACGCTGTTAATGATTTGCTGAATTTCTTCTTCTTCAAGAATAGAAGAAATTGGTAAACTCAGGCATTCATTATGCAATTTTTCCGTAACAGGTAAAGAAAAATGGGCATACTCTTTATAAGCTGCCTGCTTATGGGGCGGGATAGGGTAGTGAATTATCGTCTGGATCCCTTTTTCAGCGAGATGATTCTGCAGTGTGTCTCTTTTCTCCGTCCGTATTACAAATAAATGCCATACATGTTCTTTTTGGGCAGCCGGATTTTCGGGAAGAATGATTTGTGGATGAGTTATTCCGGAGATAAATCTGTTGGCGATCTTGCGCCGCATTTCATTTTCATGGTCAATATATTTTAATTTAATATCTAAAACTGCAGCCTGTAATTCGTCCATTCTTGAATTAAAACCTTTATATATATTGATGTATTTTTGATTGGAACCATAATTTCCCAATGCACGAATGGTTTCAGATAATTTTTTATCACTAGTAGTTACTGCGCCTGCATCTCCTAGAGCGCCCAGGTTTTTTCCGGGGTAAAAGCTAAAACCTGAAGCGTCGCCCAAATTCCCGGATTTAATACCCTTCCATTCTGCACCTATTGCCTGAGCATTATCCTCAATAATTTTGAGTTTGTATTTCGTTGCTATTTCTTTAAGCTTTTCTGAAAACACAATTCTTCCCTGCAGGTGTACGATAAGGATAGCTTTTGTTTTCGGACTGATTTTTTGTTCAATTTTTGAAATATCAATGTTATAAGTATTTATATCCGGTTCAACAAACACAGGAATCATCCCGTTATCTGATATAGCAAGCACCGAAGCGATGTAGGTATTGGCAGGAACAAGAACTTCATCTCCCGGATTCATTATGCCAAGCTCTATGTAGGCACGGAAAATAAGGCGCAGGGCATCCAGTCCGTTTGCAACACCAATGGCGTGATCTGTACCGATATAATCTGCTAAATTCTCTTCGAAACTTTTTGTTTTTTCGCCAAGAAGATACCATCCGGAACGGAAAGTTTGCATCAGGGCTTCTTTTATTTCCTGTTGGTATTTGAGATTGATCTTTTGTAAATCGAGAAATTTTATCATGATATGTGTTTTATTATTGATCTTTAAAGCAGAGCTATTTCATAAAAATCATGGCAAACAGCTCTTCCTCCAAACATTTCTTTTTGGTTAATAAGTCCTTCATTTAAATATAAACCTTGATTTTCAGTAGAAATCCCAAAACTGAAATATTCACGATCCCGGAATTGATCTTCAATTAATTTTATAATCAGATAATCCAATGCGCCTATTATTTTACCTCTTTGCGAATTAGCCAGATATTGGGTGTGGATAACATTGCCAAAATCAAATAGTACAGTGCCGCAAATAAGTTGGTTGTTTTCATAAACTTCGAAAAGCTTTATATGATCAGGAAATCTTTCGGACAATAGGTTTATCTCTTCTAAGCTATGGGTGGGTTTTGCATTGTGGCTTTGCAAAACAGAGGTGAGAAGCTTCCAATAATTTTTAAAATTTCTGTTTTGTGAAATAGTAAGATTTAAAGCAGAACAATCTTTGAATTTTTTAGCAGGAGATTTTGCAAGCGGAAGCTTATTTTTAATGGAAATTACCGAAGAAATATCTCTTCTGAAAATCTTTGCATTATTTATAAATAGTGCGTAAAGGTCTTCCTGAAAAGGAATTTTAGCAAATATATAAGGAATGGCTTTGTATATTATTTTTTCAAAGCTGCATGAAGAATAATATTTCATCATTGCTGTAAATATTTCCAGAACATCTACAGATTTTGTTTTAATACTGATAAGTAAAGATCCATAAGTTAATCCGCCGTGAGAATGAATTTCTTTTCCTTTTTCGTTGGCAGGAAAAATGGCAACAATCTGATTTTTCTTTCTGAAAATCAAAGAATGATCTGGAAACCGGGCTGCATGATAATCCATATAATCTCTCTGAAAAAAGAAAAGTCCGTTTTTGCTTTCTTTTGCAAAAATATCCCATGCAGCCTTATCGCTTTCCTGATATCGTGTAGCTTCTATTTCCATGATAATGTTAAAGTCATTCTGATGTTATTTTCTTCAATACGATCGATCCTGAATCCGAAGTTTTCATAAGCCCGTATTGCTCTGGTATTTTCCGGGATTACATTAAGATATATGCTGTTAAGCTTAAATTCTTTTTTGGCCACTGATACGATTTCAGATAAAATGTGGCGGCTTAAGCCTTTTCCCCAAAACTGTTTTTCTCCGATGTATCCGAAATATTCTGCGTCATTATTGTCTTTGTTAATTTTTTTTAAACCGGCAGCTCCGATAGTTTTATTATTGAATGAAATACCTTTTATGTAATAATTGCTGTTATCGCAAAGAGTGCTGAACCATTTTTTTTGGTCTTCCCTGGTAAAATCAGGACTGTTTGTGAGTTTTTTTATTTCTGGGTCATTGAGCCAATTCCAGGATTTTTCCAGTACCTCTTCATTGTAATCTGTCAACGTCAGAACAGGTTCTTCTTCATACAATTTAAAATCTTCATACGTCCTGAAGTAATCGTTTTCGTCATACAATTCAGAAGCAAGGCATAAGAGTACGGCGTTGTGTGAAAATTTTATATCTCTCCATATCAACCTGGGAATATATAGGCCCTTTGAAGGATTGTCCAAAACAAATACTGCCCGATTTCCTTTCTGATCTTCAGTGTTAAACTCAATGATTCCGGAAACGGCGAAGATGATCTGTTCAAGTTTTTTATGAGCATGGCCACCTCTCATTACATCTTGAGGCGTGTAATAAGTCCAATAAGCACGTTTAATATCAAAAGGAATATTTTTTGAATTTTCGGCTACGGTTATAAACCCCAGCGAAGAGTTGCCTATCTTATCTAAATGAAAATACTGAACGTCCATGGGATTTATTTGTATTCTATTTTATAGTCAAAATGAGGCCTTATAATTCCTGGATAAATGTGCATTTTGGTACCTACTTTCACATTTTCTACCTCAAAACCCACCATATTATCAACTGCGTATAAAACGGTAGCCTGATTTTGTCCGAAAATTAATCTGAAGTAATAATTTCCCGCATTCAGCAATCCTGAGGGAATATCGAATTCTAAACTATAGTCTCCGCTTTTGGAATTTTCAGAAATAATTTTCCCTACGTGGAAAATTATAAGTTCTTCATAATTTTTAAGTTCGAACGTAACCCCTAGGCTAATGTCCGGAACATAATTTTTAAAAACCAATTTTACTCGGATTCCGGAATCAATATCTATAATACTTCCTTTAACAGGAGCAACAGAAAATTCTTTTATCCGGATATTTTCATTTCCTGCAGCCTCATCTATAA
Organism: Chryseobacterium salviniae; assembly: GCF_035819015.1. Lineage (NCBI taxonomy): Bacteria > Pseudomonadati > Bacteroidota > Flavobacteriia > Flavobacteriales > Weeksellaceae > Chryseobacterium > Chryseobacterium salviniae. The sequence continues at coordinate 149,253 of NZ_JAYLAA010000050.1, read as the reverse complement.
TACCATTATAACGATAAGAAGTTGTACTTGCACTGTTTTTCTGATATTCTATGATCGTGTTCAGTACACTTCCCTCATATTCAAGAGTGCCTTGGTTTAGGAGGATACCTTTTGTACATAATTCCTTAACGGCAGTCATGTTATGGCTTACAAAAAGTACGGTTCTTCCTTCTCCTTTTGTAACGTCACCCATTTTTCCCAGGCATTTTTTTTGGAATTCTGCATCACCTACTGCCAAAACCTCATCTACAATCAGAATTTCAGATTCCAAATGTGCGGCCACGGCGAAAGCGAGACGTACGTACATCCCTGAAGAATATCTTTTTACCGGAGTGTCAATATATCTTTCCACTCCCGAAAATGATACAATTTCGTCGAATTTTCTACTGATTTCTTTTCTCGTCATTCCGAGGATTGCTCCGTTCAGAAATACATTTTCACGGCCTGTCATTTCCGGATGAAAACCTGTCCCCACTTCCAGCAACGATGCAATCCTTCCACGGGTATATATTTTTCCGGTGGTAGGTTTTGTTACTTTGCTTAATAATTTTAAAAGGGTCGATTTGCCGGCGCCGTTTCTTCCGATAATACCCACCGCATCACCCTGTTCAATTTCAAAATTGATGTTTTGCAGGGACCATACATATTCAGATTCTCCTTTTTCAGCTCTGTTATTTGCCTCTCCGATTTTAAGGTATGGGTCTTCCTTGCCTCTCATTTTGTACCACATACGGTTCAGGTCATGTGATATCGTTCCGGTGCCTACCTGTCCTAATCTATATTGCTTTGATATATTTTCTGCTTTTAAAACCAGCATAATAGTAGTGTTGGGAATGTTAATATTTTTTTTAAACGGTATCCATAAAGGTTTTCTCCACCTTGTTGAATATGAGGGTTCCTGTGATCAGAAGTAATAGAATGATAACAGAACTAATTATAAGCATTAAAGGTGAGAAATCTCCCACTCCCAGCCAGGCATATTTAAAACACTCAAAAATTCCGGTTAACGGATTATAAAAAGAGAGTTTTTTAAAAATTCCGGGTAAGGATGAGACGGGATATATGACAGGAGTTGCATACATATAAAGGTTTACCCCAAATACCAAAAGCATGCTGAGATCCTTGTATTTTGTGGTAAGGGAAGAAAATATCATCCCTGTTCCCAATGCAAAAAGAGCCATAAGAATAATAAGGAACGGCGTTGCAACGATCCATATATTAGGCTGAATTTCACCCTTGAAGAGATAATAAGCCCATACCATCAGAAATAAAAGAAATTGAACTCCGAAGCGCATGAGATTTGAAATTACTATAGAAATCGGCGTTACAAGCCTTGGAAAATATACTTTTCCGAAAATGCCCGCATTTCCCACGAATGTGGAAGAAGTGCCGATGAGGCATGATGAAAAGTAATTCCATAGCGTAACCCCTGATAGGTAAAATAGCAAAGGCGGAGCATCATCTGTAGGTAATCCTGCTATTTTGCCAAAAACAATAAGGAAAGTAATCGTAGTTAAGATCGGGTTTATAAAAAACCAGATGGGACCTAAAATTGTCTGCTTAAAACCGGATATGAAATCTCTTTTTACAAACATGTAAACAAGATCTTTGTAATTCCATACCTCTTTTAATTTTAAGTCGAGCAAAGAATGTCGGGCTTCAATTATTTCGGTCCACTTTGTTTGTGGTTCATTCATTTGTGCTATGTTTACTGCAAATTTAAATTATTTTCTAATATGTAGCATATTTATTCTTAAAAAATTATTATTAGGTTAAAAAAATTAAACGCTGTTGGTGCTAAACTAAGATTTGTTGTGCAATACAATAATTTTAGTTAATAAGTAATACTTCTTGTATTTGGATTTTATTACTTGATTACCAACTGTTTTAAATATTCGCCGTACCCACTTTTTCCGTATTTTACTGCTGTTTCCAAGAGTTTTTCTTCATTGATGAATTTATTTCTGAAGGCTATTTCTTCAATACATCCGATTTTGAATCCCTGTCTTTTTTCAATCACGCGTACAAATTCTGAAGCATCATTCAAAGAATCGAAAGTTCCCGTATCAAGCCATGCAGTACCCCTGTCTAAAACACCTACTTCAAGCTTGCCTTTGCTGAGGTACACATTATTAACATCCGTAATTTCAAGTTCGCCTCTTGCAGACGGCTGAATATTTTTTGCAATTTCAACCACTTCATTGTCATAGAAATAAAGTCCGGGAACAGCATAATTCGATTTTGGTTTCAGTGGCTTTTCTTCAATAGAAACAGCTTTAAAATCATCATCAAATTCTACCACACCATACCTTTCAGGATCTGCAACATGATAGGCAAAAACAACACCTCCTTCAGGATTGGTTTTATTTTTAAGTAAAGTACCCATTTCAGAGCCATAGAAAATATTGTCTCCCAAAACCAATGCGGCGGCATCATTTCCAACGAATTCATCACCCAGTATAAATGCCTGTGCCAATCCGTCCGGACTTGGCTGCACGACATACTGAATATTACAGCCTATCTGTGAGCCGTCACCTAAAAGTTTGATAAACCCCTCCTGATCGTGAGGCGTTGTGATAATCAGAATATCTTTTATTCCTGCCAATAGCAGGGTAGACAACGGATAATAAATCATCGGTTTGTCATAAATCGGCATCAGCTGTTTGCTTACTGCAATGGTAAGAGGATAGAGCCTTGTTCCTGAGCCTCCGGCTAAAATAATTCCTTTCATTGTATTATATTTAATGATACTGGTTTTCATAATATTTCTGATAGTCACCACTTGTTACATTTTCCAACCATTCTTTATTTTCTAAGTACCAGTCGATGGTTTTGGCGAGTCCTTCTTCAAAAGTTACAGATGGCTTCCATCCAAGATCTTTATTGAGTTTGGTGGCATCGATAGCGTAACGCTTGTCGTGTCCCGGCCGGTCTTTAACAAAGGTGATCAGCTTTTCTGAGTAGCCTTCCGGTTTCCCCAGTTTTGCATCCATTTGTCTGATTAATTCCTTCACCAGATCAATATTCTGCCATTCATTAAATCCTCCGATATTATAAGTTTCCCCGGTTTTGGCTTCATTGAAAATCTGGTGGATTGCTTTTGCATGATCGATCACAAAAAGCCAGTCTCTTGTGTATTTACCATCCCCATAAATCGGCAAAGGTTTTTCATTGATAATATTAAATATACAAAGTGGAATTAATTTCTCAGGAAAATGATTCGGGCCATAATTATTTGAACAATTTGAGATGATAAACGGCATTCCGTATGTGTTTCCATACGCTCTTACCAAATGGTCTGAAGCAGCTTTTGAGGCCGAATACGGAGATTGCGGATCGTAAGCTGTAGTTTCTAAGAAAAAGCCTGTTTCGCCTAAACTTCCATATACTTCGTCTGTGGAAATATGGTAAAATAAGTTGGTTCTTTTTTCATCCGGGAATCTTCCGTGGGTATGATCAGGATTCAGAGTCCAGAATTCTTTACATAAATTTAATAGATTTGCTGTACCGTTTACGTTGGTATTGATGAATGCCATCGGATCCGTAATGCTTCTGTCCACATGGCTTTCTGCTGCCAAATGTACAACAGCATCCGGATTATATTTTTCAAAAATTACTCTTAATTCTTCAGGATTTGTAATATCTGCTTTCTCAAAAACATAATTTTGTTCATTTTCAATATCCTTTAAGTTTTCAAGGTTTCCCGCGTACGTAAGTGCATCGAGGTTAATAATCGTTGTTTGCGGATTATTTTTTACAAATTCTCTTACAACGTGGGAGCCAATAAAACCTGCTCCTCCTGTGATGATTATATTTTTCATTTTGCTGTGATATTGGCCGCTGGCTTTAGGCTTTTGGCAATTACTTGATTTTTTACTTTTAAATTGGATTCTTCTGAATGGTTTTTCGGCCAATACTTTTATAATAAAAACCATTCTGCTCAGGAATTTCCAGCGGATACATATTTCGTCCGTCAAAAATTACCTTATTGTTCATTCTCTTTGCCATCAGTTCGAAATTCGGATTTTTGAATTCCGGCCATTCTGTTGCAATAAACAAAGCATCTGCATTGTCCAGAGCTTCGTACATATTTTTTGCGTACTGAATTTTGTCGCCTAATATTTTTTTTACGTTGTTTTCTGCAACCGAATCATAAGCAATAATCTTTGCTCCTTTTTCCAAAAGCAACGTAATGTTATCTAAAGAAGAGGCTTCACGAATATCGTCGGTATTCGCCTTGAAGGCTAATCCCCACATTGCGATCGTTTTTCCTTCGATATTTCCTCCGAAATACTTTTCAATCTCCGAAACAAGGATTACTTTCTGGGCAATATTTACATTTTCTGTCGCTTCTAAAATCTGAAAATTAAATTCTTCCTGCTTTCCGGATCTTATCAATGCTTTCACATCCTTCGGGAAACAGCTTCCGCCGTACCCAATTCCCGGAAACAGGAATCTGTGCCCGATCCTGTCATCACTGCCCATTCCTAAACGAACTTTATCTACATCTGCTCCTACTTTTTCACAATAATTGGCAATTTCATTCATGAACGTTATTTTTACGGCAAGAAATGAATTGGCGGCATATTTTGTAAGTTCGGATGATTTTTCATCCATGAATATAATAGGAATCCCAGTATTGGTAAAGGGCTGATAGATCTTCGCCATAATGTCTTTGGCCTTTTCCGAGCTGGAGCCTACAACAACCCTTGATGGATTCATGGAATCTTCAACCGCAAAGCCTTCCCTAAGGAATTCCGGATTGGAAACCACGTCAAAAGGAATTTCTGTCTTCGATTGGATGACCTCCCTTACTTTATCGGCAGTTCCTACAGGAACAGTACTTTTGTTAACGATAACCTTATAATCGGTCATCATGTCGCCGATATCGGAGGCAACCTTCAGAACATAAGAAAGGTCGGCAGAGCCGTCTTCTCCGGGTGGAGTTGGCAAAGCAAGATAGATCACTTCGCTTTTGTCTAATGCTTCTTTTAAATCGGTCGTGAAAAATAATCTCTCAGACTGGATATTTCTTAAAAACATCTCTTCAAGATTCGGCTCATAGATGGGAACTATGCCGTTTTTCATTCCCTCAACTTTTTTTTCATCAATATCTACACAGTATACTGAATTTCCAAGTTCTGCTAAAGTCGTTCCTGTGACTAATCCTACATAACCTGTTCCTACAATAGTAATATTCAAAGTAAATGTATTTTTTAAATTAGTACAAAAGTAATAAAAATACTGTCATGGTTAAATTTTAAGTAATAATTAACTTATTGTATTGATTTTAAGATATTTTGCATTTCTCATAAATATTCGTATATTTGCAATGGATTTACGGAAAAACATGGGAAGGCCTTCGGAAGAAAGCCTTTTTTCGTACGAATAAATCAGCATTGTAAATAACGTATGGAGTTTAGAAAAAAAATTGAAGAATTATTGAATGACTTTCTGGAAACCAGAAAAGATTTATTTCTTATAGATCTGAAGATTTCTGCCGGAGATGATATTACAGTGATCTTGGATGGCGACAATGGCGTTTCTCTGCAGGATTGCCTGGATGCAAGCCGTGCAATTGAATTCAATGTGGACCGTGAAGAGCATGATTTCAGCCTTCAGGTAATGTCTGCCGGTTTAAGTGAGCCGTTGGCAAGTCAAAGACAGTTTGCTAAAAATATCGGACGAGAGATAGAAGTTTTATTGAATGACTCTTCAAAGATTGAAGGGGAACTTGCAAAAGCAGACGAAGAAAAAATTACACTTATCCTGCGGTACCGCAAGCCAAAAGATATTGGTAAGGGAAAAGTAGATGTGGAGGAGGAAAAGGAAATTCCGTACTCTGAGATTAAAAAAGCATTAGTAACAATTAAATTTTAAAAGAAAAAAGAATACATGGACAATATAGCGTTGATTGAATCCTTTGGTGATTTTAAAGACGAAAAGGGGATCAGTAAGATCGATCTTATGGCAATTATTGAAGATTCACTGAAAACTCTTTTAAGAAAGAGATACGATTCGGATGACCATTTTGATGTGATTGTAAACCCTGATAAAGGAGATTTTCAGATATTTTTAAATAAAACCATTGTGGAAGACGAAATGTCTGAAGACGATGATCTTGAAATAGAAATTTCCGAAGCTAAAAAGATCGATCCAACCTTTGAAGTAGGAGAAGATTTCACCATGGAAATTCCTGTTGCCCAGCTGGGAAGAAGAAATATTCTTACCCTGAAGCAGATTTTGGCTACGAAATTGCAGGAGCACAACAATGCGATGTTGTATGAGCAGTTTAAAGATAGGATCGGGGAGATCGTAGTAGGGGAAATTCACCACATTCGTCACAAGCATGTAATTTTACTTGATGACGAAGGAAATGAGTTTATTCTACCTAAAGAAAACCAGATTCCTTCCGATTTCTTTAAAAAAGGAGAAAACATCAGAGCTATTGTAGAAACAGTAGATTTCAAAGGTTCAAAACCGCAGATTATTATTTCCAGAACTGCCCCTAAATTCCTTGAAAAATTATTGGAGCTGGAAATCCCTGAAATCCAGGATGGAACAATTATGTTGAAAAAAGTAGTAAGAATTCCTGGTGAAAAAGCGAAAATTGCAGTAGATGCTTACGACGACAGAATTGATCCGGTAGGAGCCTGTGTAGGGGTAAAAGGATCGAGAATTCACGGCGTGGTAAGAGAATTGAGAAATGAAAACATCGATGTGATCCAGTGGTCTAAAAACCCTGAGATTTTGGTGAAAAGAGCTTTAGGAAATGTTACCATCAATAAAATTGATATCAACGAAGAGCAGCAATATGCATTAGTATATACACCTGTTGAAGAGATTTCTAAAGTGATCGGAAAACAGGGGCAAAATATAAGGCTTGCTTCTTGGCTGACTGGTTACGAGATCGATGTACACAGAGAAGCCAGCGAAGATGATGATGTTGAACTGAAAGAATTCAATGATGATATAGACCAGTGGATTCTGGATGAGTTTAAGAAAGTTGGTCTTACGACAGCAAAATCGGTTTTGGATAAAGAAACTGAAAGTTTATTGAATATGGTAGATCTTGAAGAGGAAACCATTGAAGAAGTGAAGCGTATTCTGAGAGAAGAATTTGAAGATTAAGATTTGTAAATAAATTTTAATAAACAGTAAAAAAGAAAATACTTTAATTTTAAGAATTAAAAAACAGTAAATAATATAGATGCCAAAAATTAGATTAAATAAAGCGGTTAAGGAATTCAATATTTCGATGTCCAGATTAGTAGAATTTTTACAATCAAAAGGCATTGAGGTTGAAAGCAATCCTAACGCTCAATTAGAAGAAGCGGCATATTCTGCATTGGAGGCTGAGTTTGCCAAAGACGGCGAACAGCGCAAAGCCTCCCATGAGGTGGTGATCACAAAAGTTCCGGAAGAAAAACTGGAGATTGAAGAAAAGAAAACCCCTGAAGTAATAAGAGCTAAAGCTAATAAACCAGAAACTAAAATTTTAGGTAAAATAGACTTAGAGCCTAAGAAACCTGAAGTGGAAGAAACTCCTGCTCCAAAGTCGGAACCTGTGGTGGAAGAGAAAAAAGAAGTTGCTCCCGAAGTAAAAGCAACACCTGAAAAACAGGAATTTAAAGTTCTGGATAAAATAGATTTGTCACAGATCGAGTCAAGAAACAGACCCGTGAAAAAAGACAAGCCAAAAACAGAAGATAAAAAAGAAGAGGAAAAACCTGTGGAGAAAACGCCGGAAGTAGTAAAAGAAACGCCTAAACCAGTTGAAGAAGTTTCGCCCAAACCTGCAGAAGTAAAAGTGGAAACTCCAAAACAGGATGATGACCAGCAGGAACCTCAAAAAATTGAAACCGTTTACCAAAAACTGGACGGCCCCAAAATAGTTGGTGAAAAAATCGACTTAACGCAGTTTGCCCCGAAACAAGGCGCAGGTGCTAAAAAGAAGAGAAAAAGAATTGAAAAGCCCGGTGGCCAAAATCCACAAGGTGGAAACAATAATCAGCAAGGCGGCAACAACCAGGCACAAGGTAACCGTCCTCAAGGACAGGGAGGCCAGAGTGGAAATCGCCCTCAAGGTCAAGGCGGACAAGGCGGAAACCGTTTTGGAAACAATAACCAAGGTGGCCAGAACCGTCCTCAAGGGCAGGGCGGACAAGGCGGAAACCGTTTCGGAAACAACCAGGGAGGCGCACAAGGAAACCGTCCGCAAGGTCAGGGTGGCCAAGGCGCAAACAGAGGAGGTTTCAACAGAGGCGGGCAAAACAACAGGCCAGGTCAAAGAACAATGCCTGTTGAGTTAACCGACGAACAAGTAAAAAACCAAATCAAGGAAACCCTTGAAAAATTAACCAATAAAGGAGGTAAATCTAAATCTGCCAAGCACAGAAAAGATAAGAGAAACTTCCGGAGAGAACAAGACGAACGTCAGCAGGAAATCGATGCAGCAGACAGAACATTAAAAGTAACGGAATTCATCACAGTTGGTGAATTGGCCAGCTTAATGAATGTGTCTCCTACAGAAGTAATTTCTGCATGTTTCTCTTTAGGAGTAATGGTTACCATGAACCAGAGACTGGAAGCAGATACCTTATTATTAGTAGCAGACGAATTCGGTTATAAGATTGAATTCTCCGATGCTGATCTTGGGGAGTCTGACGCAGAAGAGGAAATCGATTCTGAAGAAGATCTTCTTCCAAGAGCTCCGATTGTAACGGTAATGGGTCACGTAGACCATGGTAAGACATCATTGCTTGACTATATCAGAAAGACAAATGTAATTGCCGGTGAGTCCGGAGGGATTACTCAGCACATTGGTGCTTATAATGTGAAACTGGAAAACGAACAAAGAATTACCTTCTTAGATACACCGGGTCACGAAGCCTTTACGGCGATGAGAGCGAGAGGTGCACAGGTTACCGATATTGCCATTATCGTAATTGCTGCCGATGATGATGTGATGCCTCAGACAAAAGAAGCAATCTCTCACGCACAGGCTGCAGGAGTACCGATGATTATCGCTATCAATAAGGTTGATAAACCCAATGCAAATCCTGATAATATCCGTCAGCAGCTTTCCGGGATGAATATCTTGGTAGAAGAATGGGGTGGAAATGTTCAGGCGCAGGAAATTTCAGCTAAATTCGGTAATAATGTGGATGTATTGCTTGAGAAAGTTTTATTACAGGCTGAATTGCTTGAATTAAAAGCGAATCCTGATCGTTCGGCAAATGGAGTTGTTATAGAAGCTTCTCTTGATAAAGGCAGAGGTTATGTAGCAACAATGTTGGTGCAAACCGGAACTTTAAGAGTGGGAGATTATGTAGTAGCAGGTAAAAATCACGGTAAAGTAAAAGCTTTGCTGGATGAAAGAGGCAAAAACCTTTCTGAAGCAGGTCCTTCCATTCCGGCAACCATTTTAGGTCTGGATGGTGCACCTACCGCTGGTGATAAATTCCGTGTTTATGCCGATGAAAGTGAAGGTAAGGCAATTGCCAACAAAAGAGAACAGCTACAGAGAGAACTCTCCATCAGAACTAAAAAGCATACAACACTTGAAGAATTGGGAAGACGTATTGCTTTAGGAGAATTCAAAGAATTGAATATCATCCTTAAGGGTGACGTAGATGGTTCGGTAGAAGCGCTTTCTGATCAGTTACAAAGATTGTCTACAGAAGAAATCAGTGTAAAAATTCTTCACTCGGGTGTTGGACAGATCACAGAATCTGATATCAACTTAGCGGCAGCATCTGATGCTATTATTATCGGATTTAATGTAAGAGCCGGGGCAAATGCTAAAGAGCTTGCAGACAGAGAAGAGATTGAAATCAGAACCTATTCTGTAATCTATAAAGCAATCGATGAGGTAAAAGAAGCGATGGAAGGAATGCTTTCCCCTGAAATTCAGGAGCAGGTAATCGGTAATGTTGAGATCCGTGAAGTATTCAGGATTTCTAAAGTAGGAACTATTGCAGGCTGTATGGTTCTTACAGGAAAAGTTACCAGACAATCCAAGATACGTTTGCTAAGAGATGGAATTGTGAAATTCGATGGTGAACTTGAAAGTTTGAAGCGTTTCAAAGACGACGTAAAAGAAGTTACCAAAGGCTACGAATGCGGATTGAACCTTAAAGGATATAATGACATAGAAGTTGGTGATATTCTGGAGGTTTATGAAGAAGTAGCTGTTAAGAAAAAGCTGAAATAAAATATATAGCTATTTAAAAAAAGGCCGTTTCACGATTGCGAAACGGTCTTTTTATTTATATCATTTAGCAGATTTCAGCAGAATCGGGATATTCCGTGAGTACTTTTCAGCGGTGTTTTAACGTGATACTTAGTAAAGCTCAAAACTCAGTTACAGCCAGAACAAGGAAGTTTATTTATTCATCGGCGGTACCTGTTTTTCTAATGAAATCTGTCTGGTTGTTTATAGAGAAAAATGTTTTTAAGCAAACCCAGCTTTACAGAATTACGGACGGAGAACATGATGAAGAACTCAAATAGGATTTGGAAGATATTCTGAATTTAGGAATAAAAACTAGCGGGATCAGCTGCGATGGCTATAAATCTCTACTGAAGCTATCCGAAAAGTTTGTCCTAAAGTTCCTGTTCAGAGATGTCTGGCTCATATTCAGAGGATATGCAAGATATGGCTTTCCGCCTATCCAAAATCTGTAGCTGGTTTTGAGTTGCGTAAAATTGTCTGTAAAATCATTTTATTGATAACGAAGTTAAAAAGCAATATTGGATCAAAGAGTTTTTGGATTGATCTGAAAAGCATAAAGAATTTTTGAATGAAAAAATCATACAGACAAGAAACCGGAAGATATTAGTTCACGCATAAAATGGTGAGAAGATGTTTTCGGTTATCAAAAAAGCTTTGCCAAATATGTTTTTGTTGCTGCAGAATCCTAAAATCCAGAAACAACTAATGGAATAGAATTTTTTTCGGTCATTTAAAAGGCAATCTAAATATTTATCGAGGGCTTACAAAAAGTCGGAGGAAAAAAGTTTATCCAATGGTATCTTTATTATAAAATCTAAAGTCGTAAAAGTTTTTTTTAGCCATAGAGCTGTTCCGATAATTTACAAAAAAAGATAGTAAAACCATCCTATAAACTATTGTTACAGCGCCGATTGTATTGCTGGTAAGTTGCTCCTCAGCGTTACTCACTTACTCTTCCAATCAACTGCAAAATATTACGAATTATTTCTGACTAAAACTTGACCACATTACCCAAAATGTTTGGAATTAAGAATAAAACTAGGGACTAAGTAAGGGATTAAGTAAAAGTTTTATTAACCTTATGAGGTAGTTTGTATCTCTTCTCATACCTCTGTAATCTGAAGGTCATCAATCAACTTAAATAAAATAAATGATGGTCAATATTATAAAGGTCACTTAAGCAAAACTCAGATTTAAAAAGTCCACTAATAATTCAATTAGTGCAATTTATAAAATTATAAATGCTTTAATTAAAAAAAGGATAGCTGAATCACTATCCCTTAAGATCATTTCTATATCAACATCATTTAACATTTATGTTGACCAGATGATTATTTGTATTATTTAGATAAAAAATCGGCAATTTTTGCTAAGTCAGATTCTTCATCAAAGCTTAGGTTATTTTGTTTCATAAAACTTTTAAGTGACTTTTCTTTTTCCGAGAAATTTGAGGAAACACTTTTTTTGGAAAGTTCAAATAATTTTCCATCTTTAGAAACATAGTATTTAGGAGGAATATTCTCAAAGCTCGGAGGTACATCCTGCTCATAACTTGAACTTGCTTTCTTTAAATCTTTGAAAATAGTAGTTATTTTTTTTAGGACTAAAGGGTTACTGCTTACTTGCTCTAAATACACTTTTGCATTATCTAAAGTTGTAAGAATAAATGTTTTTCCTGTAGTTTTAAAAAAAATTTTTGAAAGATTATCTTCCTTTGGAACTATATATATTAAATCATCTTTTTTAAATTCAAAAGAATCTGTATAGCTATTATAGCGTGTCGGAATGTCTTTATAGCTGCCAATATCAGCTATTTGAAAGTTAGGATTCAAATATGGAGTTCCTTTTACATCTTTATATTCATATTTATTATTTTTAAAATATAATGTTTCGAAAAAAGTTTGTGCATTTACTCCTATCGCTATTTGACAAAAAAGCGTTTGGTATGGGATAATTATGAATATAAATATGAATAGTATTTTTTTCATGATAAAAATTATTATAATTATTCTTTAATGAACTTAAAGGTTTTATTCTTGCCATCTTTAGCAATGTAAGTTGCTATATAGCTTCCTTTAATTAACGATGTGACATTTATTTTATTATTTACTTTTTTCAGATCCTTTACAAGTTTTCCGGTAATGTCGTAAATTTTAATATCTACATTACCTTTTTCATTAAAATAAATATAGTCCTTAGCTGGATTAGGGTAAAATTCTACTTTTTCGTCCGAAGGGTTAACTTCTGCTGTTGATAAGGTTGAAAGGCTATCTGAGGTTGTTATTAATGAGAAATTTTGACTTCCTCCGGTTAGTGTTCCTTTATGAGTTACAGTTATTGTATAAGTGCCTGAAGGATTTTGAATATCAATTCTCTCGAAATTGTCAGTATTATTTGTTGAATTATTGCTTGCTGATTCCGAAGGTATAGCCATGCCTTCAAGTTTCCATGGGTAATAAGTAGTACCGTCCTTTGTAATTTTAATATCTAAATCATTAACTAGATATTTTGTTGGAGGGTCTATTGTTCCGCTATTCGGTGATGGTGCTTGAGGATCAGTCCATGAAATTGAAGCTTTTAAAGGTGAAGATCCACTTGCTGTTATTGTTTTTGTGAAGGTTGCGCCATTATTTAGAGCTAATTCTTCTATAACACTTTTAGTACCGTTTGCATTTCCTTTATTGCGAATTGCAATTGCAGCTTTTTCAGCATTGATAAGTCCCCATCCAAACTGATAGTCAGGTCCGGGGAATTCACCTGTTTCATCGGCAGTATGTAAAATAAGTCCCTTTACCGTTGCAGCTCTCATAAAGTTTCCGTAAAGAGAATTGTAATATTGCTGTAATAGTAATACCACTCCCGTTACACCAGGAGATGCCATTGATGTACCGGACTCAATACCTGTAGCTGTATCGGAAGTTGATAATGTAGAACGTACAAATACACCCTTCATAGAAATATCAGGTTTGATTCTTCCATCGTCGGATGGGCCCCAGCTACTAAAAGAAGACATGTCTACACTAGATGGACCTGTATAAGTATTAACTTGGTTTACAGCAGCAACAGTAATAACATTTTTTGCATTACCATGTCCAAAGATCATATCATATCCTCCTTTGCTCGCAATTTGTAATGATCCCGGAGCTGTTGTTTCATTACGATCATTTCCTGCAGAAACAACAGGAAGGTAATAAGGATTGTTGTAGGTGATATTATCAATTGTTCTTGCTCTGGAATCATAAGCACCATAAAACCATATACTGCCTAAAGATCCTGTTCCATATGAATGGTTAGATACTAATAATCCATTAGAAGCTTCTGTTGTCATTTCAGAAAGATCTCCCGTCCAATCATAAGATTTCACAGAGGAGTTAAAAGCAACACCTCTTACTAAAGAACTCAATCCTTGGGCGCAAATAGTACCGGCAACATGCGTAGGGTGATCCTCGAAAGTTGTACCATCTTCTAAAGATATTTTACTAACGCCGGCAACTATAAATTCCTGATGTGTATTTAATGCATTTCCGCCGTCCCAAACTCCAGCGATCATATTCTGACCCTGAATATTGATACCTAATCCTCCCCCATTATATAGTTTGTTTGCTCTTGCAGTAAGAGCAGCGCCTGCATTATCCGTTCTTGCGTATATTATTTCTCCATTAGGTAATACATCAATTAATTCCTGTATCCCCATGTCTCCAAACTTTATTTTTTTTTTAACATTTGGATTTTGTTGTAGGTATTGTTCTAATCTAATTTTACGCTGAAATTCTTCAGTGTTTAGTGATTTTAATAATATAGCATTGGCGGCTTGATTAGAATGACTGATGATTTTTCGTTTTTCTTCCATAGTTTGAGCTGTAGTAGAAAGAGAAGCGAAAATTAACAATCCAATTAAAGTATATTTTTTCATTTTAACACGATTTTTGACAAATATATACAAAATATGTTATTATTAAGTTATATAATTATTTTATATAAAATTTCATTCAAAAAATTTGGCGGTTTTAATATTTATTAACATATTTGCACAAAATAATATTAAATATTTGTTAATATGAATGTTAAATTACGTATGTTGAGTGCAGGTGTGTTGTTCTTTATTGGGGGACAAATGGTTACTGCTCAAAAGACAAAGCCTAAGAAAGATACTATCAAAAATATCGAAGAGGTAGTAATTGTTAACTTAGGTTATACAAAGATGAAAAAAGAAAATACCACCAGTGATGTGGCATCTGTTAAAGCTGAAGATATAGAAAGCACTCCGGGTGCTACTGTCCAGCAGGCATTGACAGGTAAGCTGGCTGGGGTTGATATTTCTTTTGGTTCTGGTCAGCCAGGTTCTTCTAATTTTAGAGTTGATATTAGAGGAACAAATACGATCAACGGAACTACTACTCCTTTATATGTTCTAGATGGAGTTCCTATTTCTTCAAGTGCATTTCAGCTTTTAGATCCTAACTCTTTTGAAGAAGTTGGTGTTATCAAAGATATTGCTACTGCCGCTCAATACGGAGCCTCCGGTGGTGCAGGTGTTGTTCTTTTAACAAGTAAAAAAGGTCGTGCAAGACAAAGAGCCTTGGTTACTTATACTGGGCAATTTGGGGTTTCAACGAGAGCTAACGATAAAGTTACTTTGATGAACTCTAATGAGTGGAATACATTCAGAAGAAGAATAGGATTGAATAACCCTTATACAAATCTTCCTTACACAGATCAGGATATAGCTACCCTTTCAGGTAGAAATACTGACTGGAAAAAGCTGGTTTTTCAAAACGGAACTTTCAGTCAGCATGATTTTGCTGTAACAGGAGGATCTGATACATTTAATTATTTTACACAACTTGGTTATCTAAGCCAGGATGGTATCATTAGAGGTTCTGATTATGAAAGAACTTCTGCAGTAATCAACTTGTTTGCAAAGCCAAGCGATAAATTTACAATTCAATTTAACAATACTATTGCATATGGTGATAGAAACAATGTTAGTTCAGAAGGGGCTATTAATTTAAATAACCCTGTTGTTGCAACATTTTTAGCTCCGCCAAGTGATGAGCCTTTCTTGCCAAATGGTCAATATAATACAGGAGCAGGAAAAATTGGAGGAAATGCATTGGAAACAATTAATACAAGAATTGGAAATAGAAAAGAGCTGAAGATAGTATCAAGTGTAGCTGGTACTTATCAGATCGTGAAGAACCTTTCTGCAAGACAGTTTGTGGGGATTGACCATACTTCATACAACACAGAAGGATATACTAATCCAAACACTTATTTAGGATCAATAACTACACCAGGTAATGCAGGTGCTTTAAGTAGAGGTAACAGCCAGATTTCAAGTATTATTAATAACACTTCATTAACTTATAGAAATACATTTGCAGAAAAGCACGATTTATCGGCAACTGCTTTATATGAATATTTTTATAAAACTGTAAGGTCTTTCGGGTACACAGGATATGGCTTAAATAATTTATACAATAATAGTCCTTCCGGTATCTTAGTTTCTGCTAATACTCTTCCGTCTGTTACAGGAGGGAAAACGAATTATCATAGAGTTGCATTTATGGGGAACGTAAACTATGTTTATGATGGTAAATATTCTTTCAATGGTAGTATTAGAAGGGAAAGTGCATCAAACTTTGGTTCTAACTTTAAGTGGGGAACTTTCTATGGTGTAGGGGGAGCTTGGTTATTACATAAAGAAGACTTTATGAGTTCTATTAGTTTCATTAATGAATTGAAGCCAAGAGTAACGTATGGTGAAGCGGGTAACCCAATTGATATTGAATCAATCAGCCCTTATCAGACTTCGCAATATTATGGTACTGGATCATATGCAGGAGCAACAACTTTAGTTCCAACTGTTCCGGGAAATGATAATTACAAATGGGAGGTAGCTAAAGAATTAAACGTAGGGGTAGACTTTGCTGTTTGGAATAATAGGATTTCAGGTAGCTTAAGTTACTATAACAGAAAAACTTCTGATTTATATATTACATATAGTTTATCTGGAACTACAGGATTTTCTGCAATCAATAACTTTAATGGTGGAGAGATGCAGAACAGAGGATACGAAGTTAGTTTGAATTTAAATGTAATTCGTACAAAAGATACTTCACTTAGCTTATTCGGTAACTTTACTCAGGTAAAAAATAAGATCCTATCTTTAGGAGGAGTAAATGAATTTGAGCAAGGAACTTCTATCATCCGTGTAGGATTACCTTATGGTTCTCATTATATAGTTGGTTGGGGAGGTGTAGACTCTTCAAACGGTCAGCCATTGTATTACGATGTTAATGGTAATTTAACAAATGTATATTCTGATGCCAACGCAACTGCTAATTGGGGATCTTTTAAACCTGAAATATTTGGTGGTTTCGGTGCAGAATTCAAGTACAAATCCTTTACAGCAACTGCTAACTTTAGATATAAAGCTAAGTACTACAGATTCAATAACGAGTCATACTTTATGGAGAACCCTAACTTCGCACAATATAACCAATCTACTGTAATGAATAACATGTGGACTACTCCCGGTCAGGTTACTGATATCCAAAGTTATCTTTATCCAAGACAGTTTAGCTCTAAAGATATTGAAGATGCTTCATTCCTAAGATTACAGGAGGTTAGATTAAACTACCATATTGCAGGTAATTTCTTAGGATTTATGAATGGTATCGATATATTTGCAATTGGAAATAACCTATATACTTGGACTAAATGGACAGGATTAGATCCAGATGATAGTAATAACATTGGTTCTTATGAATATCCGTTCTCTAGAACAATCACGTTTGGTTGTAAATTAAATTTCTAAAATTTGAAAATTATGAAAATCAATAAAATAAAATTTTTTTTAATAGGTATCAGCTCACTAAGTATTATTAGTTGTACTGATTTAGTTAACGATCAGTTAGATCCGGATGGAGTAATTGAAGAAAATGTATTCAGAACTGTTAAAAACTCTGAGCAAGTAGTATTAGGTGCTTATTCAAGAATGCCAATGGGTGCTAATATTTACGCTCAGGCTTTGTTAACAGATGAATTGAAATACAATCAGCAGAATAACGGTCAGGGTAAGGAAGTGCATTCATGGACTTTTACTTCTGGAACAGGTGAGTTTGGTAGCGTATGGTACGGTGCTTATGGTTCAATCTCAAGCGCAAACAAGTTATTAATAAACTTTGATAAAATTCAGGCGACTACACAGGCTGATATTGATTTAAAAAACCAATTAAGAGGTGAAGCTTTAGCGCTAAGAGCATTTAATCACTTTTTATTGGTAAGATCATTCTCTCCGAAGTATAATCCGTCTGCACTTGGTATTCCTTATGTAACTTCTGATGACATTTATGCGAGACCATCAAGACCTACTATGCAGGAGACTTATCAGGCGATTATGGATGATTGTAATGCTGCTTATCCTTTATTAGCAAATGTACCTAATACTGTTAAAAATAGATTTAATCAGGCAGCTGTTAGAACTATGCAGGCATATATTGCTCTTGAAATGGGTAGTTTTGATCAAGCGATCACTTATGCAAATCAGGCTTTGGCATTCAATAGTACATTAAATAGTACACTGGCAACAGTTCAGGCTATGTGGACAGATACTAATACCAATGAATTAATATTCTTCCAAACAAGTATTCCAGGATCTGTTACTGCTGCTCCGGGAACATACTTCACTACAAACGCTTTGAATAGTGGAGGTGCTATTTACTGGAACCCAAGTGTTACATTGTATAATAAGTTTACAACGTCTGATTTCAGAAGAACAAGATATTTTGCGGGTGCACCCACAGATCCTTACAATACATTTATTGTAAACAAATACCCGGGAACTTCAGGTAACTTTGGTATTAATAATGTTAAAATATTTAGAGTTGCAGATCTTTACATGATTCTTGCTGAAGCTCATGCAAGAAAAGCTACTCCGGATTTAGTTGCTTCTTTCACTGCATATTCTACACTAAGAACTGCTAGAAATGCAGGTGCATCAATTGCTTTCTCAGATCAGAATGATGCTATTACTAAAATTTTAGATGAACGATATAAAGAGTTTGCTTGGGAAGGAAGCCGCTTATTTGACTTAAAAAGAAACGGAAGGCTTATTACAAGACAAGGTGTTGATATCTATATATTAAATCCTATTGCTACATTAACAGATCTAAACAGATATACTTATCCAATTCCGACATCTGAAACTCAAGCTAATACAAATATTCAACAAAACCCTGGATATTAATTTTAACTTTTAAATTTTAATAAAATGAAAAATATATTTTATTTATTAATGGGCTGTTTATTATTCTTTGCCTGCAAAGATTCAGAAGCGGACATTTATGAAGGCGATACCATGCTAAACTTCAACAAAGGAGTAAGCGGTAATGGTTTTGTTCTCAATTCTCAAACCTATAGCGATTATAAAATCAGTTATGGTGCCCTAAAAGCAGTTCAATCAAATCATTCTGTAAAACTGGTATTCGATGCTTCTAAGTCCACGGCAGTTCAAGGAACAGACTTTGATATTCTAAATAATGCTAGTGATGATTTGTCAGCAGGCGAAACTGGTGGTGAATTTACTATCAGAATTTATAAAGCACCTGCTGTACAAAGTGGTAAAACTGCTGTATTTAAGTTACAATCTGCTTCTTTAATGAATGCAGGATTTGATCAGACTTATACTTTAAATATGTCTTTAACTTGTCCGGTTACTTCATTTGTAGGTAACTTTACAAATACTGAATCTTTCTGGAATAATCCTGGAACACCTGTAGAAATTGTTGAAAACCCTGCAGTTCCTAATCAATTATTGATTAAAGACTACTTAGATGTAGGTAAAGATTTAGTGTTAAATTACAATCCAACTACATATACTGTTACATTTGCGGATCAAAATACAGGGTATTTCAGTTCTGCCAATGGTGGATTTATTTGGTTGAGGCCAAGTGCATCTAAAGTCTCAAGTTTTAATCCTTGTACAAGACAAATGACATTGAATGTTTATTACTATATTCCTAATGTTGGCGCATATGGTGATCAAGTTGAAAAATTTGTAGGATTTTAATTAATATAAATTAATAAAAAAGAAGATACTGCCTTAAATAAGGTAGTATTTTCTTTTTTATTAACCCAGCAAATAATCATTTAGACTTTAATAAGAAACTAGTTAAGTATGTAATTATAGATTGTTTATTCTTAACATTTATCGGTACTTACTTAGCAATTTCTTTTTTCTTATTTTTGCCTTACAAAATCTGCACTTGCTTTTTTTGTATAAAAATCAGCACATGAAGTATATACTTTCAATCATACTCTTCTTCAGCCTTACGGTAAACGCTCAGGTCAAAAACAAGACCGATTCAAATCAGCTTCCTAAGAAGGGAGAAGATACCCTGGTCATTGATTCAGGAAAAAAAGATTCCTTAAAAATATTCAAGCCTACCATTAATGATTATTTGTATCAGACACAATTCGCAGAGAAGAAGGTATTTGATACGGTAATGAATTTCGATAAAACCTATATCTTTTCGCAATATAACAACAGGGACAATTTTGGGAGAGTTCAGGTAGCTAACATTGGTGCGGGTTTTAATCCTCTTTCTTATGAGCTTAATCCCGAACAGAATCTGGCACTGTTGCCAGCTAACAAATCCTACGGTATTCTTGGCGTCAATGATATACACTATTACGATGTAAAGACGCCAACCGCAACATTTATTTATCATAATGCCATGAAAAATGGGGCAGCTCTAAGGTCTTCCTATACTCAGAATATTGGGAAAAGATTTAATTTTTCTTTAGAATACAGTGGTTTGAGATCTCAGGGAATGTACAGGAATTCCCTGGCTTCCAATAACAATACCTTGTTTACAGGGCATTATGTTTCCAAGAAGGGGAATTATGAATTATTTGCACACTATCTCCACCAGAATATTAACAATCAGGAAAATGGAGGAATTGCTGTAGACAGCCTTTTTCAAAACGGAGACAGCAATTCCAGAAACAGGCAGAATATGCAGGTGAATCTTGAATCTTCAAGCTCTCAGTTTTCATACAGAAGATATTATCTTACACATCAGTTTGCACCATTCAATTCCGAAAAAATTCCTTTTAAAATAAGGCATACCATCTCCCATCAGGGAAACAAATATTTTTATACCCAAAATTCACCGGAAGCATTCTGGTACGAGGCGCCACAACAGCTTGTTGCAGATGCCCCTTTGTCATCAAAAAAATATTCAGAAAATTTCAGCAATACGGTAAGCCTGGTTTGGGATAATGAAAAATTTAAGCTTGATGCAGGCGTGCGTTATCAGATGCTGAAATTAGGTTCGGGCCAGATCGTTCTGCCTTTGCTTGAGATCCCCACGGAAATTAAAGAAAACAGGATTGGGGCTGTAGGGAATTTACAGATCAGGCTATTTAATAAATTCCAGCTCAACTCATTTTTGGAATTCTCCAACGGAAGCCAGTTTGGAAGCTATCTGAGAACAGCAAATAATGTTAAATTTGAACCTGTAAAAGACTATTTTGTGAATGCTAAGCTGAACTTTCAGACCGCTTATCCGTCGTTCAATTATTTGCTGAACACTTCCGTTTACAACAATTTTAACTACTATTTTCAGGACGCAAAAAACCAAACCGTTATGGAAGCCGGTGGAAGTGTCAACCTGAAATGGTTCAACACAGAATTGTTTGCCAATTATTTCAGGGTTGAAAATTTCACGTACTTTGATTCAGCTGCAATGCCGAAACAAAGTGAAAGCTCAGTAAATATCTCCCAAATCGGAGGCGATGCGACTTTCAGTTATGGAAATTTCCATTTAAACACAAGACTGCAGTTCCAGAATGTCCTTACAAACAAAGATCTTCTGCCGTTGCCGGGATTTATCGGGCGTGCCAATTTCTTTTATCAGTCAAAAGCATTTAAGAATGCAGCCGAAATACAAACCGGGATAAAAGTCTATTACTTCTCAAAATTTGCATCCAGAGAATATTTCCCGATTCTTAACGAATATATTCTGCCGGGAACTGGCTCATTCTCTATTGGCGGGCAGCCGATTGCAGATGTTTACTTTAATATGAAGGTTAAAAAAATGTTCTTTTTCATCGAAGGCCAGCAAATCGGAACCGTTATTTCACACAATAAAGCGTATGCATTCCCAAGCTATCCAACTTACGATTTCAGGCTGAATATCGGGATTGTATGGTATTTGTTCAACTAAAATTCAATCAGGTTGAAAACAATTAACAAAATATCTTTTCAGGAAATATCCAGTATTCCTCAATTGGTAAAGGATTTTTTAAGTCACAACATTGAAGGTTTTGAAGAAAATACATTTTCTTTACAACACTTTAAAAATAAAATTCACGAAAAACAAGATTCTTTTGTCTCTAAACAAAGAGAAATTCTTGCTGCAGCATTTGAAAGCCAGCTTTCAGGTCTTACGCTTTCATCAAAGCAAAAGCAACACATACAAGATCTCAAGCTTGAAAATACATTTACAATCACCACAGGCCATCAGCTGAATCTTTTTTCAGGGCCTGTGTTTTTTGTGTATAAAATTTTGCAGGCCATCAAAACATGCTCCTACTTAAAAGACAACTTTCCGGAATTCAATTTCGTGCCGGTATACTGGATGGCTACGGAAGACCATGATTTTGCGGAAATCAATCATTTTAAAACAGAGAACAACTATTATGAAATCAATGAAAAATCTGGTGGAGCAGTAGGAAGAATTTCTCTAAGCGATACGTTTTTCATTTCAGAATTCGAGAAAGAATTTAAAGACCATATTTTCGGAACCGAATTGATTTTAATGCTGAAAGAATCCTACAAAGCGGGTAATACGTTAACGCAGGCTATTCAGATATTGGTCAATCGCCTGTTTTCAGAATTTGGCTTGCTTATTCTTGACGGAGATTCTAAAGAGCTGAAAACACAAATGAAACAAACCTTCAAAGATGAACTTTTGAATTTCAGTTTGTATAAAGAATCACAAGAAAAAGTAGGTTTCTTAATGGAAAAGTACGGAAAAGTTCAGGTCAATCCGCGGGAAATTAATCTCTTTTATCTCACGGAAACCAGGGATAGGATTGATTTTACCGGAAATCATTATATCATTGTTGATAAAAATAGACAATTTACAAGAGAAGAAATTCTTGAAGAACTGGAAAATCATCCGGAAAAATTCAGCCCGAATGCGTTGTTGCGTCCCGTTTATCAGGAAACAATATTGCCCAATCTTGCGTACATTGGCGGAAATGCAGAAATCATGTATTGGCTGGAGTTGAAAGATTATTTTACCAAAATTAATCTGCCGTTTCCGATCCTCATTCCAAGAAATTCCATGTTGTTTTTGAATAAAAAAACCTTGGGTAAAATTGAAAAGCTGCATTTAAAAATTGAAGATTTTTTTCAGAATTTCACCGCCATTACCAATAATAAAATTTTAGATAACAATGAAATTGTAAGATTGCTGGAAGAAAAAGAAAATATTTTGGAGCAGCAGTTTTCAGAACTAAAAGAAGCCGCGGAAACTACCGAAAAATCTTTCGGAAACATGGTGAAAGCAGAAGAAATTCGGCAGCTAAAATCTTTTAAAAGAATGAAAAAAAGGCTTCTTCACGCCGAAAAAATTAAGCAGAACGAGATGCTTCAAAGGCTTGAAAACTTGTTTCTGGATGTGCATCCTTCCAAAAACTGGCAGGAAAGAGTATATAATTTCAGTATCTTTTTTGCCGACCACGGCAATGCATGGCTTGAGACTTGTTTAGAAGAAATGCAAATAGACGAGTCTAAATTAATAATTCTTGCCATTTAATTTTAAAGAAGTATTTTTGTAAATATAATGATCCAATATGATAAAGAGGTTTTTTATTCTGTCCAGTTTATGTATGGTTTTGGGGGTGTCTGCTCAGAAATCGCACACCGTTGTAAAAGGCGATACTCCTTATAATATTGCTAAAAAATACGGTCTTACGGTTGATGAATTGCTTAAGCTTAACCCTTCTGTGAAGGATGGTAAAATAGCAATCGGAGAAGTTTTAACCGTTAAAAACGATAAAACGGGATCTTCAACAAAAACAAATGGTTCCGCAAACGGACAAATGGGGAAAATTGTGCTTCAGCCGAAACAGACCATTTACGGAATTACAAAGCAATACAGGATTTCAGAAACGGATCTCAGAAAGCTCAATCCCGATCTCGATTCTCATATGAAAATCGGCGACGAGATTACCCTGCCTCTTGAAAGCATCAAAAAATATGGTGCCGGACAACAGGTTGCCGTTTCATCTGTAAAATCTGAAGAGACAATCACAGAAACACCTGCTGTCGTAGCTGCTGAAGGAGAATATATTGTGCAGCAGAAGGATAATTATTATAAAATTTCAAAACGGTTCAGTCTTACGAAAGAAGAACTTTTTGCCTTAAATCCGGGGCTTGAAGAGAGAGGCCTGAAACCTGGCGATATTATTTCAGTGAAGAAATCAGCAACCGGAAACGAATCCGGTGCGGATGTTTTTGAAGAAACAAACAATTCTAAAGCAAAAGTAGACTCAGGGAACGAAGGTTCCTCAAAAAATAATACTGCCGATGCTGATGATTATGTTACTTATACCGTTCAGCAGGGAGATACCGTTTTTTCCATTGTCAATAAATTCGGAATTTCTATTGATGAATTAATTGCCTTAAACCCTGAATTATCAAAAGGATTAAAAGCCGGAATGGTTTTAAAAATTAAAAAGCTTGATCCTGCGTATGTGAAAAAAAGCGGAGATGCGCTGAGTGTTGTCGTAATGCTGCCTTTCGGGTACAGTACCGGCGAAACGCAGTACAGAACAATGGCGCTGGATTTCCTTACGGGAGCAAAACTTGCCATTGAAAGAAATGCAGGAAACGGATTGAAATTAGATGTGAAAATTGTAGACTCCGGTAATGAAGCTTCCTTCAAAAATTCATTGACACAAATAAATCCTGATAATACCGACCTGATTATCGGGCCGTTCTTCAAGTCGAATGTTGTTGATGTTCTCGACTTTACCAAAAATCAAAAAATTCCGATTGTAGCGCCTTTTGCCAACTCCCCGGAATTATACAATTACAGCAATCTTATTATCATTGAGACAAACGATCAGACCTATGCTGATAAAATTGTAGAAGAAGTAAAAGCTGCTTATTCTGATCAGAAAATCTATATCCTCGCTGATGCTAAAAAGGAAAATGCCAACTACATCAAGGCCGGGCTTGAAAAAATGCTGAAAAACCCAAACATTACCATGGTAAATTCAGCATCAGATATACAGCTTGATCAGAATATGATGACCGGGCAGTCGGCTCCTGTAATTGCTGTTCTTGCAACGGACAACGATGCGACCGGAGAAGCTTTTGCCAACAGGATTATTGTATTGTCTAAAGAAGTTCAGGGAATCAAAGCCTTCAGCACGCATTATGTTCCGGCTTTTGAGAAAAAAGTAGATGATCTTGCTTTGGCAAACCTGGTGTATCTTATGGACAGAAAGATCAATACGGAAGGAAGTTTTGAAAAAGAAATTCTTGCGGCTTATAAAAACAAATATTGTAAGACACCTCCGAAATATGCCATTATTGGTTTTGACATAGTTAATGATATGCTTACCAGGGAAAACAAAAAAGGAGAAATCTTCAGGCAAATGAATAAAGTTCAGACACAGCTGGCTACTAAGTTCGAGTTTGTGAAATCAAAAGCAAATGGTGCTTATGTGAATACAGGATATCGTGTTATCAGGCTGGTTCCTTAAATCATCTGATTGCATCTGACGAATATTATTAACATTATATTTATATTTGCAAAAATATTTAAATTATAAATGAAAGCACTTGTGTTTCCTGGGCAGGGTTCTCAGTTCGTAGGAATGGGAAAAGAATTGTATGATTCTAGAAAAGATATTAAAGATCTGATGGAATCTGCCAACGAAATTTTAGGATTCGATATCCTTTCTATCATGTTCAATGGTACGGATGATGATCTTAAAAAAACCGAAGTTACCCAACCTTCAATTTTTATACATTCCGTAGCTGCACTGAAAGCTGTAAACGGTCTTGGCGCCGAAATGGTTGCAGGACACTCTTTAGGAGAATTTTCGGCATTGGTTGCCAACGGCGTATTATCTTTTGATGATGGTCTGAAGCTCGTTTCTGAAAGAGCTAAAGCAATGCAGGCCGCGTGTGATGCCAATCCGAGCTCTATGGCTGCGATTTTGGGACTTGAAGATGCCAAAGTTGAAGAAATTTGTTCTCAGATCAGCGGAATTGTTGTACCTGCCAATTACAATTGTCCGGGGCAATTGGTGATTTCCGGCGAAACTGCAGCCGTTGAGGAAGCATGTGTGAAATTAAAAGAAGCAGGGGCAAAAAGAGCTTTATTACTGCCTGTAAACGGAGCGTTCCACTCTCCTTTGATGCAGCCTGCACAAGAAAGACTTGCCGCTGCCATTGAGCAGACAAAATTCAGAAAGGCAACCATTCCGGTGTATCAGAATATTACCACAACGGCAATCTCTGATCCTGATGAAATCAAAAAAAACCTGATTGCTCAGCTTACAGGTCCTGTAAAATGGACACAGTCGGTTCAGAATATGATTAAAGACGGTGCCAATAACTTTGTAGAAGTAGGACCCGGAAAGACATTACAGGGACTAATCAAGAAAATTGACGGTTCTGTTGATGTAGCGTCTGCAATCTAATAAAAATACAATCATGGGCGAGATATTTTCACCGGGAAAGCTGATGCTTACTTCAGAATATTTCGCAATGGACGGAGCTCTTGTCTTAGCGGTACCTACCAGGCTGGGACAAGAGTTTTCTTTTAAAGAAGAACAGGGCGGAAAATCCCTCATTTACTGGGAAGCCAATCATCAGAATAAACCCTGGTTAAAAGCTGTCATCGATTATAAAAGCTGGCAGATTGTAGAAACCAATATTCCCGCAAGCGCTGAATTCATTGTAAAAACCTTACAAAATGTTCAGTTGCTTTCCCAAACAAAATTTAAAAATAATTTTACTTATTATCTTACCACTAATTTGCAGTTTCCGGCAGATTACGGGTTGGGAAGCAGTTCTACCTTAATGAACAACCTTGCCGAATGGGCAGAAATTGATCCTTTTACCTTAAATACGATAAGTCTTGGTGGAAGCGGATACGATATTGCCGTAGCAAAAGAGAAATCTGCAGTGCTTTATCAGAACAAACCCGAGATAAAATATGAAAAGGTAGATTTCAATCCTTCTTTTAAAAATGAGCTTATTTTTATTCACCTGAATCAGAAGCAGAACAGCCGTGAAGGAATCAATTTATACAAGTCAAAAAATAAGTCCCAAAAACTCGTTGATGAATTTTCGGATCTTACAAGAAAAATTTTGTTATGCGATGAATTGGGAAATTTTTCAGACTTAATGTTAATTCATGAGCAAAAAATATCGGAATTTCTTGAAATTCCTGCAGTTAAAGCCCGTTTTTTCGCAGATTGCCCTGTTTTTGTTAAAAGTTTGGGAGCATGGGGTGGAGATTTTTTCATGAGCTCAAAATTTGATGGCTTTAAGGACTATTTTTGGGGAAAAGATTTTAACACTATTTTCGAATGGTCAGATTTAATAAACTTATAATCAGAGGGTTATAAAGTTGTTTTTTTATTTGTCATTCTGACTTATATCATTATATTTAAACCACTTTTAACAATTAATTAATATTAATTTTGTTAGACCCAAAAAAGAAATAGAAAATATAAGTAAAATGAAAAACGCTAAAATCATCCAGGATTTAGAAAAATTAGGGATTAAAGGAAACTATGAAGTCGTTTATAATCCTTCTTATGAAGAATTGTATCAGGCTGAAGTTTCTCCTGAAAATCAGGGCTTTGAAAAAGCTGAGCTTACAGAATCTGGTGCAGTATCAGTAAAAACAGGAATTTTCACAGGTCGTTCACCTAAAGACAGATACATTGTTCAGGATGATGTTACGAAAGATACGATTTTCTGGGACGGTAAAGTGAACCTTCCGACAACACCCGAAATTTTTCAGTCTTGTAAAGAATTGGTGCTGGATCAGCTTTCAACCTCAAAAAAAATCTATGTTGTGGATGCTTTTTGCGGAACTAATGCAGATACCAGATTAAAAGTGAGATTCATTATGGAAGTAGCGTGGCAGGCGCATTTCGTTACGAATATGTTCATCCGTCCTTCTCATTATGAACTGGAAAACTTTGGTGAACCAGATTTCACGGTTATGAACGGGTCAAAAACCACAAATCCAAACTGGCAGGAGCAGGAATTACATTCTGAAAACTTTATCATGTTTAACCTTACTGAAAAACTTCAGATCATTGGAGGAACCTGGTACGGTGGCGAAATGAAAAAAGGAATGTTTGCCATGATGAATTATTACCTTCCGTTAAAGGGTATGGCTTCTATGCATTGTTCTGCCAACGTTGGAGAAGAAGGTGATGTTGCATTATTCTTCGGGCTTTCCGGAACCGGGAAAACAACTTTATCCGCAGATCCAAAGAGGTACCTTATCGGGGATGATGAGCACGGTTGGGATAACAACGGCGTTTTTAACTATGAAGGGGGTTGTTATGCAAAAGTAATTGATCTTTCTGAAGAAAAAGAGCCGGATATTTTTGCCGCAATTAAAAGAGATGCACTTTTAGAGAACGTCGTGGTAAACAACGGAGTTTCAGATTACACAGACGGATCAATCACAGAAAACACGAGAGTATCATATCCTATTTACCATATCAATAAAATTGTTTTGCCTTCAAAAGCAGGACATGCCAAAAAGATTGTCTATCTTTCTGCAGATGCATTCGGAGTATTGCCTCCGGTTTCAGTACTGGATGAAGATCAGGCACAATACCACTTCCTTTGTGGATATACTTCAAAATTAGCAGGTACGGAAAGAGGTATTACAGAACCGGAACCGTCTTTTTCACCGGCATTCGGAGAAGCATTTTTAACATTGCACCCTACCATGTATTCCAAAACGCTGATCGGTAAAATGAAAGAACACGGTGCTAAAGCCTATCTGGTAAATACAGGATGGAACGGAACCGGAAAAAGAATCTCCTTAAAAGATACAAGAGCCATTATTGATGCCATTATCGATGGTTCTATAGAAGATGCTCCAAAGACAAGAATCCCGATCATGAATCTGGAATTTCCTACATCATTGCCAAATGTTTCTGAAGGCATCCTTGATCCAAGAGATACCTACAGCAATGTTGAAGAATGGGAAGAAAAGGCAAAAGATCTTGCAGCGAAATATATCAAAAACTTTGAGCAGTACTGTAATTCTGATGAAGCTAAGAAATTAGTCGCGTCAGGTCCTCAGCTGGAAAAGCAGACAATTAAATAAATGTATAAATCCTCATCAGAAGATGAGGATTTTTTTTATAATGCAAGAAATGTTCAGGCTTGAAGACTATTGATTGTCAGCAGTGTCATCTGAGCTCTTCAAAGCATATTAGCAGATTTTCAAATTTATTTAAAACTTAAAATTGCCAGTCGGTATCCATCCATTCCGAAACCGGATAAAACCGCATCCGTATTGGCCGCGGTTACAGATTTCTGCCTGAATTCTTCTCTTTTGTAAATATTACTAATGTGAACCTCCACCTTAGGCTTCTGAATATTTTTTAAACAATCTGCAATAGCATAAGAATAATGCGTAAAAGCTCCCGGATTAATTACCAAAGCATCAAAATCATCATGCTGAAGCCTGTTAATGATTTCTCCTTCAATATTGGATTGATAATATTGTATTTGATGGGAAGGAAATTCGGACTCCAAATTTTCCAAATAATCTTCCATAGAAGTAGTTCCGTAGATTTCGGGTTCACGTGTTCCCAGCAGATTTAGATTCGGGCCGTTTACAATTAAAACTTTCATACTATAAAATTAAATGTTTTCACAGTATAATATAATATTTTGAATTTTTTTTTAATCTAAAAATGGTTTGATCTGAGAAATCTGAACTAAAATAAAGCGTACACTTAAATCATTGCCAAAACTGACTTTCATCATAATCTATCTTAAAAACAAAATTTCATTAGTATATTTGTAGAGTAGAATACATCATTGAAGTTTTTCATTTCCATATTTATTATTTTTACGATTGCATTACGTCCTGTTCTGCCATTTATTAATTATGCTGTAAATTATGATTACATCGTAAAAAATCTCTGTGAAAACAGAAACATTCCACAATCTACCTGCAAAGGAAAATGCTATGTTGCCAAGGAACTGGCAAAAACAGAAAAGCAGTCCAATACCAATCAGACCGTAAAGATTTCAGGACTCGATATATTTATCTCCCATGAGATACTTTTCTTTTCAGATAACAGTCAGTTTAGCGTTTTAAACAAAAAATCAGACTCAGGATATATCAATTTCCATCCTTCAGAATATTTTTCCAGAATATTCCATCCTCCTTTAGTTTAGTATTATTTTCAGCTAATTATTTAGTTGAATCGATACTAAAAATAAAGTATAGCTATCATTTGCTGAGTGTTAACACCTTTGCGAACCCTTAAACATTAAGTTTACAAAAAACTTGCAAGCTTAGCGTTAAACTAAATCTATTGTTAGGTTTTAGTTAAAAAATCAATCCATTCAAACATTATTAATTTCAATGTAAATAAAAATGAAATCAAAACTTATTTTAGCAGCATTATTGTCTGTTTCGTTAATGGCTTGTGCCCAGGAAACACCTAAAGTAAAACATAAAAAAGCGAAAACAGAGGTAAAATCCGGTGCAAAAACGGTAAAATTTGCTAATGCGGTAGATCCTATTTGCAATATGCATACAGAACCCGATATGAAAGATACGGCAGTCTATAAAAATAAAACGTACGGTTTTTGCAGTGCTTACTGTAAAGACGAATTCAAAAAAAATCCTGAGAAATATGCCAAAAAATAAAAACACCAGCAACTCCAAAGCAAAAGTGATCGTTCCGATTGTGATTATGGCTTTGCTTTTTCTGGGAATCGGTGTCGGAATGGGCTATTTCAAAAAGAATTTGTACACCGTGATGAAAGTCCCGGATTTTACATTAACGGATCAGAACAACAAAACGGTTACCAATAAAGACATGCTCGGAAAAGTCTATCTGGTAGAATTTTTCTTCAGCAAATGTCCTACGATTTGCCCGGTAATGAATACCAACATGAGAGCCATCGAGGATGAAATCAATGATCCTGAATTCGGAATCATCTCCATCAGCATCGATCCTGAAAACGATACCCCTCAAGCCCTGAAAGAGCATGCGGAAAGAATCGGGGTGAAATCACCCAACTGGCATTTTTTAACCGGAAACAGGGATTATATTGGTAAATTAGCAGATCAGTTCAATATTTATGTAGGAGATAAGGAAGACGAAAGCGAAAGCCTGAACCACAGCGGAATGATTGCCCTTGTCGACCAGGAGGGAAATTTACGTTGCCGGTACAATAAAGACAATATGCCGATTTTGTATTATTCGGGATTAAATTATGAAGATCCGGAAGGGAAAGTGCCAAAATTGAACGGGAAATACCATCCCGATAGAGAAATATTAATAGAAGATATCAAAAAATTATTGAAATAAAGGTTTGGAAGATGGAAGTTAGAAGCTGGAAGTTTTATGTAATATGTAAAGAACTTCAAGCTTCCATTAACCATCTACCAGCTAAAATAAACCACATAAAAATAAAATAGTATGAAAATTATGAAAATTGCTGCCCTTAGTGCAGTATTTGCGGCGCAGTTTGCAATGGCTCAATTCAAGCAGACTCCACTTCCTTATGCTTACAATGCATTAGAAGGAAACATCGATGCGCAGACAATGGAAATTCATTATTCCAAACACGCAGCAGCGTATGTTGCCAACCTGAACAAGGCAATCGCAGGAACGCCTCAGGAAAAACAAACTTTGTTTGAAATTATGTCCAACGTTTCAAAATTACCGGCTGCCGTAAGAAATAATGCGGGAGGGCATTACAACCATGAGCTGTTCTGGACGGTTTTAACCCCTGAAAAAAATACGCAGCCTTCTGCAAAACTGGCAAAAGCAATCAATGATGCATTTGGAAGCATGGATGCTTTTAAAGCAAAGATGGCAAAAGCCGGAGCAGACCGTTTCGGATCAGGATGGGCATGGCTTTCTGTGGATAAAAACGGAAAACTATTCGTTTCCTCAACACCCAATCAGGATAACCCTTTAATGGATGTTGTGGAAGAAAAAGGAACGCCTGTATTCGGGATCGATGTTTGGGAACATGCGTATTATCTGAAATATCAGAACAAAAGAGCAGATTATTTAACCGCGATCTGGAACGTAACCAACTGGAAAGAAATCAGCAGAAGATACGAAGAAGCGATCAGCAAGAAATAATTCAATGAACTTAATTTGCAGCATATTTCTCACATTATTCGTGGTATTCAGGCCTCTGGTGCCACTGGTGGAATATGCTGTAAATTATACATATATCTCCGAAGTATTGTGTATCAATAAAAGCAATCCCGAAATTCACTGTAACGGAAAATGTTATGTGCGGAAGGAAATTGCTAAAACCCATGACACCGATTCTTCCCCTTTAAACAAAACAAAAAATTCAGGACAGAAACTCCTTGATATTTACCTTCTTTCTGAAATCACCAAAATCCATACAACAGAAAACGCATTCTTTTCAAACGCCCATTTTCTTTACGAAACCGCATATTCCTTTCTGTTTTTAAAACCTATTTTCCGGCCACCGGTTTTTTAGTGTATCATTTTATTTTGGGCGATCCCCTTTCCCAGGCTTTTCCGGCTGCTCGGGTCGGGCTGTCCGCTCATATCTTTTTTTAGATTCTTCCATTCGTCAGAATCCAAAAAAAGGATAACCGCTTCCATCCCTATCGCGATGGGGCATTTCAATATATTTTATCACTAAAAAATCAACAATGAAAATCTATAAATTTTTATCATTATTCTTTATTGTCCTTACTTTATTCACCCTTTCATCATGCAGGACCAGCGACGACGATGAGGCAGCAGATTCCATTCCCGGAAACCTTCAGCTAAAATTCGAAAACGGGTTCAATAATCTTGGAGATGTAGTTTTGAACCAAACCACCCAAACTTCCGTTAACGGACAAAAACATCAGTTTTCTACCCTGAAATATGTCATCAGCAACATCACTTTAATCGATGAAAACGGAGGAGAATTCAAATACCATTACAACGATCCCGACAACGGAGCCTTTATCGTAGATCAGGCAGAAGCCGTTGCCGGAATCAATTATATCAACCTTAAAGAAATTCCTAAAAATAATTACAAAAAAGTAAGAATCGGTTTAGGAATCAGTCAGTCCGCTTACCTTTTGGGACAGAACGGACAGGGAATTTTCTGGCAGAAAGCAAAAACTTCGGGAATGGCGTGGTCTTGGGCTGCCGGATATATCTTTATAAAGTTGGAAGGCAGATATGGAACGTCTTCAGCCACAACAGAATTCATGAACCACTGTGGAAACATGGGCAATACTTCAGCCAACAATACACCTGATCTTTACCGTGAAATCACCCTTGACTTTCCTACAACAGCGAGAGTTTCAAAAGAAATTACCCCTTCCGTTCATATTCTGGCAGATCTTAATCAATATCTCAGCGGACAGACTGCTTTAACATTGGATAGTTCCAACGACATGGCAATGGGATCAAACCAGCATTTGGTGAATGTGACGAACAATATTTCAAAAATGTTTAAAGTAGACCACGTTCACAATGATTAATTGTTTTCAACAATCCAAAAGAGGGCAATCCGGCTCTCTTTGGATTTTCCTGTTTTTTCTGGCTTTTGCATTAACTTCCTGCACAGGCGATGAGGTTATTGAACCTTTGCCAAAAGATGAAGCCTATCGTCTTGACAAACCATCAGGATTTCCGGAAATCACTTTCGATAGTATAGGAAATCCGGTCACGGTGAATGGAGTAGCATTGGGAAAAAAACTCTTTTATGAAGGGAAATTATCCAGAAATAATACCATCTCATGCGGATTCTGCCATATTCAGGAATATGCTTTTACCCACCACGGTCATACCGTAAGTCATGGAATTGATGACCGGTTGGGAATCCGAAATGCACCGCCGATACAGAATATGGCTTTTCTGAAAAATTATACATGGGACGGAGTCGGTCACAATCTGGACGAAAGATCTCTGGTTCCGATCACCACAGATTTTGAGATGGACAGCTCTCTGCCTGAAGCCGTAGCAAAATTAAATGCAGATACGAATTACAAGAAAATGTTTAAAGCAGCATTTGGGGACGAAAACATTACCGGGGAAAGAATTCTCAAAGCCATTTCCCAGTTTATGGCAACCATGATTTCCTCCGATTCAAAGTACGACCGGATGAAAAAAGGAAACGCCGTTTTCACTGCTGAAGAAAATCAGGGGATGGCTTTGTTTCAGAATAAATGTGCGGCTTGTCATTCAGGAGATTTATTCACCGATCAAAGCTACCGAAACACGGGAATGTATTATAATCCGCAGTTGGACGACAGAGGAAGATACAGAGTAACTCTGGATTGGAATGATAATATGAAATTTCGGGTTCCAAGCTTAAGAAATGTAGAATACACTGCGCCGTATATGCATGACGGGAGATTTTACAGTTTAGAAGCTGTGATGAATTTCTATTCTGAAAATGTAGAAAACCAGCCCAATCTGGATCCGTTGCTGAAACAGAACGGGCACCTCGGAATTCCTATGACGGCTTCTGAAAAACAGAATATCATCGCTTTTCTGAAAACGTTAAGTGATAAAAATTTTATAACCAACCCAAAATTTGCAGAATAATAAGATCATGAAGAAGATATTTTTAACATTGGGTTTAGCCGGATGCTTTTTTAGTCAGGCAAAAGAAACCCACGACAGTTTATTGAGTCCCAAAGAACTCAATCCACTGTTCTTTGATGATTGTGATGCATGTGGCTGCGCCGCAGGAAACGGTTCTTCCGGCTTTGAATCTTTACTGAATCCTCAGTTTATCGGCGTTAAATATTTTGCACAGCATTACAGAGCGAAAGAAAATCTATTCGTCAATGATCTTACGCAGGATCAGTATTTCAATACGCTGCAGCTTTGGGGGAAAATTCCGGTTGCTAAAAATGTAAGTGTGTATGCAAGTATTCCGTTTCAGTTTCACACCAAAAAAACGATACAGGGAGATATTAAGATTGAAGGAATGGGAGATGCAAATCTGATGGGAATTTATCAGATCATCGATTCCAAAGATTCTTCCCATCAGCTTAACGGAGGTTTCGGCGTGAAAATTCCGATCGGAAAATTTGATGAAAAAGGAATCACCGGAGTAAATCCGAGCTTTCAGCTGGGAACAGGAAGCTGGGATTATCAGATGGTTTTGAATTATAAATTTCAGAAAGATAAACTGGCGGTGTTGCTGAACACAGATTACACTTTAAAAACAGAAAACAAAAAGCATTACCGTTTCGGGAACCAATGGAATTATGCGGCCACAGGATTTTACAGACTCTGGAAAAACGAAAAAAGTATTATTTCGGGAAAATTCGGATTGCAAGGTGAAGTCTACGACTGGAATAGGCAGTTTGGAGAAGTAATGCCGAAAACCGCAGGAAGCGCTTTGTACGGAAAGCTGGGTTTTGAAGCCTCATACAAAAAATTCAGTTTGGGAAGTGAAGTAATGCTTCCTGCTTATACGAACCTTGCCGGAGGAGATATTGAAGCCAAATCAAGGTTCAGTATTTTCCTGAATGTTGGAATTTAATTTAAAATATTTATTCTACTTAAAAAACCTTCATTGTATAGTGGAGGTTTTTGTTTTTTCAAAATTTAGAATACGTACTGAAGGATGGAATGAATTAAATAGTTTCCTGTAAAGATGAGTAAAACAGAAAAAGAGATTCAAAAAATTGAATCTCTTTTAAGTAGCCCGTAGGGGAATCGAACCCCTCTTACCAGAATGAAAATCTGAGGTCCTAACCGATAGACGAACGGGCCAGCTATCTTCTACTGTTGCCAGTATGTTAGTTTTGTTTTTATAAGTATCAACTCTTATTAATTACCAGGTTAGAACAGTAATTAAATTTTGTAGCCCGTAGGGGAATCGAACCCCTCTTACCAGAATGAAAATCTGAGGTCCTAACCGATAGACGAACGGGCCAACTATACTTATTAAGCTAGTTTATTAACGTGCTTAGTTAATTTGCTTTTTAAGTTAGCAGCTTTGTTTTTGTGGATAATGTTTTTCTTAGCTAATTTATCCAACAAAGCAATAACTTTTGGCAATTGCTCTGTAGCAGCAGCTTTGTTCTCTTCATTTCTTAACACCTTCATTGCTGTTCTAGCAGTCTTGTGGTAGTATCTGTTACGAAGTCTTCTTACCTCGTTTTGTCTAATTCTTTTTAATGCTGATTTATGATTTGCCATATCGTTCAAATGTGAGTGCAAAAGTAAAAACTTTTTTTTTATCTGCCAAATTAATTTTTAAAAAAATTTAATTTTCTTCTGACAAATATTTTCGGAGTTTTCCTATTGCCTGTTCTATTTTAATGTTCTCTTCTTCTCTTTCTAATTTTTTGATGGTTGCGGTAAGCATGGCCATCGCATTGTTCCATTCTCCAGTGGTGTTGGTGAAGGTAAGTCCGTCAATCGTAACTGCAAAATCGACTCTTTCTCCGGTCCTGTAAAGTCTGAAACTTATTTTATCATCATTGCCCGTTATCCCGTCTTCATTGATTCTTAAATCGTAACTTTTTGGGTTAGAGTGGATTTTTTTGAAAAGCATTTTAGCTTCCTGTATTTTTAAATCCGGCATGATATACATTTGTGGCTTTAGTAAGAATAATAACTCTACTTTAAAGCGGGGCAAAGATACTATTTTTTTCTTTTCAACAAAAGGCTCTTTGTTATTTTTGATTTGTTTTTAGGATAAATAACTCAAAATCTGGGTAATTTTTTAACATAATGTTGAATAAAACAAGCAAATGCCCTAAGATGAATCGTGAGTACAATTCATTTAAATTAATTAAAACAAAAAATCTCCAACCTTTTTTCCAGATAAGAGATTAATTGCTGTATATCGTAGCCTATAGGGGAATCGAACCCCTGTTGCAAGAATGAAAATCTTGAGTCCTGACCACTAGACGAATAGGCCAAATTTTGAGGTTGCAAAAGTAATCATTAACTTTTTAACTTCAAAATTATATCGCTTTATTTAGCTACTTTTTGAATGACCGTATTTTTAATGCCTTTAGCCTCAAGATCTTTCTGAAGTTTCACTGCATCTTCCAGAGTCTGCGTTTTTCCAAAGGTATAATAGAAAACACCGTTTTCCTTATTCCTTTGCACATCTTTCAGGTTCTGTAGGATGAATGAATTTCCGTTCAGTTTATCACCTGCATACACTTCAATGGTATAATATCCGCTATTCAGCTTCTGATTCGGCATAAAACCTACAGCATACGCATTCCGGAATCCTGCATCTTTCGCAGTTTTGATATTGATATCCCGAACCGAAGCAAGGTTTGTTACCCCGTAATAATATTTGTATTGTCCGTTCTCTTTAATAGGAAGGATGTAATTCAATCCTTTTAGTGCAGGATCGCCATCATTGTATTTTGTTGGTGAACTCAATAGTAAAATCCTGAAATCATTTTTCAGGGCAACTTCTGCTGGTTTTTCCGGCTCCGGCTTCTTCGTCGAAGCAGCATATCCTGATTTACGGTCTATCGCTTTTTTATAATCAATAATCGCTTTATAGATACTTTCGGCAATTTCATTCTGTCCCTTGTCCGAAGCCAGGTAATGGCTTTCTTCCGGATGGTTGATGAAGCCTGTCTCAATCAGTACGGAAGGCATTGCATTCATACGGAGAACGTGCAGGTTTTTCTGGAAAACGCCACGGGAAGTCCTTTTATCTTTATTCACGAAATTATCTTCCACAAGGCCGCCTAAAAGCAAGCTTGATTCAAGATATTTACTTTGCTGAAGCTTCAGGGCAATAAGAGATTCCGGAGAACTCGGGTCGTAAGATCCGAAGGTCTGCTTATCTTTTTCATCCAGAAAGATCACGTCATTTTCCCTTTTGGCAACTTCCAGGTTGGTGTCGTTCTGGTCCGGCCCCTGTACAAAAGTTTCCGTTCCGTAGGCAGTAGGCCTTTTGGAAGAATTACAGTGTATGGAAATAAAAAGATCTGCTTTGCTTCTGTTAGCCAGGTTGGTTCTGTCTGAAAGTGATGGATATTCGTCTATTTTCCGGGTATAAATTACTTTAAAATCTTTATTTTTTTCGAGCATCGCTCCCAACTTTAAGGTAATGGCAAGCGTAATGTCTTTTTCTGCTATCCTGCCTATATCATCATAGGTTCTGTTGGCTCCGTGGTCACTTCCCCCATGTCCGGCATCGAGAACAATGGTGAATTTCTTCTGCGAAAAAATAAAGTTGATCGAAAGAAAAAGGAGAAATGATAAAATTATTTTAAAATTTACTTTGTGCATCCTACAGTTTTAAAAATTATATTAATTTTGAGCCTTAATTGTATATAAATAAATATAACAAATAAATTGGCCAAAACCGTCTCCAAAAATATATTACAAATTTTAATTATCCTAATTTTTAACAATTTTTTAGCACAGGAAGGTCCTGAAAAATTGACTAAAGATACGGTTAATAAAACTATTCCCAGGCAAGATACCATCGTTCTGAAAAAAGAGCCTCTCGAAAGTGTTCTCCAGACCAAAGCAGACTATAACCGCAGGGATTTTCAGAAAAAAATGATTTATCTGAATAAAAATGCACAGGTAAAATATCAGGATGTTCAGATTGATGCAGATTATATTTCCATCGATGAAACGAAAAGCCTCATGTACGCCCGCGGAAAGCAGGATTCTTTAGGAAAATATATCGAACCGGCTATTATTACTCAGGCCGGGAAAAAATATGAAACCGACGAGTTTCAGTACAATACCAAAACAAAAAAGGCTATTGCATTTAATGCAAGAACCGAAGAAAGCGAAGGGGTTATTGTTGCTGAAAAAACAAAAAAATACAACGATTCGGTCTTCGCCATGAGGCGGGCAGATTATACAACCGACGATTATTTCATTAAAAAGAAAGATGCTACGGCAGATTATTTTTTGCGTGCTTCCAATATTAAACTGGTGAAAACAAAAAATAAATCTTCCATTATTTCAGGGCCTATTCAGATGTATATAGAGCAGGTTCCCACTCCGCTTATTATGCCTTTTGCCATCTTACCGTTCTCCGACAAAAGATCTGCAGGTATCCTGATCCCGAGTTTCGGGGAAAGGCAGGATGTAGGGTTTTTCCTGAACGGTTTGGGGTATTATCAGCCGATAGGAGAACATTTTGACCTTAAAATTCTTGCAGATCTTTATACAAAAGGAAGCTGGAACTTGCGCCCGGAAATGAATTATGTTAAAAAATACCGCTATTCCGGGAACTTTTCTGCCGACGTTGGAACCGCAGTGAGAGGGATTAAAGGGTTAGACGACTACGGAAAGACAAGCACTTACAGAATTGCATGGAGACACACCCAGGATGCAAAAGCAAATCCTTTCCTGAACTTTTCCGCATCAGTGGATATTGTGAGTACAAAATTTTATAATAATACGCTGAACAATAATTATATTTTAAATCAAAACGTATTAAATACACAGCAAAACTCAACGGTAACAATTACCAAAAGATTTTTGAGATTGCCGGCAACCATTACCGGAACGGCATCGTATTCCCAGAACTTTGCCACCGGATTGGCGGATCTTCGCCTTCCGCAAATGAATATTGCAATCAATCAGTTTTATCTTTTCAAGTCTAAAACAGGAACAAGAACAGGTTTATTGGAGAACATTACGGTAAATACAGGCCTCAACCTTACCAACTTTGTGCAGACAGATGAAGGAGAACTTTTCACGGCGGCAATGTGGGAGAAAATGCAGACCGGACTGAAAAATAATATTGCGTTAGGAACCAATACTACCATTGCGAAATATTTCACATTCAGCTTGGGAGCTAATATTGATAATGCTTTAACCACTAAAACCGTTAGAAAATATTACGATCCTATTGCAAACAAGGCTGTAACGGCAACTAATAAAGGAGTGGCTGGGTATTCTACGTTTTCAACAACGGCAAGTCTTCAGACCACCTTATACGGACAGGCAAATTTCAAGAAAGGTTCTGCCATAGAAGCGATCAGGCATATGATGACGCCAAGCATCGGGTTTACCTATGCTCCGGATTTTGACGGTGCAGGTTTCGGATATTACAGAAATTATTATGATGCCAACGGCGCTTTAACCCCTTATTCCATTTTTGAAGGAGGTATTGTGGGAGCTCCAAGCAGTGGAATGGTGGGCGCACTCGGCTTTAACATCGGGAACAATGTTGAAATGAAGGTAAGATCTAAAAAAGATTCTACAGGGGTAAAAAAAGTGAAAATTTTTGAATCTTTAAACCTATCTGGAAATTACAACTTCGCTGCAAAAGACCACCCTTTTTCCATCATCACAATTAATGGGCAATCTTCATTCTTTGATAATAAATTAAGTGTAAATACAAGCTTATCATTAGATCCGTATAAAATCATTTATCTTCCTGGTCAGGATACCGGGATCAGAACCGAAGAGCTGGGAGGTTTCAGTATTCAGGGATTCAATGTGCAATTGTCTTATCCTTTAAGCAGCGAATTGTTCGGCGAAAAAACGGATTATTCCAAAAAATATCAGCAGAAAGGCGAGGTGAGAAATGAAAATTATTATTTTGATGATGATAACTATGCGCATTTTGATCAGGCATGGACACTGAATATAAACGCCAATTATGCCTACACGAAAAGCTATGCATCAAGAACACCTACAAGGCTGGCTTCAGTAGGCCTTGACGGCAGTATCAAGCTTACTCCTTTCTGGAATATCAATGCAAGCACCCATTATGATATGGTGACTAAAGAATTGGCGTATACAAGGATAGGTTTTGCGAGGGATCAGCGAAGTTTTACCATCAATTTCAACTGGGTGCCTTTCGGGCAATATAAGGTGTACGATTTCTTTATCGGGATCAAAGCCAATATCTTAAGCGATGCCCTGAAATATAAAGACAGAAGTTTTACACAGCCAAATGCACCATTCTAGCATTAGATTTGATATTTGATTATAGAAATAGAATATAAATTTTATATTTGCACCCAAAATAAATTCTAATGAAAAAAATAATCAGCACTGTAAATGCTCCTGCAGCAATCGGGCCTTATTCTCAAGCCAATATGGCAAACGGAGTTTTATACATTTCAGGTCAGATTCCTGTAGATCCTGCAACAGGTAAATTGGTAGAAGGTATTGAAAAGGAAACGCATCAGGTAATGAAAAATCTTGAAGCCATTCTTACAGAAGCCGGAATGACATTTAAAAATGTTGTTAAAGCCACTATATTCCTTAAAAGCATGGATGATTTTGCGGTAATGAATGATATTTATGCATCTTATCTTGATGCGGAAAGCTTTCCGGCCCGTGAAACAGTACAGGTTTCATGCCTGCCAAAAAATGTGGATATCGAAATTTCTATGATCGCTCATCAGGATTAATGAATTTTATAAGAAATACAATTGCGGTTATTGTAGGCCTGGGAATTGCCGGCCTCATCATTACTCTTGGGATAAGAGTGTTTCCGCAATGGATTACTTTCGAAGCTTTTGCTCCGTTTGAGCATTGGGAAAGATTTCTTCAGAGCATGCAGCACGATGATGCCTTCTTTGGCTTTCTTTTGTTTATTTCAGGATTAGGAACAACAGTGGGAGGTGTTGCCACGGCAATGATTGTGAAGTATGCTAAAGTAGCGTATGCAATCCTTATCGGTTTTATCATGCTTTTTCTCGCTATGCTGGATGTCATCATTTTTCCGTACCATCCTACATTCTATAAAATTTCTATTTTCCTTACTTTTTTTCCGTTTTCCTGGATAGGAGGCAAGATTGTAGAAATTATTTATGAACGTAAAAACAAGAAAAGAATCTCCGAAAAAGTAAATCAATTATAAAAAAAACGCTGCAATTTGCAGCGTTTTTTATTAGTGAATGTGAATTTTATTTTTAAGGCATTTTAAAACCTCTTGTATAAATCTGTCCATAAGCATCCACAAATTTTACCGAGACATTCCCTGAATATTTATCAAGAATCTTTTCTACATCTTTTTGTGAATTTACAGGCTTGCCATTAATCTCGATCACGATATAATTATCTACGATCCCAATTTTGGCGATCTCACTTCCTTCCGTTACATTTTTGGCAACCACACCACTGTTTAACCCGTAGTCTGTTTTGAATCTTTCGCTTAAAGGATCAAATTCAGCTCCGATTTTTTCGGTAACGCTAAGATCTGCCTTGGTTCGTGTTGAGGTTCCGCCCTTCTGGTCTTTCAATGTTACGGTAGTGGTATTTTCTTTACCATTCCTAACGTAGGTTACCATTACTTTATCGCCAGGACGCTTGCTTCCTATCGCAATTGATAGGTCTGCAAAATCGGTAATTGCGGTGTTATCTATTTTTGTGATAACGTCACCTACTTTTATACCTGCGTCTTCAGCACCGCTGTTATCACCGAAACCGGTTACATATACTCCGGAACCAGCTTTGATATTGGTTTTCTTATCTTTATTATAAGCAGCTACCTGCATGTCATTGGATAAGTCTAATGATTGTACGCCTAAGAAACCTCTCTGTACAATACCAAATTTTTTGATATCCTCAACAATTTTTCTTGCTAAATTGGATGGAACTGCGAAACCGTACCCCTGATAATATCCTGTTGTAGACTGAATGGCAGAGTTGATACCGATAAGATCTCCATTCGTATTCACCAAGGCGCCACCTGAATTTCCGGGGTTGATAGCAGCGTCAGTCTGAATAAAGCTTTCAATAGGATTGGCAGCTTTACCCTGTGAGCTTAAAATTCCAATCCCTCTTCCTTTGGCGGAAACAATCCCTGCGGTAACAGTAGAATTCAATCCAAGCGGATTTCCTACGGCAAGCACCCATTGCCCAACTTCAATATTGTCTGAATTCGCAAAATTCAGGTACGGAAGTCCTTTTTCCTCGATTTTTAATAAAGAAATATCA
Source organism: Chryseobacterium salviniae (assembly GCF_035819015.1). Lineage (NCBI taxonomy): Bacteria > Pseudomonadati > Bacteroidota > Flavobacteriia > Flavobacteriales > Weeksellaceae > Chryseobacterium > Chryseobacterium salviniae. The sequence goes on along the minus strand of NZ_JAYLAA010000050.1, from coordinate 106,835 downwards.
GTATTCGGGTCAGTACCTACTAAAGTGGCGATATAAGATTTTTTATTGCTTAAAACAACCTCCAGTTTGTTGGCGCCTGCAACAACGTGGTTGTTTGAAATAATGTAACCGTCTGGCGAAATAATAACCCCGGAACCCATTCCTGAAGGCATATTATCCGGCATCTGCTGCTGTCGCTGTCTTTGCTGCCCTCTTCCTCCGAAGGGATCTCCGAAGAAAAAATCAAAAAGGTCCTGTTCAGAAGCACGGTTAGCCGTTCTCGACTGGTAATTTTTAATAGTAACTACGGCAGGAACGGTAGTCTTTGCTGCTTTTACAAAGTCCTCACCTACCGCTCCGGAATTCATTCCTGCAAAGGTGACGTCGGAGGCGGATTTGGTAAAGTATGACTGGTCTGCGGTATTGGAGTCATGGTTGAAATATTGTAATGTTCCAACGGTAGTAGCTCCTGAAATAACTCCTACTACGGCAAATGGTAATAGTTTTTTTAAAGTACTCTTCATTATATATCTTTCTTATTTAATTATTATTTTGAAATTTCATTATTGTTGTGAACAAATTTAATGCTAAATAAGTATGTACTTAGTATGCAATGTTTCAATTTTAACTAAAATTTAACAGCAATTGTAATAATTTATATTCTATCCCATAAATTTCAAATCTTTATTAACGGACATTAAAAAAAACTTAATGACATTCTGGCATATTGATGTCTTTAATGTCACAAAGTTAAATTTAAAACCGAATGTGGTATCACCAAAACAATACCACAATACTCATATATGATAATTCTTATATTTTTGAATATTTTAAAATTAATTACCTTTGCAAAAATTTTTCTCACTTAAAACGTTTATAGCATGCAACTGTACAACACCTTAAGCGCAGAAGAAAGAGCTCGACTTATTGATGAGGCCGGAAAAGAGCGCCTTACATTATCTTTCTATGCGTATGCCAAAATTGAAGATCCCCAAAAATTTCGCGATGACTTATTTCTAGCCTGGAATGCACTTGATGCTCTTGGCCGTATTTATGTTGCGCACGAAGGAATTAATGCTCAGATGAGTGTTCCTGCAGATAATTTTGAGGCATTTCGCGAAACGCTTGAGGCTTATGATTTCATGAAAGGTATTCGACTTAATGTAGCAGTGGAGCAGGATAATCATTCATTTTTAAAATTAACGATCAAAGTCAGAAATAAAATCGTTGCCGACGGGCTGAACGATGAGACTTTTGATGTTACTAATAAAGGCGTTCATTTAAAAGCTAAAGAATTTAACCAATTACTGGAAGATCCGAATACAATTGTTGTGGATTTCAGAAACCACTACGAAAGTGAAGTGGGGCATTTTGAAGGAGCCATTACACCTGATGTTGAAAATTTCAGGGAAAGTCTGCCTATCATTAACGAACAATTGCAGGATTTCAAGGAAGATAAAAACCTTTTGATGTACTGTACCGGTGGAATACGTTGTGAAAAGGCAAGTGCCTATTTCAAGCATCAGGGTTTTAAAAATGTTTTCCAGTTGGAAGGCGGAATTATCGAATACACCCGCCAGATTAAAGAAGAAGGAATTAAAAGTAAATTTATCGGTAAAAATTTTGTGTTCGACCACAGGTTGGGCGAAAGAATTACCGACGATATTATTGCGCAGTGCCACCAGTGTGGAAAACCATGTGACAACCATACCAATTGTGCCAATGATGCCTGTCATTTGTTGTTTATCCAGTGTGATGAATGTAAAGAGGCTATGGAAAACTGCTGTTCCACGGAATGTCAGCAAATAATTCATTTGCCGTGGGAAGAACAGGTGCAACTAAGAAAAGGACTCCAGGTAGGAAATAAAGTGTTCAGAAAAGGGAAATCGGAAGCACTGAAATTTAAAAAATCAGGAGATTTGCCGAATGAGCCTTTGGCAAAAGTCGCAAAAGCTGAAACCAAAGATATCCGCCAGAAAATTAAAATCAAAAAAACATTAATTGGCAGAGCAGAGCATTATTATTCAAAATCTAAAATTGCTCAGTTTTTCATTGAAAATAATGAGCTTTCCACAGGAGATAAAGTGTTGATTTCCGGACCTACAACCGGAGATCAGGAAGTAACAATAACCAGTATCTTTGTTAATGGAGCTTTCAGCAATGTGGCAAAACCCGGCGACCAGATTACCTTTGAACTGCCTTTCAGAGTACGTTTATCAGATAAATTATATAAGATCATCGAATAATGTGTTAAGTCGGTGAAACTCTGTAGGAGTTTTATCTGTGTAGTAAAAATAATGTGAAAATAATAAAATGGCGCTCCGTAGGAGCGCTATCTTTTTATAAATTTAAACATGAAAAAATCTGACCTTAGAAAAAAATATTTAGAAAAAAGAAAATCTCTTTCTGAAATAGAAATCTTTCAGCAGTCGGAAGACATTTTAAAAAAATTTATTGAATATTTTAGACCTTTACCACAACAAAAGGTTCACATTTTCATTCCGATTCATCAATTCAAAGAAATTAATACCCGGCTTTTTACAGATTATTTTTTTAGCCGCAACATCAGCGTTTTCGTTCCTAAAATAATTGATACAAAGCTTATTTCCGTGGAAATTTTTAAGGATACGGAATTTGCTGTAAACCAGTGGGGAATCTACGAACCCCTCACCAATGAAGATTCAGGAATTACAGATTTTGATTTTGTCATTACACCATTACTGTATTGTGATTCTTTGGGAAACAGAATTGGCTACGGAAAAGGATTTTATGATGCTTTTTTTGAACATATTTCTGAAGAATCAAAAAAAATCGGAGTTAATTATTTTAACCCCGATGAAAATATCGATGACGTCCGTGAAGAAGACATTCCTTTAGATTATCTGGTTACTCCCACCGATGTGCTATCTTTTTTTAATAAAGGACTTGAATAAAAATTCAGAAAGAAAAATTTAAACTCCTTTTTCGTATTCGGTGTAGAAACAAGAATATATTGCGCATTTTTCTCAAACGTTCCCAGTGTTTTATTCTTATTGTCGAAATATTCAACACTAAACTTGGCAAAATCAAGCGTATCTTTACTCTGAATATCCTTATATACTTCCAGGTTGTTCACCTTAACGGTTTTTACCTTCAGGCTGTCCAGCTCATGAAAAAGATTTTTGAAAGTAAGGCTGTCCGGCTTATGAAAATAGCTTTGCATTTGCGAATAAATCACAGTATCTATTTCGGTATTTCTATTTCCGGATAAATACAGCGTTGAAAGGTCAAGAAGCTCCTGAACTTTTTGTTTGGTGATGTAATTAATAGCCTGCGCGCTATCCATCTGTACCGCAGGATAAGTTTTTGTGTTGTTGCTGTTTCTGAGTTTATCCAGATCACTTATTTCCGTCTTTTTATTATTACAGGAAACAAATGCGAGGAACAAAACTGTTAATATCAAAAAGTTATTTATTCTTTTCATCTGTTGCAATTTTAAATTTGATGGAGATGATTTTTCCGTTATTATCTTTTTTCATTTCAATTACACTTAAATTTTTTAGGGATGTCGTCGGTGTGGTCACCAGTGTAATGTATTTTTGTTTATCAAGTCTTTCTATTCCATAGATATTATTGTCATAAATCTGGTAGATAACAGCATTTTTACTGATTAAACTTTCCAGCTGGTTTCTTTTGCGTTTAAGCTCCTCCGGATCTCCGTTGGCATCTTTAATGGAAAAATAATATGCTGCCATCTTGTAGTCATCCGGTTTCAGCTCAATGATTTCTTCATCAGGCGCATTTTCCAGGCTTCTGTTGATTTCCAGGTACTCGTAAAACGGTGAACTGATCTGCATTTTAAGGCTTTTATCTTTCGTAGAATAATAAAAGCATTCTCCAGGCTTGATTTTATAAAGAATAGGAGATTCGTTTTCTTTAATTACTTTTATTTCAATAGTGTTTACTACACCAACACCTCTATCTGCATCAGTGAAGCAATATTTATATGTTTTTGAAAAAATAACGTCCTTAAATCCAAGAAGGCCTGTCAAAATGACCAAAACGGCAGTTATAGCAGCCCAGATGTTTTTTCTGATGAAACTTTTCTTCGGCTTGATCTCCTCCGTAATATCTCGGGTTGGAAACTTCTCATTTTGCTTAATTAACTGATTTTCAGTATTTGATTTTTGTAAATCTGTATTTTCAGGGGTTTTTGTTTCCTGTTTTTGACCGGAAATTTCGCTCAAGGGAAGAATAGGTGATTCAGTAACCGTTTTTTCAATTTCAACAACATCTTCATCAGTAATTTCTTCATCCTCCTTTAATAATTCTCCGGCAAAAAGATGCTGCTTTTTAAAATCGTACCAAGATTCGTAACCCGCATAAATACTCAATAAATTAAGCATATCTATTCTGGGTAATTTGGTAACGGGAGAATTTTTAAAATAGGTGTAAAAAGATTTTTCGCTGATGTTTCCTTTCGCTTTTTTTCGAAGGTCTTCCTGAAAATAGATGATATCAATTCCCTTCCATTTAGAAATATCATCATAGGAAGGGGTATGTTCTTTCAGATATTGAGCCTGTACATCCCTTTTCAGCTGCTCAAAGTGTAATAAATCTAAATCAGTCAATTTATTTTAAAATAATTAAATTATTGATTATCAGTTGTATTTATTTGTAAAACTATTTTACAAATGTATTACAATTATTTTTCTTAAACAAATTTTCTATCTGCTATACCTTTGTCTCGTTCAAATAACCGAACAGAGAAAAGATTTTATAAAACAATATTAACAAAATTAAATTTAATTTATTATGAAAAAGTCATTATTCGTAGCTGCTATCGCTGCTATCTCTTTAGTTGCTTGTAAAAAAACTGAAACTAATTCAACTGACGCTGCTAAAGATTCAGTAAACGCTACTGCTGATTCAGCTACTACAGCTATCGATTCTACAGCTGAAGCTACTGTAGATTCAGTAAAAGCTAACGCTGATGCTGCTAAAGATTCAGTTAAAGCTGATGCTAACGTAGCTAAAGAAGAAGTTAAAGCTGAAGCTAAAAAAGAAGATGCTGCTAAATAAGTAAAGCACACTTTAAAAAAAATAAAAGAACCGCTCACCCAGTGATGCGGTTTTTTTATGCCTGTATAACAATAAAGCTAATAAACTATTTTTTTTGTCTTAATGTTTCATAGCAGGTAATGGCTACCGCATTACTCAGATTAAGTGAATCAATGCTCCCTGCCATAGGAATGAGCGTGTTTTTTCCCTTTCCAAACCAAAAGTTGCTCAATCCGGAATGTTCAGTTCCGAAAATTACCGCAGATCTTTTTTTAAAATCCCTCGTGTGGAGATCCTTCGAATTTTCATCCATGACCGTAGTGTAAATTTCATACCCATTTTTCTTAAGGAACTCCAGGGTCTGCCCGTTTTCTGCCTGGAAAACATTCATCCCGAAAAGACAGCCTACGCTCGATCTTATCACATTCGGATTGTAAAAATCTGTTTTTCCGTCGGAAACAATAAGTCCGTCAATCCCAAAAGCTTCACAGCTTCTTAAAATTGCACCTAAATTCCCGGGCTTCTCAACACCTTCCACCACAATAAGGGTAGAATCTTTTTGAGGGTTAAATGAAAATAAATCGGTTTCTTTTGTTTTATACACACCAATAATTCCTTCCGAGCTTCCGCGATAGGCTATTTTTTCATATACTTTGTCACTTATCAGATGTACTTTGCCTTTTGGAAGTTCCTGCTGGAAAATACTTTCACAGATAAAAAACTCTATAGGCTCAAAACCAAATATCTGTGCCCGATTGTTTTCCTGCTGACCTTCCACTGCGAAAAGATTCGATTTTTTTCGGAATCTGTTATCAGTAAGGAGTTTGGTAATGTATTTTACCTTTTCGTTCTGAAAGCTTTCTATTAACATGCTGCAAAATTAGGTAAAATCTTTAAGATTCTTCTGAATCCTTTTTCTGTTTACTCCTCCGAAATATCCAGCTGTACCTGCGAACTGTCGATAAGACTCTGAGGAAGTTCTTTTTTATTTTTTATGCCAAGCTGCTTTAGTTTCTGAGTTTGAAGAACCAAATTGTTATTTCCGGTAGAAAGCTGTTTAAAAGCTTCGTTATAAACATTTTTAGCCAAATCAAGATTCTTCCCAACTTTTTCCAGGTTATCGATAAAACCTACAAACTTGTCATACAATCGTGCTCCGCGGTCTGCAATTTCCATAGAATTCCGGTTCTGGTATTCACGTTTCCAAAGATCCGAGATCAGCTTTAATGAAGTAATGAGATTGCTTGGATTCAATAATAAGATCCGTCTTTCGTACGCATAATTCCAAAGATCCTGATCCGCTTGCATAGCTGCAATATAAGCCGGTTCGCTCGGAATGAACATCATCACGAAATCGAGCGATTTTCCGTAATCATCGTAAGCTTTCTGGCTTAATTGGGAAATATGGCTTTTGATGGATGAAAGATGCTGGTTCAGCTTTATGCGGTATACGTCCTGATCAGTTTCATCCACAAGTTCGGTAAAAGCGGTGAGGGAAACTTTAGAATCGATGATTACATTTCGTTCGTCGGGATATTTTACCACAGCGTCCGGGCGCATTTTTTTTCCGGAAAATTCTGAAAACAATGCTTTGTTGTCTTCATCTCTCAGCTCGTGCTCCAGGAAATATTCCCTCCCTTTTACCAGCCCGGATTTTTCCAGAATGCTTTCCAGGATCATTTCGCCCCAGTTTCCCTGGGTTTTGCTTTCGCCTTTCAGGGCGCGTGTCAGTTTTTTGGCATCTTCGGAAATCTGCTGATTCAGTTCTGCAAGCTCCTTTACCTTTTCTGCCAAAGAGAAACGTTCTTTATTTTCTTTTTCATAGGCTTCATTAACACGGTTTTTAAGGTCGGCTATTTTTTCCTGGAAAGGTTCAAGGATCGTTTTGAGATTGTGCTGGTTTAAAGTAGTGAATTTCTCCGCTTTCTCTTCTAAAATTTTATTGGCTAAATTTTCAAACTGCAGTTTCGATTCCTCCTGAATTTTTGTGATCTCCTGCTTCTGCGTTTCCAGAGATTTCTGTAAGTTTTCATTAATGGCCGAAAGTTCGGAGTTTTTGGCATAGAGCGCCTGTTTTTCTGTCAGAAGACTTTCAATCTGGGAAGTTTGCTTTATCTGTACTAGCTTTTGTTCTGAAAACTGAGTGTGCAACGAACTGTATTCCGCTGAAATTTTAGCAAATTCATTCTTTAAATCATTTAACAAATCAGCGTGCTGAAGATTCAGTTCCTTATCTTCCAGAATATTTTGATTCAGTTCCCGGATCTTGAGATTGGAATTTTCCAGGTCGGAATTGCTTTTGATGTATAAATTATTGAGCTCGTCAAAAGATTTTCTTGGAACCATCGACGATTTTAAAGCAAAATAAAGAATGACCGCGCCGATAAATCCGCCCACGCTGCATCCGATGATTAAATATATGATCTCCATTTTTCAAAATTACAAAAAGGAAATCTGAATTCTTTTGCGGGAAACCGTAAGTTTTAATTCATGAATAAATTTCTTAAATATTAATTCATGGCAAGAGTGTGAATGTTTCAAAGCGTATATTTGTACATATTATTCATGATTTCCATTAATTTAAATTTAAAATATTCTTAAATGAAATTTTTAACGATCGCAGCCATTATGTTTTCAGCCGTTGTATCAGCACAGGATTTTGCCAATTATGCTAAATATGAAAAGCAAAACCGGGAAATTTTATCCCAAAATATAGCTCCGAATACAGTATTTATGGGTGATTCCATTACGGAAGGCTGGTTTTCTGCGGACCCGTCATTCTTTACGAAGCATAACTTTGTAGGAAGAGGAATCAGCGGGCAGGTAACTTCGCAGATGCTTTTGAGATTCAGGGAAGATGTTATTAATTTAAAACCGAAACGTGTGATTATTCTTGCCGGAACAAATGATATTGCAGAAAATCAGGGGCCGATTTCTCTGGATAAAGTATTTGGAAATATTGTTTCGATGGTTGAGCTTGCAGAAGCAAATAAGATTAAAGTAGTTTTATGCTCACTTCTTCCGGCCTATGATTTCGGATGGAGAAAAAATATGCATCCTGCGGAAAAGGTTATTGCCCTCAATACGATGATTGAGAATTATGCCAAAAAGCACAATATTCCGTATGTAGATTATCATTCCGAAATGAAAGATTTACGAAACGGACTGGACAAAATCTATACGGAAGACGAAATTCATCCCACTGCAAAAGGGTACGAAAAGATGGAATCTATCCTGATTAAAAAGTTAGCAATAAAATAAAATCGGTTTACACATTCTTTGTTGAAGCAAGAATCTCAATATTTTTTGCCACGTCATGACTTTCGCATTTTTTTAGTTCTTTAAGCAAAGCCGACGTTGTAAATTTCGGGCTGATAATTTGTGTGGCGACTTTTGCTGCGGCATAATCAATAATCCCAATAACGGATTCCCGAAGAAATCCAGGTGTGTTCGAGGTGATGACAGCTGATGCCCATGAAGTTTCCCTGGCTTTTGAAATGGCGAAATCCAGAACTGTATTATCTTTTCCGTTTGAAATCTTGTCAATCAGGTCTACCGGATAGCAGATTGTATTCAATGAATCCTGAACTTTTTGATTGATCGAAGCGATAACATGCCGAGGAAGATGTGCTGTAAAATCAACAGGTTTTTATTCTTGGCTGCTTCAAATGCAATATACCAAGAATTGGTGCATTTTTTTCCTTTGGAATACGCTTCCCATGCCTGGAGATAACGATTTGCAAAAGCAACATCAAGGAGTACCATTCTTGGATTGTCCTCAAACTTTTTCTGCTCGATTCCTTTCAAAACCTGCGCAGTCATGATTCGATAAGTACATGCAAAATACCCTACAGGACTTTGATTTTGCTTTGCCCAAAGGATAATGTCGTCTAATTTTTTCAGAACTTCTTCAATGGTTTTCATAGTGTTTTGTTTTGAGAAATATAAGAAAACCTCACGTATTGTGTGAGGTTGATTTGGGATGCATATATTTAACGCAAAGTTCTCAAATATTTTTGCAAATTATGCTGCTTTTAAGTTCGCAAAGGCGTTAACACTCAGCAAAGATTTAGCATTACGGATTTTCCTTCGCTATTTCCTTATGATGCTTTAGGTACATCGGCAATGCTGCTGATCCGTACCACGGAAAAATTTCATAGCTGAAAACGCCGGCCTGAACGGCAGGATCGGTTTTTACCCATTGCGCTGCTTCTTCTTTTGACTGGGTATTGAAAATGAACATGCCTCGATAGTTTTCCTTATTTTTCTCCAGGAACGGCCCTGCAACAACAATTTTTTCTTCATCGGCAAGTTTGCCAATATTGGCTAAATGGCCTTTCATCAGTTCTGCCATTTTGGCTTTGTCATCAATTTTAGAACGACCGGTGGTGAGCATTACAATTACGTAAGGCTTCATCCCGTAATGGTCTGCACCTAACGAATCTGCCAGTTTTTGATTAAAACCAGAAGTTCTTTCTACAGCCGAACTGTTTTGTGCGGGCTTACCATCTTCACCAGGTTTTCCATCATCACCTTTCATTTGAATGTAGCAAGAAGTGGTAAAAAAATAAAGCATGCTTAATAATATGAATTTTTTCATTTGGTTTAGTCTTTAATACGTAAAAATTCTTTTGCCAGTTCGATCATTTTCGGGTCTCCGGTATATTTTCCGTGTTCATCGGAAAGTTTTACGGTAGGAATCCATTCTTTGTTCGGTGCCTGAACACCAATTAATTTCATCACAATATTCATAGGTTTTAAGCCTACATCATTGGTGAGGTTGGTTCCGATTCCGAAAGATACACCAATTTTTCCTTTACAGTAATTGGTGATTTCCTCCACCTTTTCAAGATTCAAACCATCGGAGAAAATAATATATTTAAATAAAGGATTGATGCCGTGTTTTTGATAATGGGCTATGGTTTTGTCTGCAAACGTGAGCGGATCGCCGCTGTCATGACGCACCCCGTCAAAAAGTTTAGCAAATTTTTTATCAAACTGTTTGAAAAAAACATCAGTTGTATACGTGTCTGAAAGTGCAACACCAAGATCTCCCCTGTATACATCCACCCAATGTTCCAGAGCCAGTTCGTTGGCCATTTTAAAGCCATATTCTGCAGCATGGAACATAAACCATTCGTGTGCGTGGGTGCCGATGGGCTTTACGCCGTACTTCATCGCAAAATGCACGTTGGAACTTCCGATAAATGTTGAATTTTTATTCTGGGTTAAAGCTTCCACAACCAGGTTCTGTACCCTGTGTGAATGTCTTCTCCGGGTTCCGAATTCAGCAAAATTAACACCGAGCTTTTCAAGAGTTTTAGCCTTTTCAAGGGTTCTGTTCATCACGATTTCATTGGAATCTCTTTCCATATGGTTCATTTCGTAGTGCAACTCGCTGATTAATGCAAGCAGAGGAACTTCCCAAAGAATTGTTCTGTACCACAGTCCTTCTACGGTTACGGAAAGTTCGCTTCCTTTCTGGTGAATTTTTACTTCGGACGGATCGTAATGATACCCTTCCAGAAAATCAAGATAGGGCAGATCGATATACGGACAGGTTCTGGCCATGAATTTTTTTTCTTCTTTAGTGAGTTTCAGTTCTGCCATTTTGTTGACAGCTTCTCGTAAAGCTGCATCAAAACCGGCCGGAAACTGGTGTTTTCCTCTGTTGATAAATTCATATTTTACTACAGAGCCTGGAAAAAGTTTTACCACCGCATTTTGCATGGTAATTTTATAGAAATCGTTATCCAGAATTGAATTCAATCGAACGTCGTGCATGATTGTGTAATTTATACGCAAATATAATTAATAAAAATAAAATCACCTAAATGTAAGGTGATTTTTTTAATTGAGATGTAAAATTTTATTATTTACCTAAGTAAGAATTATACATCCATACTTCTTTTTCCTGTTCTGTGATGTAGTCGCTCATTTGGGAGTTTGTTCCTTCATCTCCGGCTTCATCCGTGATATCCAGAAGTTCTCTTTGCAAATCAATTACTACTTTAAATGAGTTGAGGATATTTTCTACGCTTTTGTTGGCGTCATTTACTTCCTGGCTTTCTTTGATGGTCGCTACTTTAAGATAGTCTGAGTAATTGTGAGCCGGTGTTGCACCCAAAGTAAGGATTCTTTCTGCAATTTCATCAATCTTTAAAACCAGATTGTTATACAGTTCCTCAAATTTCGGGTGAAGCGTAAAGAACTGATCTCCTTTGATATTCCAGTGAGAACCCCTCGTGTTCTGGTAGAATATGGAGTAATTGGCTAAAAGTACATTCAGCTTTTCAGCTATTTTTTTGCAATCTTCTTCCTGAAGTCCTATAATGTTCGCATTTTTCATATTAATGATAGTTTATTTTTTACAAAACAAATTTAAGTAAATATTATGCCGAAATTCTATATTCATGATTGATGATACTTATCTTTGAAATTCTTAGAATTAATTTTTATGTTAAGTGATTCCAAGCCTGCTCAAAAAAGTTTTTTAATTTCGGCAGCGGTTTTTATTATAGTTTGTGCCGCATATTATTTATTATCTGTTTCTAAAACGGATGGGAACTATGTTTATCTTATTGATGATGCATACATTCACCTGGCGATGGCTAAAAACTTTGCACTTTATGATATTTGGGGAGTTACGAAGTATCAGTTTTCTTCTACATCTTCATCGCCGCTTTTTACTTATTTTTTGAGTGTTCTCATCAGAATTTTCGGAAATAACGATCAGCTTTCAATCTATATTAATATTGTTTTTAGTTTGGGTACGGTGTATTTTTTAAACCGGTATTTTTCAGGAATATTTAATAGCAGTAAGAATACGGTTATTGCTGTTCTTTTTACTTTATTCTTTTCGGTTTTGCATCTTCAGGTTTTGTCCGGAATGGAGCATGTTTTCCATGTTTTCTTATTTGTGGTAAATCTTTATTGTTTATCAAATTTTAAAAATAAATATTCGGTTTATGGATTTTACCTCTCTTTAATATTGATGGGGTTGGTGCGTTTTGAAAGCATGTTTTATTTCATGATTTTGGCTTTTGTTTTCATTCTGATAAAAAAATGGGGAGAAGCATTCCTTGTATTATTAACAGGTTTTATTCCGATCATTATATTTTGTTGGCTGAATTATCAGCAGGATGGATATTTATTCCCGAATTCAGTTATTGTAAAAGGAACAAAATTCAGCTTTGATTCCAATTTTCCGCATCAGTTAAAAACAATTTTTTTAGATAATTTTTTACTGAACGTAAGTTTTTATAAAGTCGGCTTTTTTCCTGTTTTATTAAGTATTATTTTAATTGTAAAAGATTCCAAAGAGAAACATTTTCAAGACATTATCAAGAGCAACTTTTTATTGATCGTGATTTCTTTACTGATGATTTGTCATTCAATGTTTGCAGATCTTAAAGGAATGTTCCGTTACGAAGCATACATTCTCACCGGATTTTCAATGGCTCTTATTCCCAAACTGAAAGGCCTTTTTGGAAATTTCAGGAACTATATTAAAAGTGAACGGCTGATTGCAGGAATTGTATTGATGAACATTTTTTTATTGATTTACAAGTTTTCGTTCGCTCATAAAATGCTTGAAAACGGAGGGAAAAATATTTATGAGCAGCAAATGCAGTCGGCAAAATTTCTTCACACTTATTATAATGAATCAAAAGTAATAGCCAACGATATTGGGGCAATTACTTATTTCACAGATATTCATTTGCTGGATACGGCAGGGTTGGGTTCTGTGGAAACCATTGTTTTTAATGAAAATAAAAGAGTTCCGGATACTGAATTTCAAAGTTTTCTGACACAATATACTGCTGATAATAAATATAATATTGCCATCATTTATGATGCCTGGCTTCAAAATCATATTCCTGAAAACTGGAAAAAGGCTGCCGAACTTAAAATTAATAATCCGATTAGTGTAGCCAGGGATAAGGTAAGTATTTATGCGGTTGATCAGGATGATCTCGAAAAACTTAAAGAAAATGTAAGGAACTTTACGTGGAACAAAAATGTTAAAGTAACAATCATGACGCAACCGTAAATATCTGTTAATTAAATTTTAAATAAAATTATTATTTCTGTATAACTGCTTGTTAATTAAAAAAATATTATTATTTTTGCACCCTAAAATAAAAAGCAATTAAATGCCTACTATTCAACAATTAGTAAGAAAAGGAAGAGCCACGCTTGCCAAGAAGAGCAAATCGGCTGCCCTTGATTCTTGTCCACAAAGACGAGGTGTATGTACGAGAGTATATACTACCACTCCTAAGAAACCGAACTCTGCGCTAAGAAAAGTTGCAAGGGTAAGACTTTCTAACGGTAAAGAAGTCAACGCCTACATCCCGGGCGAAGGACATAATCTTCAAGAGCACTCGATAGTATTGGTGAGAGGCGGAAGGGTGAAAGACCTACCGGGAGTACGTTACCACATCGTAAGAGGTGCTTTAGACACCGCTGGTGTAAATGGAAGAACACAGAGAAGATCGAAGTATGGAGCTAAGAGACCTAAGCCAGGTCAGGCACCAGCTGCACCAGCAAAAGGAAAGAAAAAATAATCATTAAATAAGGAATAAGACAATGAGAAAGACGAAAGCTAAAAAAAGACCGTTGTTACCAGATCCGAAATTTAATGATCAATTGGTAACTAGATTTGTAAACAACTTAATGCTTGACGGTAAGAAGTCAATCGCATTCAAAATTTTCTATGATGCGTTGGATATTGTAGAAACTAAAAAAGGAGATACTGAAAAAACAGCCCTTGAAATCTGGAAAGATGCATTAACAAACGTAATGCCTCACGTAGAAGTACGTTCCAGAAGAGTAGGTGGAGCTAATTTCCAGATCCCGATGCCAATCAGAGCAGATAGAAAAATTTCTATGGCCATGAAATGGTTAATCAAATATTCTAAAGCGAGAAATGATAAGTCTATGGCTTTAAAACTGGCTAACGAAGTAGTAGCTGCTTCAAGAGAAGAAGGTGCTGCTTTCAAAAAGAAAACTGATACTCACAAAATGGCGGAAGCAAACAAAGCTTTCTCACACTTCAAATTCTAATCTGAAATGGGAAGAGATCTTAAATATACAAGAAATATTGGTATTGCTGCTCACATTGATGCAGGGAAAACTACCACTACAGAAAGAATTTTATTCTATACAGGTGTCAACCACAAAATTGGTGAAGTTCACGATGGTGCTTCTACAATGGACTGGATGGAGCAGGAAGCAGAAAGAGGTATTACCATCACTTCTGCTGCAACTACTTGTAACTGGAATTTCCCAACAGATCAGGGAAAAAAATTACCTGAAACAAAACCTTACCACTTCAACATCATCGATACACCGGGACACGTTGACTTCACCGTAGAAGTAAACAGATCTTTAAGAGTATTGGATGGTCTTGTATTCTTATTCTCTGCAGTAGATGGAGTAGAGCCTCAGTCTGAAACAAACTGGAGACTTGCTGACAACTACAAAGTGGCAAGAATGGGATTCGTAAACAAAATGGACAGACAAGGTGCTGACTTCTTGAACGTTGTAAAACAAGTAAAAGAAATGTTAGGATCCAACGCCGTTCCAATCGTTTTACCAATCGGTGCTGAAGAAGACTTCAAAGGAGTTGTAGACTTAATTAAAAACAGAGCGATCATCTGGGATGAAGCTGGACAAGGTGCTACTTATGAAGTAGTTCCGATTCCTGAAGACATGAAGGATGAGGTTCTTGAATATAGAGAGAAATTAGTAGAAGCCGTAGCTGATTATGATGAGACTTTGATGGAGAAATTCTTCGAAGATCCGGATTCAATTTCTGAAGAAGAAATCAACGAAGCATTAAGAAAAGCGACTATTGATCTTTCTATCATTCCTATGACTTGTGGTTCTTCTTTCAAAAACAAAGGAGTACAGTTCATGCTTGATGCTGTTTGTAAATATCTTCCTTCTCCATTGGATAAGGATAATATTGCAGGTACAGATCCAAGAACTGACGCTGAAATCGAAAGAAAGCCATCTGTAGATGAGCCATTCGCTGCATTAGCATTTAAGATTGCTACTGACCCGTTCGTAGGTAGATTAGCATTCTTCAGAGCATATTCAGGTAGATTGGATGCCGGTTCTTATGTTTTAAACACAAGATCAGGAAACAAGGAAAGAATTTCCAGAATCTATCAGATGCACGCAAACAAGCAAAATCCGGTTGAGTTTATCGAAGCTGGAGATATCGGTGCAGCTGTAGGATTTAAAGATATTAAAACAGGAGATACCTTATCTGATGAAAAGAACCCAATCGTTCTTGAATCAATGATTTTCCCGGATCCGGTAATCGGTATCGCTGTTGAGCCTAAAACTAAGGCTGACCAGGATAAAATGGGTAACGCTTTGGCTAAATTGGCTGAAGAAGATCCTACTTTCCAGGTTAAGACAGACGAGGCTTCAGGACAAACAATCATCTCCGGTATGGGTGAGCTTCACTTGGATATCATCGTAGACCGTATGAGAAGAGAATTCAAGGTAGAAGTTAACCAAGGACAGCCACAGGTAGAATACAAAGAAGCACTTACACAAACTGCCAACCACAGAGAGGTTTACAAAAAGCAATCAGGAGGTAGAGGTAAGTTCGCAGATATTGTGTTTACTATAGGTCCTGCAGACGAAGGAAAAACAGGCCTTGAATTCATCAACGAAATTAAAGGTGGTAACATTCCAAAAGAATTTATTCCTTCGGTTGAGAAAGGCTTCCGAGAAGCAATGAAGAACGGTCCTTTGGCTGGTTTTGAGGTTGAATCAATGAAAATCGTATTGAAAGACGGATCTTACCACCAGGTTGACTCGGATCAGCTATCTTTCGAATTAGCAGCTAAAATGGGATTCAAAGAATCTGGTAGAGCAGCTAAAGCAGTAATCATGGAACCCATCATGAAACTGGAAGTTGTAACTCCGGAAGAATATATGGGTGATATCGTAGGAGACCTTAACAGAAGAAGAGGTACTGTAAACGGTATGGACGATAGAAATAACGCTAAAGTTATCAAAGCTTTCGTTCCGCTATCCGAAATGTTCGGTTATGTAACTTCTCTTAGAACATTATCTTCAGGTAGAGCAACATCTTCTATGGAATTCGAAAGATATGAAGCTGCTCCAACAAACGTTGCTGAAGAAGTAATCGCTAAGGCTAAAGGTTAATATTAAATTAGATTAAAATGTCACAAAGAATCAGAATAAAACTTAAATCTTACGATTACAACCTGGTAGATAAATCTGCAGAGAAAATCGTAAAAACGGTAAAGGCTACCGGTGCTGTTGTAAACGGACCGATTCCATTGCCAACCAATAAGAGAATCTTCACTGTGTTGAGATCTCCGCACGTAAACAAAAAAGCAAGAGAACAGTTCCAGTTATCAGCTCACAAGAGATTGATGGATATCTACTCTTCTTCTTCTAAAACTGTTGATGCTCTAATGAAATTAGAACTGCCTTCAGGTGTAGATGTTGAAATTAAAGTGTGATAATTATCCCGGAAAATGGAAGTCTGATTGATAGAAGCTTTCCGGTTCTCACAATTGAGTTTCCAAACGCTGAGCACAGTCGAAGCGTGCTATGATAATAAATCCCTTTTCGAAAGAAGAGGGATTTTTTTATTTCATATAAACCAATTTAATAATAAAGTGTTAAAATTAGTATTATGTATTGCAAGGTTCTATTTTATATGTATATTTGTAAAAAATATTACTATGAATAAACTCCTTCATATTATCATATTATTTGCTGTTTCAGTAACTGCACAGACCCACCGTTTTGTCTATTATGTTGTTTACAGACCAGACTCCGCATCAACCGAAGTGCGGAAATCAAACTATTATCTTGATATCAATCCGGATGAAACATTTTATTATGAACGCCCTTTTTTTGTAAGCGATTCTATTGAAAAAGCTTCAGGATTAAGAACTTTCAGCGGGAAAGCTAACGATCTTATGAGTAAAAAAATTAAAACCAGGCAGTATACTCTTTACAGTATCCAGAGTTTTGATATTTACCAATTGAAAGATGATCCGAAAATCTCATGGAAAATTGAAAAGGAAACTAAAAGAACATCGTCCTTACAGCTACAGAAGGCGACGGCAAAATTTGGAGGAAGAAACTGGATCGCATGGTTTTCCAAAGATATTCCTTTTCAGGAAGGTCCCTACAAATTTCACGGATTGCCCGGACTGATCGTTGAAATTTACGATGATAAAGAGAATTATCATTTTTCGCTCAATAAATCTGAAAATTTTGTTGATACACAATTCATCAGTTTCTATAAAAATGCGAAAGCAAGAGGAGTAGAAATTCCTTATTCAAAATACCAGTCGATGCTGTTGAGCTATTATCATGATCCTATAAAATTTATCAACAGCGGGCAGATTGCAATTAATGAGGATAATAAATTGGCACTGGAGGATGGAAGAATAATTTACAAGCCGGAAGAACTTCGACAGTACGCCATTGAAAAGCAACAACGTATCAAAAAATATAATAATCCTATCGAACTTGATAAAGCGGTTCGCTATCCTGAAATAAAAAATAATTAGCAAAATATAAACTATTACTATGAAAAAATTTCTCCTTGCAATGATAATGTTCAGCTTATCACTGAGTGCACAAACGCACAGATTTATTTATGAATATCATTTTAAAACAGATTCCTCATCAACGGAAAAAAGAAAAGTAAGCATGGTGCTGGATGTAAATCCGGAAGACGTGAAATTCTATAACTATGATTTTGTAGTCGCTGATTCGATCAATAAAACAAGAGGTGAAAATAACGTGGTTTGGGACGATACTCCTGCGATCACGAGAAAGAAAAATTCGAATATAAACACAAATTACATTATGATTCAGAATATGTTCGTTGTCGAAACCAATGATAAAATAAACTGGAATCTTGCCGATGAAACAAAAATGATCGGAGGTTATAAGCTCCAGAAAGCCACAGCGAAATACGGAGGCAGAAACTGGACTGCATGGTTTACTAAAGAGATCAGCCTTCATGAGGGACCTTACAAATTCAAAGGTTTGCCGGGAATGATCTTTGAGATTTACGATGAAAAAGACAACTTCAAATTTTCATTGGTAAAAAGCTACAAGCTTCCCAAAACCTATGAAACACTGGGAATTCTTGAAAACTTTGGAGGACAGAAGCCCATCAAAATCCCGGAATCCAGGCTTAAGAAAATGATGTTGGATTATTATAATGATCCATTGCACACCTTTAAGGAACACTATAAAAATAACACCAATCCCGGCGCTCGTTTTATGGTGATGGGAATTGAAGTAAAAAGTCCTGAACAATTCAAAGAACTTTCTGAAATGATGCAGAAAAACATTAAGAAAAACAACAATCCCATAGAGCTTGATAAAGCAATACACTATAACTAATTTCATTACCAATTAACTTAACCTAACTCCGCTATTTCGGCGGAGTTTTTATTTCCAGCCTAAAAAAGATTTAGCTGCATATTATCAAATCTGAAAAGATGTATTAACCATTTTATTCTGGAATATTTCCGACTGCATCTTTATTTTTTTGTGCGATATATTCAGAAGGAGTGATATTCTCTATTTGTTTGAATACCTTATTAAAAGTAGATTGATATTTAAAACCTGCACTGGTATATATATACATGAGCGTATATTTATTGCTGTCAATGTCATTTAGGTCTTGCTTTACCTGATTGATTCTGTACTTATTGATAAATGTTTTAAAATTCATATTTGTATTCATATTAATGGCACGTGATATATAAGTGCTGTTGCTGTTCAGCTCAGTTGCGAGCTGTTGTATACTAAAATCAGGATCTTTGAAAGGGTTGTTTTTTTCTAAATACGCCTTAATTTCAGCAAATAATTCATTATACTTATTATTTTCCTCATCTGCTGAAAACGCTATGCTTGATGGTTTTTTTTCAGATTCGAAATTCTTTTTATCAGCTTCTGCTACCATTGTACACTGTCGGCTATTCCTGAAAATTTTCTCATTAAAATAAATGATAAAACAGACCAGATAGAATATACTTGTAAAAGTAAATACAGTAAAATAGGTAATAAATTGCTGATCCGCTATTTTTAGATGATAATATTGATGAAAAGGTATAATAAAAACCAAAATAGTCATTGCTAAAATATAAATGCCCCATTTTATAGCAGCGTTGTATGAGAAGAGGTTTATTACTCCCAAAGGTATAAGAATATACCACATGAAAATTATCGATTCAACTTTCCAAAGTAATATAACAAATATAGTAATGAAAATAGAGATGAAAATTAAATAAAGATTGGTAAATGGCTTAATAACTGTAAAACTAAAATTGTAAAAGTAAATTAAAAGTAAAACATGAATGATAATGCCAATACTGTTGATTATAAATAGAAGCATTAAATCGAATACCCAATATATGATCTCGAAAACAATAAATATAAATATTAAAGAGTACAGAAATTGTATTAAGAATTTTTTACGAACTGAATTTTCATTTTGGACAAGATAAGGCACTTGCGGTTTTGTGATAATTTGATCTGACATTTGTGTTGTTTGATTAAGGGATGCAAAGTTAAAAAAACTTTTGAGGATAAGTGATTTTATAAAATATTTATTTATGTTATTGGTATTCAATGAATTAATTTTATTTGCTAAATAATTGAATCCTTATGAGTATTCACTTAAATTGCAATAATTTGCTTTAGATTTTACACTTATATTTGCGCTTTCTTTAAAAAATAAAACCATTATGATCGAAAAAAAATTATTAATTGTGGCTATGGCATTAGCCATGTCCTCAGCAAATGCACAGGTAGGCGTTAACACAGTAACTCCAAATCCAAAATCTGCCCTCGATGTAGTTTCTAAAAACAGGAATACCGGCACCCTATTAACACGTCTTAGCTCCACAGATAGAGATAATATTGCTCCGGGAGCTTCAGAAAACGGGTTAACAATTTTCAATACAACAACCAATTGTTATGATATATGGGTATGGGACACCACAAATGCTAAAGGCGACTGGAAAAGTCTATGCGGCCAGGAGCAGGGGAATATAGATTTTACAGACTGTAGTCTTATTTCTGTATCAGGAGCATATGATATCAACAAACCGATATCTCAGCAAAATATTTATATTAACATACCTGTAAGAGTTACAAAATTGGGAGTTTACAGCTATACGGCTACGGTAAACGGGATCACATTTATTGCCTCAGGAAGTTTTACAAGCCTTGGAAACCAAAATGTTATCTTATATCCAAGCAGTGGTACACCGGGTGCTGTAGGAACGTACAATGCAACGGTTACGATAAAGCCTACAATTACTGATGCAAATGGAATCATCTGTACCAATGTGGCTGTAAGATTTCTTACCAGATCAACATCCAAATTAGTAGTTGTAAATATTAACGGAAGCAATGAGGAAACCGGCTTAATCACAGGCTGCAATCATAGTTCCGGTAACGCCGGCGGAAAAATAGGTAGTTGGCTTACCGGCGGAGCTGCCCCAGCAGGAGGATCGGTTGGTTCTGCATTATCATATGCCGGTACGCAGAGTATTGAGGTGAAATGTGTAAGCCCTACTTCAGCAATTGCGGTAAGTGATGCTCTGGTTAATGCTTCCATTGTATATCTTAACGGACGCAATAGTGGTGAATATAACAGTGGTACTGTATCATTGATAAAAGACTGGGTAAATTCAGGAAGAGGGATTTTAATTGATCAGGGTGACGAAATCAATGAACTTCAATTTTCTGAAGCATTAGGGTATTTTGTTGAAGCAGATGCTAGTGGTACAGCAACCGTTATTCCTTCTAACTTAAGCCAGGTTTTGGTAGCTCCAACAGGATATACCCTTCCTTATACGACCCCTACTGCTGTTCCAAGACAAGCATCTAATCAGGCTTTTATTGCAACTAACGTAGCAGGTACAGTGAAATATGGTGTAAGGACTAGTGATAGTTCCAGAAACCTTATGGTTGCCAATATAGACAATAATTCCGGAGTTTTTATTTTTGGAGATAAATATGGGGATAATAGTGATGTGGCAACTGCCCAGCTTTTTACCAATGTTTTCGCATGGGCACTGCATAATGTTCAGGTATATGGGAACTAAACAGCTTACCTAAAAACACAAATATTTATATACAAAAAAATGGAATAGCATTGCTGTTCCTCAATAAAGGAGAAAATCAAATTTCTCCTTTATTCCCTTACTAAGTTATTTAAAGATGAGAAAAAAAATTAGTATGTTGTTATTCATATGCTGCAATATTTTTGTTTTAGCCCAAAATCAGGCTAAAACTGAAATAAGCAGTCAGAATAATGATGTAGAAGTTAGTCAGAACAATACAGCCAACTTCACAAGTTCAGATTTAGAATTGCATGGCAAAGACGGAGCAAGCTCTCAGGAAACCTTTTTACGTTTCGAAGGAGTTACGCTTCCTTCTGATGCTATTATCAACAATGCCTATATTGTATTTTATGGAGATGAGGCAAGTAATTCCGGTACTATCATTAATATTAAAGGAGAAATCGGAAGCTCACTTCCTTATCCTGCCTCCACAGGTATTAATATTAAATCCAGAATCTATACTTCTTCATCAGTAAACTGGACAACCACTACCTGTGTTGTAAATCAACAATATAATTCACCGGAACTGAAGGCTTTATTGCAGCAAATGTTTCCTTTGGGAATTATTAATGCAAATATCGCTTTCCGCCTTACAGGAAATGAGCAGGGATCTTTTACCGTAAAATCTTTTTCGGCGCCTGCAGGATATCGCCCGACGCTGGTTATTGACTATTGGTCGGCAACAGGGTCTGCAAGTGTAGTGATATCCGGTGGAAATAATGATGCGGAGCAGATACTTACCAGTGGCGATATGTATTTAGATAGTGGTGTTTTGGAATTGGGAGGAAAAACAGGACCTTTTCCCCAAATAACAGCGCTCCGTTTTGATAACGTACAAATACCAGCCAATGCACAAATTGTCAATGCTTATATTGAGCTGTATTCTTATGGAAGCAATGCCGCTAATGCCGAGCTGAAGTTTAGGACAGAATTGGGAAATTCATTGGCATACAATACGACCAGGCAAAATATTACCTCAAGAAAATACTCTCAAAGACAGGTAAACTGGGGGATAACAAACTCATGGAATGTCGCCAATACAAAGCAAACATCACCCAATCTAAAAGAAATCATAGACGAAAACCGTTTGGCAGGATGGCAATCTGGTCAAAGCATGGCATTTTTGATAGAAGGAAATGGAGGGATTGCCAATGCATGGTCTGCCAATGGATCTGCAAACTACCGACCTTGTTTGGTTGTTGAATTTTTAAATAACAATCAGGGACCAAGCGTGGGAGCAATGCCTGCACAAGGAAAGATAACAAGATATACCGCACTTACTAATAATGATGCGACACAATATCTTGCATTGGGAAGTGTTGATGCTAATTTGGGCGTAGTATCGTTAAGCGGGGGTACTCTTTCAGTTCCACAAACAAATACGATAAAATTCGATGGTATTGATATACCCACAAATGCGAAAATTACCGATGCTTATATTGAATTTTCTTCCTATGGAACTACCAATACTTTCGGTTCCAAAATAAAAATCAATACAGAAATCGGGAATCCGTCGGTTTATACCAACACTGCAAATCAGGTAACCGGAAGAAATTATTCTGCCAATCAGGTTGTATTTTCTGCTGCTAATTTAAGCTTTCCTACTCAGCATGAACAAAAATTCAGAACTCCGAATTTACGTTTGATTATTGATGAAAACAGATCGAAAGGATGGCAGCCGGGACAAAGTCTTGCATTTAAATTTGAATCCCTGCCGGAGTCTACGTCTCCATTGAATGTTTTCTCAAGAAACGGGAACGAACTTCTACAGCCCCGCCTGGTTATTGAATATACAAATAACGTAATAGTTGGCTCTACAGCGAATCCTATTCAGATTGATGATGAAGAAACGATGTATTACGTAGCTAATTCCGACAATGATGCCGCAGAGAATATTTCAACAGGAAATGTAAACTTAAATGGGCTTCTTAGCTTTAATACAGGAGCAAACGCAGAAATCAATACCGTGAAATTTGATAATGTTTGTATTCCTGAAGGTGCAAAAGTAGTAAGTGCATGGATTGAATTTTATAAATACGGGAATTCCACGACTCCTGTAAAAATTAAGATTTCATCAGAATTAAGAGATGCAAAGGTTTATACAGCAGTAAGAAATTCAATTACAAACAGAGATTATACTACTATTCAACAAGAATGGAATGCTGTGAGTGAAAACAATGCTTTCAATCAGCCTGTTTATAAAACGCCTAATTTGAAAAATATTATTCACCAGAATATTTTAGATGGATGGAAATCAGGACAAGATTTAGCTTTTAAATTTGAAACAGTAGAAGGCTCGATGATTACCCATTCCAGAAATTCAAGTGAATTTTTACAGCCTAAATTGAAGATTGCTTTAGCTGGTACCACAGAACCGCTTACAATAGAAGGTATAGAGCAAAATCCTGCCAACATGACACAACTGTATATTAATGAAGTGTCTTCTCAGGGAACTTTGAGCCAGGAAGAAGACTGGATTGAGCTTTATAATAATCATAATTACCCCGTGTACTTTAATAATGAAAACAGTGGCGTTTACATTTCAAATAAAAATGGAAACAAAACACTTCACGAACTTAAAAATTTATGTATTCCGGCTAAAGGATTTTTAGTAATGTCTGCAGACGAATCACCGGAAGCCGGAGACGGGCATTTGAATTTAAAGTTAAAAAATTCCGGAGAGAAATTATACTTATCAAGAAAAGTTAACGGAACAGTTATTCAGCAGGATTATGTAGACTTTCCGGAAATGTCGTTTAATGAAAGTTATGGAAGGATGCAGGACGGTTCAGGTGCTTTTGCAAGTTTTATTAAAGACTCCTATAATAAGACCAATCAGCTTTCAAAA
This sequence comes from Chryseobacterium salviniae, assembly GCF_035819015.1. Taxonomy (NCBI): domain Bacteria; kingdom Pseudomonadati; phylum Bacteroidota; class Flavobacteriia; order Flavobacteriales; family Weeksellaceae; genus Chryseobacterium; species Chryseobacterium salviniae. Next base: position 82,805 of record NZ_JAYLAA010000050.1, on the reverse strand, counting down.
CTTAATCTGATAACAGGAATCAGCCATAAACGAGGAGTTTATCCCACAGGCTTTAACCTTTCCATCACGGCACCTTCGGGTTCTACAATTAGGTACACTGTAAATGGGGTTTTCCCGTCCGAAACAATCGGGACTGTTTATACAGGGCCAATTCCCATCAACAAAAATTCGGTAGTGAAATATTATGCGTATGATGCGAATGGTAATAATTCCGGAGTTATCTCAAATTCTTACTTTTTATCCGATGGGTTTGCCAGTGAAACAGGGTGGGAATACAAAAATAATATTACAGCGTCTGAATATGCACAGAGCTTATCCCAGATACCAATTGTGTCCCTGTCGATAAACAATTCCCTGACGAGCAGTATTTATCAGCGAAGTTCTTTTGAATATATAGACAATAATATTAATTCTAATAACAAAACCTTTTACAGTAATTCAGGGGTTACAATATTTGGTCAGGAAAGCTCTGGCTATGGGCCTAACCCGGGAATTAAGGTTAAATTTAGTAAAGAATGGAATGTAAAGAAGGCGGAATATAATTTTTTTGAAGCGATTCCGGGAGATCTTTATCCGCCATCCAATAAGTTTAATTCTATCCAGTTAAAAGAAGGGCAGGACGGGCCGTCAAGAAATGTATTTGGGTTAGGATATTCGCGTTTCAGTGAGAAGATATTTATGAATACCCAGAAGCAGATGGGCAAGTTTGCGTTGAATACAAAGTTTGTACATCTGTATGTAAACGGTCTTTACAAAGGGATTAAAACCATTCGCGATGATTTCTCAAGACAAAATATGGAAGAATATTTTGGAGATGACGGCGAAAACTACACCAGTGTTAATATGCAGGATGGCTTATGGTCTTTTGGTGTAGTATACTCAGGAGAAGGAGATCCTCAAAAATGGAATGAAGTGAGAAATGCAGCAGCTTCAAAAAACTTCCAGCTTTTCAAGCAAAAAGTAGATGTGGATGATTATATCAAGTTTATGCTGATGTATATGATGGGAGATACAGAGAACGAAGCTATCGCAATAGGACATAATGAGGCGCCTAATTTTACAAAATTCAGATTCATGATCAATGATACGGATGGAGGATTTTTTAAACAAAATTCGGTAAATGGAGGAACATACACTACAAAGTGGAATAATTATGGGTATGGACTGCACGGCCCGGGAACATTGTTTTCTCCTTTTATTGGAAACAATGGAAATCTTGAGTTTAAAACATTGGTAAAAGACCAGGTTCTTATGCAGATGCAGACAGACGGGGCCCCGCTTACAGCTGCTTCTTTACAGGCAAAAGTGCAAAGTGCTGCACAGGAACTGGATTTAATTTATAAAGTGGATGCTGCGTGGTTGGCCTTTAGCAGCAACACGTATAACTTATGGAAACAAAGCAATACAAGAATTATCAATGAAATGCCGGAACGGGTAAATTATAACATCGCAAAATGGCTTTCAAACGGGCTTGCCCACACGCTATCCAAAACAACCATTAACTGTGCAGCAGACATTATTGATGAAACACCTGTAACCATTACAAATCCAAATTCAGGGACACAGGTATATTACACCATTAACGGAACCGATCCTATGGGCAATGATGGCGTTGTTTCTCCGGATGCAAAATTATACAATACCGGATTTTTGCTTCCTGTAGGAAATTATACCATAGTTTCAAGAGCATTTACCACGAACAATTGGGGACCTATCACATATCAGGCTGTGAAAGTTACAAAAGCAGCTGCAAGTAAACTGGTGATTTCAGGAATTAACTACAGACCTCAGAATAATTCTGATGCGGAGTTCTTATTGTTGAGCAACGCAGGAAACAAACCTTTGGATTTAACGGGTTACACGATTTCAGATGCTATAAATTATATATTCCCTGCAGGAACCACTTTAGCACCAAATCAGACCATGATGCTGGTAAAAAACACTTCTCTGATTACAGGATTCAACAATCTTCCGAAATATCAGTGGACCAGTGGAAGTCTTAATAACGACGGAGAAACAATAACATTCAAGGATGCAACGGGAAGTGTAGCAGATGTGGTTACTTACAGTAAAAATTCACCATGGCCTACTCAGGCAAACGGACAGGGGTATTATCTGAAACTGATTAACAATGATCTTGATAATGCATTGCCACAAAGTTGGGAAGCGGTACTTATTAACAGTGATAACTCAACTGCTAAAACAACTGTTGAAGAACCTAAAGAAGAAAAGGAAAAAGAAAAGGATGATAAAATAGATATTGAGCCGAAAGCAAATGTTAAAGTATATCCAAACCCTGTTTCTTCAGAACTTCATATTGATATGCCTGTTGAGAATTCTGCAGTTTATATCTATAACTTATCAGGTAAGCTGGAATTCACTACCAGGTTAAAGCAAAAACAGAATATAGTTAATATATCTTATTTGCCGACAGCAATGTATATTATGAGGATCGTTGATGCTGATAATAAAGCAGAAACATTCAAGATTATCAAAAAATAAATTTAAATAAAACAAAAAAAGGCTATCTGGATAAAGGATAGTCTTTTATAATACGATTTTCTTGTAGGTATCACACAGATTAATCTTTTAGTTGAAAAGTATTGGAAAAGTGTCCAATACTTTTCTTTCTGCGTAAGAACTGCCTTAATAAAATCAAAGACTATTTTTCTTTAGAATTTTTTAAAAAACACAAATAATGTTAGAATTGTTAAAATCAAACAGCAGTGAGCCAAGCATAATGAATAATTTAATTATTATCATTTTAAGCTTTTGTTTATGCTCGTTAGTTGCTTTCACGTATGAGATCACAACACAAAAAAATCCGGATACCAATAAATTTATCCAGTCACTCATTTTTATAGGGGTGGTTTCTACTACAATAGTAATGGCCATTGGAGACAGCCTTGCCAGAGGATTGGGATTAATGGGAGCATTAGCCATGATACGGTTTCGTACAAACATAAGAAACCCAAGAAATATCGCTTTTATGTTTGCCATAATTATGATCGGGATTTCTTGTGGAGTATTTGGTGTTGTTATGGCAATTATCGGGACCGTTACATTTTGTATAATAGCTGTTATTTTTAAATATTCCCCTCTCAGTACTCTTAAAGTAGCCGAGTACCAATTGCAGTTTACCCAGAATAGTACTTTCCGGCAGGAAAAGGAGATTGCTCTTTTGTTGGAAACATATTGTAAATATAATGTATTGTTTGACTTTAAAACGCTAAAAGCAACAGGTGAAACCTCCAATGGTAATTCTTTCGAAAGATATTACTGGATTGAGCTTCGGAAAGAAAATGATATTATGGGATTGATGAAGGAGATTGAAGCTTTAGACGGAGTTGAAGATATAAAATTCAGGTTTATTAATGAAAACCAGAATCAAAACTATTTATAAGATGAAAATATTTAAAAATAATCTTGTATACATCATTGCCTTCTTCAGCATTTTTATCGTGACTTATTTTTTCGCAAATATTAATCAGGAAAATATTGTTTTTTACGGGGTGGCAAACAACAGAGAAACCGAGATAAAATGTGAGCAGAACATCCGGGTAGAAAAAATCCTGGTACAACAAGGGCAAAAAGTAAAGAAAGGAGATATTTTGCTTATCGTATCACAGGGAGAGCTGAAAAATGAACTTACCAATAATAAATTAAAGGCAAAAGAAAATACTCTTTTCAATATGCAGAATGTGCATAATTTAAGTTCGGAATTAAATTCATCCAATCTTACTTCAGACAACCAGCTTAAACAGATTGATCTTCAGATTCAGCAGTTAGAAACAGAAAAGCAAAATAAAATAAAGCTGATTGAACAATTTTCAAACGTTGATAAAAGCACATTAGATTTTTCGGAAATAGATAATCAAATCAATCTCTTACAGGAACAGAAAAAAGAAGTGCTGCAATCTGCCCGCATTAAAGAAAAACATTTAGGAATACAGATTAATCAGGTTCGGCAAATTAATAAAGTACAATCTTCAGCATTAAGAAATACAACCTATTTGCTGGAAAAAAAAGTGACGCAATTAGAAATATTGGCTCCTGAAGATGGAATCGTAGGAAATATCTTGTGCGAACAGGGAGAAAATGTACCCTCATTCCAGCTTTTACTCATGCTTTCGGAGCTTACCGCTTCCAGTGTACAGGGCTATATTTATGAAGATATTCCGTTGGATCCTAAAAAAGGAGATTTTTTTATCGTACAGTCTATACGTGATAACGAAAGATCATATCTGGGAAGAATAAATGAAATCGGCTCCAGACTGGTAGAAATACCGCCAAGACTAAGAAAGATACAGGAAGTAATTACGTACGGAAGGGATATTTCTATTGAAATTCCTAAGAATAACAAATTATTACAGAATGAAAAAGTAATGATCACTTTTGCAAAAAAGAAGAATGGTTTTTTCTCTTTAAAATTTTAGCATAAGGGAATATGAAATTTATTTTATATACCTTAATTTTTGTTGGGCTAATTTCAAAAGTCGGTGCTCAGGATTACACATATGCCGATCATCTGAAAACTTTTGTACAAGCCCCGAAGAGCTTTTTGGAATATTCATTTTCTTCCCCACTGATACAAAAAGTCTCTTTGAGTACGAAGACAGACCAGTTTGAGCTTGCTAAGCAGAGAACCTCCTTAAAAGCAAACTTTGCACCTCTCAAAGCCAGAAAATACGAAACTGAATATATAAAGTGGAAAGAGAAAAATTTCCAGCAAAATGCTGAAATTGCTGCTCACGAAAACCTTTATAATACAACAATCCTGTGGAGTAATATTTATTTTTCCAAGAATCAGTCAGAATTGTTGATGGGATTAATCGAGTCTTATAAAGAGAAAGAAAAACTCTTAACCAAAATTGTAGTTGCAGAGCCTACGAAAATTAAAAGTATTAATGAAACACAATTAAAAATATTAAATCTTGAAGTCGAAAAAGAGACGAAATTATACAATCTCGAAACTCAGAAAAAAGAGTTAGCGCTCAATCTCGATACCCGTAATAATATAGATTTTAAAAGCATAGAAAATTATATAGCCACTCAGGTTATTGAAGAAAATTTATCACAGCTGACAACCGAAAATAGTGTTTCCGGAAACATGCTGGCTGTTAAAAGCAAAATAGAATCCAATTCCTATGAGTATAATATAGAAAAAGCCAATCAGAAAAAAATCATAGATTACGTAGAATTGGGGCTGAATGATTTTGACTCGCCGGGCTTTAGAAGAGCTTACGTGGTGGGAATCGGATTTTTGTTTCCGGCAAGTAAGAAGAAAAATATAAAGTTGGCCGAACTGGAACTGGAAAATAATTACCTAAACCAGATTCTGTCGCTGGAAAAGCAGAAGTTCTCGGTAGAAACAGAAAATATCCTTTTAGAAACAAAAACCCAGCTGAAAATGTTTCGTTTATATGAGGATTTTCTGAATAAGCTGGAAAATAAATTAACAATAACAAAAGTAAATTCTCAGATGACAAACGAAATGCTTGAAATTGTACTGGACAATAAAATATTGTATGCCGAAAAAAAAATAGAACTTAACGAACTTCATCAAAAAATCGTGGAAAATTATATAAAATTATCACAGCTTACTTTGCAGAATCTTTTTGTAAAGTAAAGTTCGGCGGAGTTTTTGCTGCCTTTTTACTGAAAAAATTAATACAATGTCTAAAGCAGATCAAAGTTTCTTTGAAAGGTTTTCAAATTGGGCAGCCAGGTTTACAGGAAGTTCCTATGCATTTATCGGGGCAACATTAATTGTCATCATCTGGGCTGCATCTGGGCCAATTTTCCACTATTCCGAAACGTGGCAACTGGTTATTAATACCGGAACAACCATTATCACTTTTTTAATGGTGTTTTTAATCCAGAAAGCGCAGAATAAAGATTCAAAAGCCATTCAGATTAAACTGAACGAACTGATTGCCGCTAATGAAAAAGCCAGCAACAGAATTGTTGATATTGAAGATTTAACGGAGAAAGAACTCGATCAGCTTCATTGCTATTATGAAAAACTGGCAGACTTTGCCGAAGAAGATGAAGATATCCATGCTTCACATTCAATTGACGCAGCACAAAGAAATCAGGATCATAAAGATAGGGTTTTCAGGAAAAAGCATGAAGAGTGGCTGCAGGAACAGCAAAAAAAGGAATCGAACTGATTCCTTTTTTTGTTTAAAATTACTTCATAAAATACCCAAAATAAGAACAGCTTCCCATTAGCTGTTTGGCTGTTTCCGTATTGGCATATTGAGATTTCAGCAGCGCAAAATAGGTTCTGTATTTCTGATTCTTTATCTGATCAAGCTGCTTCTGGTAGGCATCACTTTTCTCACTCCATTTCGGATCAGAGTAATCAATATTTGAGGGGTGCTTGGCTTCATACTGATAATATTTTCCCTGTTCTGCACTGGCCATCTGGAAAAGAATCCTCGCTTTTTGTTCTTTATTGGTTGACGTATTTAAAGCTCGTTTATAATAGTTGATCGCCAGATCATAATTATCCGGCTCAATATAAACTCTGTCCGGAAAACCTTTGTAATAATATTGGTAAGGATTTGACTTTTCCGAAGTATCAAAGTAATACTTTCCGCCGTTAGAATTGTCAAGATCCATCACGAAAAGCTGTCTGTAATATCCCAGAATCGAAGTATTGTACAAAACATTTCCTATAAGCTGGTTGGCTCTTGAAGATTTTTCATCTTTTCCGTTCCCGATTTTCTTAAGCTGAATCAATGCATCGGCAAGTTCCAGTTTATTCATGCTTGGCTTAATAAATGGAAATAATGAATAATCTTCCTTCTTCATACTTTCTTCCGGTGAACTTTGATAGCTTACCCAGACATTATGCCCAAAAACAAGATCGGAGATATTGCTGAATCCGTCGTAAGCTCCCGGCTGATATTTCATGGGAGTAAGTTTTTTCTCCTCGTAGTTCCATTCATTTCTTGGAATTCCGGAGAAGTTCCGTGCTTTTGAATAATATGCTTTTGCTTTTTCAAAATCTGCCTGCCTCATGGCTCTGTCACCATAAATCACCGCAAAGAAAGCATCAATATTTCCGACTTCATCAATATTTTTAGCAATAATCTGCTGTTCAAACTGTGTTTTATTGGGTTTCCTGTAAAAGTCTTCCACGCTTTTCACAAGACTTGAGTTCGGGCTGTACTGCAGGTCGGAAAGTTTGTTGTTCATCAGGAAAGATTTGCCGTCTTCACCCTGAAGAAAATACCGGTTGGCCAGAACGTCCTTCAGAAAATCGGCTGTAGAAGGAACTTCACCGTAATAATTGTATTCATCTGTTTCAGTGCTGTCTTTTGGTACTTCTTTTTTCTCAGCAAAATATTCAGAATAATCTTTCATTAAATGATTTTCATAGTCAGCGTCAATTTTAGGCTGGGAGACAATATCATTTAAGACTTTCATTCTTTTGATTTCTTCCAGATATTCTGGATTGGATGTTTTGATATTCTCAAGAATTTCGGTACTAGATTTATAATCTTTTTTCAGGAATTTCAGATAAGCATCAGCAATCTGCCAGTATTTATCCCTGGACTTTTCTTTTGTTTTTGAGGTGAATTTTTCCAGGTCATCCAGAAAATCTCTGGTTTTATCATCATACCAGTAATTATTTTTAGTGAATACCGGAATCCTGTCAGGATTGTTCAGCAGTTCATCATCGCTTTGATCTGCTTTTCCGTCAGTAGAATTTTTATCTTTCTTACTGCTGAAAAGGTTTTTGAAAAACCGTACGATTTTCTGCCAAAAGGAAAGCTCTTCCTTTTTAGGTTCTGCCGTTTCTGTTTTATTTGAAGCTGTATTGTTTTCGGAATTCTTTTTTTCAGTAACAGTACCGTTTTCATTGGTATAATAATAAATCGGAAGATAGCTTCTTTCCAGTTCATTGATGCTTCTTACGGCCATTACTTTCAGGATCTCCGAATCCGGATTAATCTCAAACATCTTTTCCATCACGGGGATCGGATTGTTGAAATCTTCATATCCCAAAAGGAAATAAGCCATGTTTTTATCTTCACTCGTTGAAGCACGTTTCAAAATATTATTAAATGAAGCGGTATCTGAAAGTTTCATAGAAACAAAAGCAGATTCTTTTCTGCTCTTGCTGTCCCGGAACACCTGGAAGAAATTCCAGTTGGCTTCACTGTTCATTCCCAATCCGCGCTGAGCTCCTGCAACCTGGTCGAGCGCCATAATGTAAGGGGCGCCTTTCAGCCTGATCGGTTCAACATAGTTTTTAAATGCTTTTAATGCGGCATCATAATTTCTTGTATAATGATTAAAGCGCACAAGCTGATAGCCGTATCGCTGTTTTATTTCAGGGTTTTTTGCAGCATTGTATAATGATGTCAGTGCAGCTACGGTTTTGTTGTAATCGAGATTGGTGGCATTCTTTCCTGTTCCCGGCTCTCTGTAATAATAAAAGGAATCCGCACTTTCAATATAATTGATTTTCATGTAAGGCTCCAGATATTTGGCCTCAATAAGATAATCAATCCCTTCGCGGTATTTTTGGTAAAATCCAGACCCTAATGTTACTAAAAGCTGATTGGTTGGTGATCCTTTTTTTAAAGCATTAAGATCATTAATATTCATCTTGTTGACCAGATATTCGGTCTGAGCATAACTTAACTGATTATTAAAATATCTTTTCCAGGATTCAATATTTTCGTCGGGAATCAGGGAAGGTTTAAAATCGGTATAAAATCGTGTTGAATAGCTGTGGAGAAAAGGCAGGTAAGATTTATCCTTAATAATACTTTGGGTAAAAAGATTGAAATATTCATAATCGGGGTCAGACCATGCACATGCCTCGGATTCTGTGTAAAACAGCGAAACAACGGCGAGTGAAAGAAGATATTTTTTCATTATAAAGAAGTGTTTGGTTATTGTTGGAAATTTAAAGTTAACTTAGAAAAGTTAAAAATTCAAATTTCGGTTATTAACAAATTTACGGTCAAGCTGATAATAAATAATAGAATAATGATTAATTTTTTTATCTAAAAAATTGATGGCTTCTGTAAGCTGGCTGTCGGAGATGGATTCAACTTTTATCCTGAAGCCTTTATTCATGTAATTGCCAAAATAAAATCCGTCTTTTACAATTTCAATTTCGTAATCAGAGATTATTTTGAAATCTGAATTTTCGAGATCTTTTTCCGATAAAGCATTAATCAGCTTATGCTTGCCTAAATGATTGGTAACGATTCCCCACGAATAAATGGGAAGTGCGACTTCAATTTTTTTGATAGGGTATTTATCTAGATCTTTTAAATAACTTTTAAGAGTATGGACATCCAGAATAGAATTTTTATTAGAATTTTCTAACGGTGAAGAAGTGGAGTAGCACATCAGATAAACCTTATCAACCGGAGGGACTCCCATTTTTGTTTTATCTTTAACCTGATGGAGACGGAGCGTGCTTGTAATATTTTTTTTCGAAATTTTTTTCAGTTCTTTTAAAAATGCGAAGTAATCATCACGGGTTCCCGCCGTCCAGTCGCAGTCTATTTGTATTTCTCCGGCAGCATTCAAATGGTAGTCTGTGATTTTCTTTTTAATTAAATCATTAACGCTTTGGGCAAGAAAAGTAATTTCTTCTTTGGTAATATAAATAAAGCTACGGTTGGTGATGAAAACAACCGGCACGATCTTTTGTCTAACTTGAAATGCCGGATCTTTGGTAATAATACCTACAGGCTGAAATTTTTTCCCGGTTTTATCAACATCAAAGAATCTGGTATATAAAAAAGGAACAGTAGTTTTGTCTAATGCTTTCTTTTCGCCGGCATTGAGTGTAAGTTTCGTTTTCCAGTAATAAAAAGTATACGGATGATTTTCCTTTTTACTACAGGAAAATATGAGGAGCAGAAGCCATACAAATCTGAGGAGTTTCATTATTTATAGAAATCTACATCATCAAAGGTGAAGGCTGAATTTATGGCTTCAACGGCGTTACTGATGTTCTTTTCAAAAAAATGAAAAGGGTTTTTAAAGGCAATCTTCAATTTGGGCAATATTTTGTAGTTGGTTTTCATATCATCAGGAGGTTTATAAATAATGCTAACCTTACAAAAATCGAACCGTAATTTGATAATTTCAGCACTGCCTGATATTAAAAATTTTAAAATTCACAAATTAATCATCTTAATTTTTCTTCCGATTTTATAAAAATGATGTAATTGATTAAAAATCAAAATATTTTACTTTAAATATTTGTCAGATTAAATTTTATTCATAAATTTGCACACTCATTTTAGGGGCGTAGTATGCCTATATCAAACGTAGAAATTACTTCAGACTTCCTGAAATGATGATAAATAAAGGATAAATTTTATTATAATATAAACAATGTCAGGTATTATTGGTAAAAAAATCGGCATGACATCTTTGTTTAACGAAGAAGGAAAAAACATTCCTTGTACAGTTATCCAAGCTGGTCCGTGCTCGGTTTTACAGGTCAGAACCATTGAAAAAGACGGTTATAAGTCAGTTCAGTTAGGTTTCGATGACAAGAGTGAGAAGAACGTTGGTAAAGCGTTAGCTGGCCATTTTAAAAAGGCTGGTTCTGCTCCTAAAGCTAAATTGGTAGAATTCTACAGAGAATTTGTTGATGAAGTGAAAGTAGGAGAAGAAGTAACTGTAAACTTATTCGCAGAAGGTGAATTTGTTGACGTAACAGGAACTTCTAAAGGTAAAGGTTTCCAGGGTGTTGTTAAAAGACATGGCTTTGGAGGTGTAATGCAGGCAACTCATGGTCAGCACAACAGACTTAGAGCTCCAGGTTCTATCGGTGCTGGTTCAGACCCTTCAAGAGTATTCAAAGGGATGAGAATGGCTGGAAGAATGGGAGGTAAGCAGGTAACTGTACAAAACCTTCAGGTGTTAAAAGTGGATCAAGAACAAAATCTTTTAGTAGTAAAAGGTGCTGTTCCGGGAGCTAAAAATTCTTATGTAATTATCAGAAAATGGAACTAGTAGTATTAAATACATCAGGAAAAGAGACCGGAAGAAAAGTAACTCTAGACGAATCAGTATTCGGAATCGAGCCAAATCAGCACGCGGTTTACTTAGAAGTTAAACAGTACCTTGCTGCACAAAGACAAGGAACTCATAAAGCAAAAGAAAGAAGCGAAATTACGGCTTCTACTAAAAAGCTTAAGAAACAAAAAGGATCTGGTTCTGCTAGGTATGGTGATATTAAATCTCCAACTTTCAGAGGTGGGGGTAGAGTATTCGGGCCAAAACCAAGAGACTACAGATTCAAATTGAACAAAGCGCTTAAGAGATTAGCAAAAAAATCTGTTTTATCTCAGAAAATGAGAGACAACAGCATCAGAGTTTTAGAAGATGTGAGCCTTAATGCTCCTAAAACTAAAGATTTCATTACATTATTAGATGCATTAACATTGAACGGTAAAAAATCTTTGTTTATTCTTCCTGAAGCTAACAAGAATGTATATTTATCTTCAAGAAACTTACCTAAAACCAAAGTAATGAACTTCAATGAAGTAAGTTCTTACGACTTGGTAAATGCAGGTGAGATTGTTTTCTTCGAAGGTGCAGTTGAAAAATTCCAGGAAAATTTAAAGAAATAAATCATGTCAGTTATTATTAAACCAGTTATTTCAGAAAAGGCTAATTACCTTACGGATTTAAGAGGTACTTATTCTTTCTTGGTAGATACCAAAGCGAATAAGATCCAGATTAAAAAAGCTGTGGAAGCAGCTTACGGTGTAAAAGTAGCAGACGTAAATACAATGATTTATGCTCCCAGAGTTTCTGCGAAATATACTAAGAAAGGTCTTCAGGTTGGAAAGACAAATAAATTGAAAAAAGCGGTAATCAAACTTGCTGAAGGTGAGGTTATCGATATTTTTGCTGTAAATTAATTATAATATTATAAATAATAGTAATGTCTGTTAGAAAATTAAAACCTATCACCCCGGGACAGAGATTCAGAATTGTAAACAATTTTGAGGAAATTACTACCAACAAACCAGAGAAATCTCTAACCGTTGGTATTAAAAAGTCAGGTGGACGTAACCAAACAGGTAAAATGACCATGCGTTACACCGGAGGTGGACACAAAAAGAAATACAGAATTATTGACTTCAAAAGAAACAAGTTCGATGTTGAAGCAACAGTAAAATCTGTAGAATACGATCCAAACAGAACTGCATTCATCGCTTTATTAGAGTACGCAGACGGAGAGAAGAGATATATCATTGCTCCAAACGGTATTAAAGTAGACCAAAAAGTAGTTTCCGGAGAAAATGTAGAACCAAACGTAGGGAACGCAATGAAATTGAAAAATATTCCATTGGGTACTATAATCTCTTGTGTTGAAATGAAACCTGGGCAAGGTGCCATTTTAGCAAGAAGCGCTGGTTCTTCAGCTCAGTTAACTTCAAGAGACGGAAAATATGCCATCATCAAGTTGCCTTCAGGAGAATCAAGAATGATCCTTACTGAATGTATGGCAATGATTGGTTCCGTTTCCAACTCAGACCACCAGTTAACGGTATCAGGTAAAGCAGGTAGAAGCAGATGGTTAGGTAGAAGACCAAGAACAAGAGCGGTTGTAATGAACCCGGTAGATCACCCGATGGGTGGTGGTGAAGGACGTTCTTCAGGAGGTCACCCAAGATCTAGAAACGGTAAACCGGCTAAAGGTTACAAAACTAGAAAGAAAAACAAAGTGTCTAACCGTTACATCGTATCTAAAAGAAAATAATTATGGCAAGATCACTTAAAAAAGGACCGTTCATTCATCATACTTTAGATAAGAAGGTTCAGGCAAATATAGAGTCTGGTAAGAAGACAGTTATCAAAACTTGGTCTAGAGCATCAATGATCTCTCCGGACTTCGTAGGACAAACTATTGCTGTACACAACGGGAAATCTTTTATCCCGGTTTACGTTACAGAAAACATGGTAGGTCACAAGTTAGGCGAATTTTCTCCAACAAGATCTTTCAGAGGTCATGGTGGTAACAAAAACAAAGGAAGCAGATAATCATGGGATCAAGAAAACAAGATAGTTCAATCGCAAGAAAAGAAGCTAACAAGGACGTTGTGAAAGCTTCATTAAATAACTGCCCATCTTCTCCGAGAAAAATGAGATTAGTTGCTGATATCATTAGAGGAGAGCAAGTAGATAAAGCTCTTTATATCCTTAAATATTCTAAGAAAGAAGCTTCTAACAAATTAGAAAAATTACTTCTTTCCGCAATTGCCAACTGGCAAGTGAAAAACGAAGGGGCTGACATTGAGGAAGCAAACCTTATCGTTAAAGAAATATTCGTGGATAGTGCAAGACAATTGAAGAGACTAAGACCGGCTCCGCAAGGTAGAGGGTACAGAATCAGAAAAAGATCTAACCACGTTACATTAATCTTAGGTAATAAAGAAAATTAATCAAGGTATGGGACAGAAGACAAATCCAATTGGTAACAGATTAGGTATCATCAGAGGATGGGATTCTAACTGGTTTGGCGGAAACGATTATGGAGACAGAATCGCGGAAGACTACAAAATCAGAAGATACCTTGAAGCTAGATTATCTAAAGGTGGGATTTCAAGAATTTATATTGAAAGAACATTAAAATTAGTAACAGTTACAATCACTACTGCAAGACCGGGACTTATCATCGGTAAAGGAGGCCAGGAAGTTGATAAACTGAAAGAAGAGTTGAAAAAATTGACTAAAAAGGATATTCAAATCAACATCTTCGAAATCAAAAGACCTGAGCTTGATGCAGTATTAGTTGCAGACAGCATTGCCAAGCAAATCGAAAACAGAATTTCTTACAGAAGAGCTGTGAAGATGGCGATGGCAGGCACAATGAGAATGGGTGCAGAAGGTATCAAAGTTCAGATCTCCGGTAGATTGAACGGTGCGGAAATGGCAAGATCAGAATCTTTCAAAGAAGGAAGAATTCCATTGTCTACTTTCAGAGCAGATATCGATTACCATATCGGTGAGGCATTAACTCAATACGGAAAGCTAGGGGTTAAAGTTTGGATCATGAAAGGGGAAGTTTACGGTAAAAGAGAACTTTCTCCACTAGTGGGACAACAGAAAAAAGGAGGTCAGTCTGACAGAAGAGAGAACAGAGGAGGAGACAGAGACAACAGAAGACCTAGAAAGAACAATAACAATAATAACAATAATAATTAAAAATTTTAGATAGAAATTTTGAATTTTAAATTACCGTTACTTTTTTAAAATAAAAAAAATCTAAAATCTAAAATCTAAAATCTAAAATTTAGAAATTATGTTACAACCAAAAAGAACCAAGTTCCGTAGAGTTCATAAGATGAAAATGAAGGGGAGTGCCCAAAGAGGTAGTCAGCTTGCTTATGGAACTTTCGGAATCAAGGCGACAGAAGGTGCTTGGATCACTGCAAGACAGATTGAAGCTGCTCGTATCGCTGCGACAAGATATATGAAGAGAGAAGGCCAGCTATGGATCAAAATCTTCCCGGATAAGCCAATTACCAAAAAACCAGCCGAAGTAAGGATGGGTAAAGGTAAAGGTGCCGTGGAATATTGGGTAGCTGTAGTAAAACCAGGTAAAATTATGTTCGAAGTAGGAGGTGTTCCTTACGAAGTAGCGAAAGAAGCACTTAGACTTGCAGCACAAAAATTACCAGTTGTTACTAAATTTATAGTTGCTAACGATTTTGTAAAACCTCTTTAATCTTTGAATAAAATGAAAAAAGCTGATATTAAAAATTTAAGCGCGGGTGATATTCAAGCTCAATTAACTGAAGCAAAAGCTCAATATTCCAAATTGAAATTGGCTCATGCAATCAGCCCAATTGAAAACCCGATCCAAATCAGAGATTTGAGAAAAACAATCGCAAGACTAAATACTGAGTTAACTAACAAACAATAATTTCATTTTACAATGGATAGAAATTTAAGAAAAGAAAGAATCGGAGTGGTTTCCAGCAATAAAATGGAAAAAACTATTGTTGTTAGTGAAACTACGAGAGTAAAGCACCCGATGTACGGTAAATTCGTATTAAAAACGAAAAAATATACCGCACACGACGAGAACAACGAATGCACAGAAGGAGATACTGTTTTAATCCAGGAAACTAGACCTTTGAGCAAAAACAAAAGATGGAGATTAGTAAGAATCATTGAAAAAGCTAAGTAATAATGTTACAAACAGAATCAAGATTAAAAGTTGCTGATAACACAGGTGCAAAAGAAGTACTAGTTATTAGAGTTCTGGGAGGAACCAGAAGAAGATATGCTTCAGTTGGTGATAAAATCGTTGTTACTATCAAAGATTCTACACCATCAGGAAACGCCAAAAAAGGTCAGGTATCTAAAGCTGTAGTAGTAAGAACTAAAAAAGCAGTTAGAAGAAAAGATGGTTCATACATCAAATTCGAAGACAATGCTTGTGTATTGCTAAACGCAGCGGGAGAAATGAGAGGAACCCGTGTTTTCGGACCAGTTGCTCGTGAGTTGAGAGACAAAGAATATATGAAAATCATTTCATTAGCTCCTGAAGTACTTTAATATTTAAAATTTTAAAAAATGTCAAAGTTAAAAATAAAAAGAGGAGATAACGTAATCATTACCACTGGTAAAAAAGATATCAAAGGTAAGACTGGTGAAGTTATTGAAGTGATCAAAAAAGAAGGAAGAGACCCTAGAGTTATCGTTGCAGGTCTTAACATCGTTAAAAAACACGTTAAGCCTTCAGCTTCTAACCCTCAGGGAGGAATCACTGAGAAAGAAGCATCTATTCATATCTCAAATGTAGCTTTAGTTGGAAAAGACGGAAAAGCTATCAAAGTAGGTTACAAAATCGAAGGAGATAAGAAAGTAAGAATCAACAAAAAAACGGGTGAAACTTTATAATTTTAAATAACACATGGAATATATAGCAAGACCCAAAAAAGCATATAAAGAAACGATTATTCCTGCAATGATGGAAGAATTCGGATACAAATCTGTAATGCAGGTACCAAGACTTGAGAAAATTGTTTTATCTCAAGGTTTAGGAGATGCTACTGCAGATAAGAAAATCATCGATTATGCTGTTGAAGAATTAACGAATATCACTGGTCAAAAGGCTGTTGGTACAATCTCTAAGAAAGACGAAGCTGCTTTCAAATTGAGAAAAGGAATGCCGGTAGGAGCTAAAGTTACTTTAAGAGCTAACAAAATGTATGAGTTCTTAGACAGATTAACATCTTCCGCATTACCACGAATCAGAGATTTCTCTGGAATCAAAGCTGATGGTTTTGACGGTAGAGGGAACTACAACTTAGGGATCACTGAACAGATCATCTTCCCTGAAATCGTAATCGACAAAGTGAAAAAAATCCAGGGGATGGACATCACTTTCGTTACTACTGCAAAAACAGATAAAGAAGCGAAAGCATTATTAACTCACTTCGGTTTACCATTCAAAAAGAACTAAGAAATGGCTAAAGAATCAATGAAAGCGCGTGAGCGCAAAAGAGAAGCACTAGTTGCTAAATACGCTGCTAAAAGACAGGCTCTTAAAGAAGCAGGTGATTACGAAGGACTTCAAAAATTGCCTAAAAATGCTTCCCCTGTAAGATTACACAACAGATGTAAACTAACAGGAAGACCAAGAGGGTACATGAGAACGTTCGGTATTTCCAGAGTAACTTTCAGAGAAATGGCAAACAACGGTCTTATCCCGGGAGTGAAAAAAGCTAGTTGGTAATAATTACTAATTAAAAATCGGGACAATTAAGTTGTCTGGATACTAAAGATAAAAAAATATCAGACCGAAGATTTCTGAAGTCTGATATTTTACTCTTCAAGTCCTTACAATACTGATTGTTCTTTAACCAATAATTTATAAAAGAAAAATGGTAACAGATCCAATTTCAGATTTCCTAACAAGAGTAAGGAACGCACAAAGCGCAGGCCACAAAGTGGTGGAAATTCCTGCATCGAAAATCAAAAAGGAGATTACTAAGATCTTATTTGATCAAGGGTATATCTTAAACTACAAGTTTGAAGATAGCGCTGTTCAGGGAACGATCAAAATCGCTTTAAAGTACGACAAGCAAACCAACAAACCAGCTATCAAGTCTATCCAGAGAGCTTCCAGGCCAGGTTTAAGACAGTACAAAGGTTCTACAGAACTTCCAAGAGTACTAAACGGTTTAGGTATTTCTATCATCTCTACTTCTAAAGGAGTAATGACTGATAAGAAAGCCAGAGAAGAAAAAGTAGGCGGTGAAGTAATCTGCTATGTTTATTAATTTTTAATCACAGGAAAATGTCAAGAATTGGTAAAGCAATTATAACAGTTCCAGCAGGAGTTACAATCACTGAAAAAGATGGTGTGGTAACTGTAAAAGGTCCTAAAGGAGAACTTTCTCAGGAGCTTACAGGCGGAATTACTATAGAACAGAAAGATGGTGAACTGAACGTAAACAGACCATCTGAAGCTAAACAACACAAAGCGCTTCACGGTTTATACAGAGCGTTAATCAACAACATGATTGTTGGTGTAAACACTGGTTTCGAAAAGAAACTGGAATTAGTAGGGGTAGGATACAGAGCTTCACACGCAGGTCAAAAACTTGAGTTGGCTTTAGGATTCTCTCACGGTATCGTACTTGAACTTCCAAGCGAAGTAAAAGTAGATACATTGACTGAAAAAGGTAAAAACCCAATTATTACTTTAACGTCTCACGACAACCAACTTCTAGGGATGGTAGCTGCAAAGATCCGTTCTTTCAGAAAGCCTGAACCATATAAAGGAAAAGGAGTAAGATTCGTAGGAGAAATTGTTAGACGTAAAGCTGGTAAATCTGCTTAATAAATTATAAGTATTATGGCATTAACTAAAGTAGAAAAAAGAATAAGAATCAAAAGAAGAGTAAGAGGGAAAATCTCCGGATCTTCTGTATTGCCAAGATTATCTGTATACAAAAGTAATAAGGAAATTTACGCTCAGTTAATCGATGATAACAGTGGAAAAACTTTGGCTTCTGCTTCCTCAAGAGAGAAAAGTGTTGAAGCTAACGGAACAAAGACTGAAGTTTCTGCTGCCGTAGGTAAGGCTATCGCTGCCAAAGCTATCGCTGCAGGAATCGAAAATATTGTATTTGATAGAAACGGATTCGTATATCACGGGAGAATTAAAGCTCTTGCTGACGGTGCGAGAGAAGGTGGACTTAATTTCTAATCATTAAATTTCGGAAATATGTTAGGACTAGATAATATAGAAAGAGTAAAACCGGGAGGATTAGAACTTAAAGATCGTCTCGTAGCTGTTAACAGAGTAACAAAAGTAACCAAAGGAGGTAGAGCTTTCGGATTTTCTGCAATCGTTGTTGTAGGAAACGAAGAGGGTGTTATCGGTTACGGTTTGGGAAAATCTAAAGAAGTTGCTTCTGCAATTGCTAAAGCAGTTGAAGATGCTAAGAAAAATCTTGTGAAAGTTCCTGTAATGAACCACACCATCCCTCACCAGACTTCTGCAAGATACGGAGGTGCAGATATCTTCTTAAGACCTGCTTCTCACGGTACAGGGCTTATCGCCGGTGGTGCGGTAAGAGCGGTATTGGAGTCTGCTGGTATTCACGATATCCTTTCAAAATCTAAAGGATCTTCAAACCCTCACAACGTGGTGAAAGCTACTTTTAAAGCGTTATTGGATATCAGAAGACCTGAAGAAATTGCTAGAATGAGAGGAGTTTCACTAAGTAAAGTGTTTAACGGTTAATAAATAAAACAATGGCAACAATCAAAGTAAAGCAAGTAAGAAGCGCTATTGGAAGAACAAAAACCCAAAAGAGAACGCTTGAAGCATTAGGATTAAAGAAACTTCACCAAGTTGTAGAACACGAAGCTACTCCTTCTATCTTAGGAATGATAGCTGCAGTTAGTCACTTACTTGAAGTTCAAAAATAATTTTTAAAATAATTTTAAAATGAATTTAAACAACATAAAGCCAGCTGCAGGATCTACTTTCAATTCAAAAAGAATTGGTAGAGGACAAGGTAGCGGAAAAGGCGGTACTTCTACAAAAGGACACAAAGGACAGAAATCAAGAGCCGGATATTCTCAGAAAATCGGTTTTGAAGGAGGTCAGATGCCTTTACAAAGAAGATTACCTAAATTCGGATTCAAAAACGTAAACAGAAAAGAGTTTAGAGCGATTAACCTGGATTCTATCCAGACTTTAATTGAAAACAAATCCATTACCGGAGACATTACAAAAGAAGTTTTGGTAGAAAACGGTTTGGCAACTAAAAACGAATTAGTGAAAATTATGGGTAGAGGAGAATTGAAATCTGCGGTTTCTATCTCAGCTGACAAATTCACTAAATCTGCTGAAGAGCTTATCACTAAAGCAGGTGGAAAAGCAATTACCTTATAACAATTACTAATGAAAGAATTTATACAAACCCTCAAAAATATTTGGAGTCTTAAAGAACTTAGAGATAAAATTATCTTTACTTTAGGAATTATCCTTGTGTATAGATTCGCATCTTATATCTCCTTACCTGCAATTAACCTTGCAGAAGTGGGAGATCTCTTAGAGCATTATAAAAATCAAGGCGGTAACAAGCAAGGAGCAGGTCTCCTTGGCTTGCTTTCGTCGTTTACGGGAGGAGCTTTCAGCCACGCTTCCGTAATGGCGTTAGGTATCATGCCTTATATTTCTGCTTCTATTATTGTTCAGTTGATGGGGATGGCTATTCCTTATCTTCAGAAGCTTCAGAAAGATGGAGAGTCAGGTAGAAATACATTGAATCAGATAACTAGATGGTTAACAATCGGAGTTTGTCTTGTACAGGCACCTTCTTATTTAACTTCTATTACTCAATTATTCTTACCGTATGCTCAGTTCTCATCTGCATATTATGTAGAGCCAAATTCTATCATGTTCTGGTTGCCAAGTATTGTAATCCTGGTTGCCGGTTCAGTATTCGCAATGTGGTTGGGTGAGAAAATCACCGACAAAGGTATCGGGAACGGTATCTCTATCCTTATTATGGTGGGGATCCTTTCAAGATTACCGGAAGCATTCGTGCAGGAAATGGCAGTTCAGAACGGAAAAGGAGGAATGGGATCTATCATGATCCTTATTGAAGTGATTTTCTGGATGCTGGTAGTTCTTTTAGCAGTGGTGTTATCCGTTGCTGTAAGAAAAATCCCGATCCAGTATGTAAGCAGAGCTCAGGCAAGAGGAGGTGTAAACAGAAATCTTATGCAGGGAGCAAGACAGTGGATTCCACTGAAAGTGAATGCTGCCGGTGTAATGCCGATCATTTTCGCACAGGCGTTAATGTTCGTACCGGGACTTTTAACGAAAGTGGACGAATCAAACACTTTCCTTGCAGGTTTCAAGAATGTTTTTAGCTGGCAATACAATGTATTGTTTGCGCTGTTAATTATTATCTTCTCGTTTTTCTATACTGCAATTACGATTCCGGTAAACCAAATGGCTGATGATTTGAAGAGAAATGGAGGTTTGGTACCGAAAGTAAGACCAGGAAAAGAAACCGCTGATTATTTAGATGATATTTTATCAAAAATTACCTTGCCAGGTGCAATTTTTTTATCTATCTTTGCAGTCCTTCCGGCAATTGTACACGGAAGCTTTGTTCAGACAGATGCATTCGCCTTATTTTTCGGGGGAACGTCACTATTGATTATGGTGGGAGTAATTTTAGATACTGTTCAACAGATTAATACCTATCTGCTGAACCATCATTATGATGGCTTAATGCAGTCTAAATTATCAAGAACGACTGGATATTAATTTATGGCAAAACAAAAACATATTGAACAGGACGGCGTTATTACCGAAGCACTTTCGAATGCGCAGTTCCGCGTTGAATTGGAAAATGGGCATGTTCTCATCGCTCATATCTCCGGCAAAATGCGTATGCACTATATTAAGTTATTACCTGGTGATAAGGTAAAATTAGAAATGTCTCCTTACGATTTGTCGAAGGGGAGAATTACATTTAGATACTAAAAACAATCTGCCAAATGGAGCGTATGTTCCATTTGGCTATTGTTAAAAAAATAAATATTTTCAAATGAAATCATTAGATTCCGTTTGTCCATATTAAAAAAATAAATATTTTCAAATGAAAGTAAGAGCATCAATTAAAAAAAGAAGCGCTGATTGCAAAATCGTACGCAGAAAAGGTGTACTGTTCGTAATCAACAAGAAGAACCCAAAATTTAAACAAAGACAAGGCTAACATTAAATTATGGCGAGAATTTCAGGTATTGATTTACCAAAAAACAAAAGAGGTGTTATCGGTTTAACTTACATCTACGGAATTGGAAGAAGTACTTCTTCAGAAATCCTTAAAGCTGCCGGTATCAGCGAAGACAAGAAAGTCAACGAATGGAATGACGATGAATTGGCTGCAATCAGAAACTATATCTCTGAAAACATTAAAGTGGAAGGAGAATTAAGATCTGAAGTGCAATTGAACATTAAGCGATTAATGGACATAGGATGCCAACGAGGAATACGTCACAGACTTGGATTACCTTTAAGAGGCCAGAGAACGAAAAACAACTCTAGAACCCGAAAAGGAAAGAGAAAAACTGTTGCTAACAAGAAAAAAGCTAGTAAATAATCGTTAGGAATTATGGCAAAACAAACTAAAGTAGTTAAGAAAAGAAAAGTAAAAGTTGAGGCTATTGGCGAAGCGCATATTCAGGCTTCTTTCAATAACATCATCATTTCTTTAACAAATAAAAACGGAGAGGTAATCTCTTGGGCTTCTGCCGGTAAAATGGGTTTCAGAGGTTCTAAAAAGAATACTCCATTTGCTGCTCAGATGGCAGCTGAAAATTGCTCTGCTGTAGCTCACGAAGCTGGATTAAGAAGAGTAAAGGTGTTTGTGAAAGGACCAGGTGCAGGTAGAGAATCTGCCATCAGATCTATCCACAATTCAGGAATTGAAGTTAGCGAAATCATTGATGTGACGCCTATGCCGCACAATGGATGTAGACCACCAAAAAGAAGAAGAGTTTAATTTTTAGAATTTATCCATTATGGCAAGATATATTGGTCCTAAAACTAAGATTGCGAGAAAGTTTGGTGCTGCAATCTACGGAGATGACAAAAACTTCGAGAAAAGAAAAAACCAACCGCCGGGACAACATGGTCCTAACAAAAGAAGAGGTGCTAAAAAATCTGAATATGCAGTTCAGTTGGCTGAAAAGCAAAAAGCTAAATATACTTACGGTATTTTAGAAAGACAGTTTGCTAACTTATTCGACAAAGCACACAGAAGTAAAGGAGTAACAGGTGAAGTTCTATTACAACTTTGCGAATCAAGATTGGATAATGTAGTATACAGATTAGGTTTTGCTAAAACAAGATCTGCTGCAAGACAATTGGTTTCTCACAGACACATTACCGTGAACGGAGAGCTGGTAAATATTCCATCTTATTTGCTAAAAGCTGGTGATGTAATCGCTGTAAGAGAAAAGTCTAAGTCTCTTGAAGTAGTTACCAACGCATTGGCTTCTAAAGCAAATTATGAGTGGTTACAATTCAACGATGAGAAGAAAGAAGGTACTTTCGTTTCTGCTCCTGAGAGAATCCAAATTCCGGAAGACATCAAGGAACAGCTTATCGTCGAACTTTACTCTAAATAATTTTTTAATCAAATTTTTGCTCAACCCAATAATATGGCAATTTTACAATTCATAAAACCCGATAAAGTAATTTTACTTAACTCTGATGAATTTAGAGGTCAATTTGAATTCAGACCACTAGAACCAGGTTTCGGGCTTACAATCGGTAATGCTTTGAGAAGAGTGTTGCTTTCTTCTCTGGAAGGTTATGCTATTTCATCTATCAAAATAGAAGGTGTAGAGCACGAATTTTCAACTATTCCAGGAGTAATCGAAGATGTTACCGAAATTATTCTTAACCTTAAGCAGGTAAGATTAAAAGCTACGGCAGAAAACCAATCGAATGAGCAGGTTAATGCCAAAGTATCAGGTCAGACGGTTATTACTGCTGGTGATTTAGGCAAATCAATCAACGGATTTGAGGTATTAAACCCGGATTTGGTGATCTGCAACCTAAACAGTGATGTAACTTTCGAAATTACTTTCAATATTGAAAAAGGTAGAGGATATGTTCCTTCTGAACAAAATAAGTCAAACAATGCACCGGTAGGTACTATTGCGATCGACTCTATTTTCACCCCAATCAAGAAAGTACAGTATAGCATTGAAAATTATCGTGTAGAGCAAAAAACAGACTACGAAAAACTTGTATTAGATATAGAAACTGACGGATCTATCAGTCCTCAGAATGCTTTAACAGAAGCTTCAAAGATATTAATTTATCATTTCATGCTGTTCTCCGATGAGAGAATCACCCTTGAAACTGAAGCGGTAAAAGCATCTATCCAATATGACGAGGAAACTCTTCACACAAGACAATTGCTTAAGTCTAAATTAGCAGATATGGATCTTTCCGTAAGAGCCCTTAACTGTCTGAAGGCGGCTGAAGTAGAAACTCTTGGAGAATTGGTTTCTTACAGTAAGTCTGATTTGATGAAATTCAGAAATTTTGGTAAAAAATCTTTGACAGAACTAGAAGAATTAGTGCATTCAAAAGGTCTTAACTTCGGTTTCGACGTTGCAAAATATAAGTTAGACGCTGATAAATAATTAATAATGAGACACGGTAAAAAATTCAATCACTTAGGAAGAACAGCTTCTCATAGAAGTGCTTTACTTTCTAATATGGCTTGTTCTCTAATTGAGCATAAAAGAATCAACACTACTGTAGCTAAAGCAAAAGCTTTAAGAGTATATGTTGAGCCTCTATTAACAAAAGCAAAAGAAGATACTACACACAATAGAAGAATTGTTTTTTCATATCTTCAAAATAAAGAAGCAGTTGCTGAATTGTTCAGAACTGTAGCACCAAAAATCGCTGAGAGAAACGGTGGGTATACAAGAATCATCAAAACGGGTTTCAGACCTGGTGATGCTGCCGATACTGCTCTTATCGAATTGGTAGACTTCAACGAGCTTTACAATCCTAATGCTGAAGAGAAGAAAACAACAAGAAGAAGCAGAAGATCTGCAACAGCTAAGAAAGAAGCTGTAACAGCTGAAGCTCCTGCTGTAGAAGAAAAAGCTGCTGGGCCAACGGCTGAAGCTGCTGATTCTACAGAGGAAAAAACTGAGGAATAATATTCATTCAGATATAAAAGAAAAAACCGTTCAGACTCTGAACGGTTTTTTTATGGCCTAGATTTTAGTTTTTACCAGCTCAATAATATTGTTGCCCTGATCAAGAATCAGGCTGTCACCTTTTACCGTAGCTTTCATATCCATCTTTTCATATAAAGTTTCGTTACCTTTAGATTCAACCTTATTCAGGATGAATGTTTTATTGTTGCTTCTGATGCTCATTGTTTTTTCCTTATAATCAAAAACAACTTTCGCAAGGCTGCCGTCTGTCGCTTTATATACAAAATCTGTTTTGATGTACTTTTTCCCGTTAACGTCAGTTTCATACTGAATAGTAGGATCTGCTGTGCTGCTATCAGCCACAATTTTCTCGTTTGCGTCTGATTTTAGTACACCCTTATTCCCGGTTTCACTTTTTTTGCAGCTGCTAAAAGATAGTGCAATTAGCACAGCAGCTCCGTAAAGTCCCTTTTTCATGATGTTAATTTTTTTTAATGTAGTGATTATCAAATATTTTTATAAATCAAATATTTTTTGTTAAATTTAATAAAAACAAAAACTAAACCAACCATTATGAACCTGATCTTCCTAAAATTACACAAACGTGTAATTGTTTACCCTCAAAATGATTCTGAACTTTACAGTAATAAATCAGGGAAGCCGAAAACTGAATAGAGTAGGCATATCTTAAAAGTTATTACTATGTTAACAGAATCAGAAATCAAAAATGTATCACTGGAAAAAAGCCGGAAAGCGTTAATTTTTGCGGGGTGTGGCCATCTGCAAAAGCAGGGCTTCAGATTCTTTCGGGAATTATTAAAAATCCGGTTGTAAAAGGAGTGATCGGAATGATTGTTACGCTTGGAGACAGCCTTTGTCCATCAAATTAATGAATGAACGGGCTTCTTCGTTCTACGAAAAGCCCTTCATTTATAAATGAAATTCTGAATAATAATTTTAATACATTACAGAATGAAAATCAGCATTGCCATCGTAGAAGATGAAAAAAACTACAATAATGCCTTGAAAAAAATTATCGATTATCAGCAGGACATGAAAGTAGTTGCTCAGTATTTCGACGGCAGCGATGCATTGCGAAACCTTCCTGATGTTTCTCCGGATGTCGTAATGATGGATATTCAGCTGCAGGATATGCTGGGTATCGAAATCATAGAACAGTTAAAAAAAGAGCTCCCCGATACACAGTTTATCATGTGTACCAGTTTTGAAGATGATGAAAATGTTTTTAATTCTTTGAAGGCCGGCGCTATGGGATATCTTGTGAAAGGAGAAAGCATGGACAAAATCCTCTCCTCGATTCGTGATGTCTACAATGGTGGTGCTCCCATGAGTTTTTCCATCGCCAGAAAAGTATTAAGCCATTTCGAAAGAAAGCTTCCCGAAATTAAAGGGTTTGATGAATTAACGGAAAGGGAAAAAGAAATTCTGGAGCTTTTGTCTCAAGGCTTGCTGTACAAAGAAATTGCGGCAAAAAAATTCATCAGTATTGATACCGTGAAAAAACACGTAGGAAATATTTACCGAAAACTCCACGTTAATAACAAGGTGGAGGCAATTAATAAATTTAACCATTTTAAAAACTAAGAACTTATGAAAAAAAACATTTTATTTTTGTTTGCAATTACCCTATCAATAATATTGTTAGGCTGCAATCAAAAAAAATCACATCAAGCAGGTAGTAGTAGCTGTGAAAATTTGAAAAAAGCTTATACTCTTATAAAAGAAGGAAGGCAGAATTCGGAAAAATTCAATAATCTTTTAAAGAATATTAAAGATTTAAGTAAACACGGTATTGATATTGAAGATCCTATAACAGATGATCAACGTTCAAGAGGTCAAACTGCATATTCAACTATTTCCAACACATTAACAAAGAATTTAGAAATAGATTATCAAATTTTTAAAAATTTATTAAATCAGAATTCCAATTTATTAGTTGTAAGAATTCAGTATGTTTATCTTTCAGAAGTCAGATTACAGGACCTTATAAAAGATATTTCCGATGAGACAGAAAAAAAGGAAGTAATTGATAGCTTAATTAAATTCAAAGATAATCTTTACGCAATTTTAACATTTGCTGATAAAGATTCAATCAATACAAAATCATATTTAGTCTTTAATATCCCGTCAAAAGCATATTCAATTAATATTGAAGAAAAGGCTATTTATGACGAGCTTAAGCAAAGTGTTAGTATTATTCTTGGTAATCCGGAATTTATTGCAAAATCAATAAAGTATAACTCAACAAAAGTTAATGATTATATTAAGAAAATAGATGAATACGTAGAGGTTTGTGAAATGTTACCTGTAACAAGACTTAGATTCGATTTT
Organism: Chryseobacterium salviniae; assembly: GCF_035819015.1. Classification (NCBI taxonomy): domain Bacteria; kingdom Pseudomonadati; phylum Bacteroidota; class Flavobacteriia; order Flavobacteriales; family Weeksellaceae; genus Chryseobacterium; species Chryseobacterium salviniae. The sequence goes on along the minus strand of NZ_JAYLAA010000050.1, from coordinate 56,207 downwards.
TGCTATGGAGTAAGTAAATCTACAAATACAAAAAAATCAATATTTACAACATCAATCCCAGTACAATCTGATGGAAAAGACTTACAAAATTTTCCTTATTACGACCAAGGTAGTTTAGAACCATAATGTTGATTAAAATTTACTATATCATTTTTTTTGCAACGGTTTTGAAATCATTACTGGTTTTGAGAAAAGAGGCCTTTTTTTCTCAAAACCTTTTATTTGTCTTTTTATTAAGTAATTTTTGTGTTGATTTTTTTTCAGAGATAAATCTTATTGAATCGAAAGCAATTCAATACAATTATTTAAATGTTTTTAATATATCTTTTTTTATATACTTCTACTATAGACAAATAAAGAGTAAATTTTTGGTTGTTTTAATTTCTGTTAGTACCATTATTTGTATATGTTTCACAAGTCATTTTTTCTATTTTGATAAATATAATCTAAGCCTTGCAATTTTATATTGCCTTGCAAATATATCTTATGCACTTTATTGGATCAAAGAAAAATTAAATAATGTATCTGATGATAAAATAACAAATGAACCTCTTTTCTGGATTTCTATCTCATTACTGTTCTGGAGCTGTTTTTTCGTATTCAGAATAATTCCCATGTATCTTTTGGATGAAGAAGATAAGCACTTTTTAAAGCTGTTAAAAGATATACTATCACTGGTAAATATTCTTGTTTACATATTATTTTGTATAGGAATTTCAAAATATAAACATATAAAAAGATGAAATCTTTACCACCTGAAATAAAGCTAACTTATATTGTAGCAATTCTTCTAATCATGCTGCTTGTTATTTTTGTTATCTTTATTGTGATAACCTATAATCGGAAGCAGCTTCTCTTTCTCAAAGAAAAGCAGCTCAAAGAATCCGAATACCAAAATCAGCTTCTTCAGAAAGAACTCGAAAAACAGAAACTCATCGAAAAAGAAAGAGAAAGAATTTCACACGATATGCACGATGATCTCGGAGCAGGAATTTCAGCACTAAAGCTACAGGCAGAATTTTTAAAACAGCGGACCGAAGACGAAGAATTGAAAAGTGATATCGAGGAGTTGCTGAAAACCTCTGAAGAAATGAATATTTCCATGAGAGAAATGCTCTGGAGCCTCAATTCAGGAAATGATACTTTAGGAAGTTTTATCGATTATGCTAAAATATACGCACAGAATTTTCTTAAAAAAACACCTATTCAGCTTATCGTAGAGAATGAAAATGTTGTCTCAGGTAACGTAATTTCAACAGAACAAAGGAGAAATCTTTTTTTGTGCTTAAAAGAAGCTTTGAATAATGCCTACAAGCATAGCAAATCAACCCAGATAAAGTTGTGTTTTCAGCAGAATGATAACAAATTCATCATGAAAATTTCCGACAACGGAATTGGAATTAGCCCTAAAAATGCAGAAGGAAACGGCCTCAGGAATATGAAACGCAGAATGGAAGAACAAAGCGGAAAGTGCGAATTTATAACCGGTAATGGAACGCATGTTATCTTTCAACTCGATTTAACCAGCTGAAAATTACCCATTCGGGTAATGGAATCATTACATTTTTAAAACTAAATTTGATATATCAAAAAATAAAAATTGTAACCATGAAAACTTTTAAAAACTCCAAAAGCTTGAAATTCGATTTAGAATCAGATTATGAGCTCTACCTTGAAATCAACATCTCAACAGCCGGGAATGTAAGTACCAGCGTCTCTCTGGACGAAAATACTTCCTTTAAATATAACGGAAGAGTAAAGGTTGGAACCTACGAACAGTTTAAAAATAAAATAATCATCATCGATCATATATTTTCTTTCAGCGGTATCGATAAAGACAATATCGAAAGTGCCATGCATCAGACACAGATTACCTATAGCCTGGTAACCGTAATAGGGCCTGTAAAACCTTTAAAGAACAAAAAGCCGGAAGATCTTATTGAAGACAAAATAGGAGTGAGTAGAATTATTAAAATCAATTGATCATGAAAAAATGTATATTATTTGCTGCCATATTTCTTTCCGTTATGCTCTATAAAGCACAGAGTGAAGATAAAGAGATAGATCTTAAAGAGCTACAGATCAATACAGCCCCTTCAGCCGTTTTATTGGGAATTTCACCCTCCGAACTGGAAACCCCGAAATCTAAAAAAGCTTTAGTCTTCAGTATCATCAACTCATTCAAGGAAAAAGAAGGCATCCCCGGAAGCTATGCATTTGAAGTTACCCCCTTCTGGCTGTTTACTCCTAAGAAAATGACAGCCCTCAAGTATGCCGGGATTAAAGAAGACAGTACACAGAATATATTCAGTGAAGCAAGGAAATTTTCCGTTTCATTAGGGTTTGCAAGAGATCTTGGAATCAGTTCTGACGAAGAGGTAAAGAACCCTGCATTTGCCTTCAGTGTCAGAAGTACTTTGATAAAAATCAGAACTAAAAAGAATAAAGAAGACATTATCGCACAAAACGCCAAAGTGGTCAAAGCATTAGACAACATGCTGGGTGGTTTCTTAAGCGATAAAGAAATTCAGAAAGAAAGATTCAGGCTTGCTGAAAAATGTATGAACGAAAATAATAATGATGAAGGAACCTGCGACAGAATCGTAGAAGAAAAACTAAATCAATTCATCCGTGAAAATAAAGATAAGTACAAAGATTATCAGGATAATAATGTAGATTATTACCGCAATATCATGGAAGCACCGCCTTTGCTGGCTTTGGATCTCGCAGGAGGTTACAGCACCTTTTTCTCAGACAATACATTTTCAAACAACAACTTCGGCAAACTCGGATTTTGGATGACCCTAAATACCGGATTTGATTTCACCACCGAGGAAAAGCCGGATATTGAAAAAAAACTTAATTTCTACGGAATTGCAAGATATATGGAAGACGGAACAATAATGGATGAAAACCAGGAATTTACCAGAACCAGGAATTTTGATGTAGGAGGGAAGGCAGAATTCATTTACAACAGATTCTCCATATCCGGAGAGTGGATTTACAGAAGCAGCAACGCAGAAAATACATTTCGTGCAAGCGGTTTACTCGCATACAAAATTTCAGACAAAGTATATGTAAATGCTTCATTTGGTAAAGATTACGGAGACAGAGATAACCTTATAACCTTCTTAGGACTGAATTGGGGTTTAGATTCCAAAAGGCAAAGCGTATTTGTTGAAGATAAAAAATAATCTGTCATACATTAAAAATGATAAATCTTTTCTGGCATGAATCAGGAAAGATTTTTGTGTAATATAACTTCAAAACAATTATTTAAAAGAATAACAATATTTAAAATTAACTAAAATTTAACTCTGAATAAACGTATAAATTGCCACTTCTCTGCCCTATAAAATTAAAAATTGATTAAATTTGTCTAAACTATAAAAAAACGAACAATGAGTTACATTTCTTACATAGAAGCGAGACAAATTTTAGATTCAAGAGGAAATCCTACAGTTGAAGTAGATGTATTTACAGAAAGCGGCGCCATGGGTCGTGCTGCCGTACCTTCTGGAGCATCTACGGGAGAGCATGAAGCGGTAGAATTGCGTGACGGCGGTTCGGAATATATGGGGAAAGGTGTCCTTAAAGCTGTTGAGAATGTAAGAGAGGTAATCGCACCGGAATTGGTAGGGCTTCCTGTTTATGATCAAAATCTGATCGACCAGATCATGATTGATCTTGACGGAACAAACAATAAAGGAAACCTGGGTGCCAATGCTATCCTGGGAGTTTCTTTAGCGGCTGCTAAAGCGGCTGCGGCAGAGCTGAAAATGCCTTTATACAAATATGTAGGCGGTGTAAATGCCAATACGCTGCCAGTTCCGATGATGAACGTTATCAATGGTGGTTCTCATTCAGATGCCCCTATTGCTTTCCAGGAATTTATGATCATGCCGGTGAAAGCAGATTCTTTCTCCCATGCATTAAGAAAAGGAACTGAAATTTTCCACAACCTTAAATCAATACTTCATTCAAGAGGTCTTTCCACTGCAGTAGGTGATGAAGGTGGTTTCGCACCAACATTCTCAGGAACTGAAGACGCTCTTGATACTTTACTTCAGGCTATCGAAAAAGCAGGATACAAGCCTGGTGACGACATCATGTTGGCGCTTGACTGTGCTGCTTCAGAATTCTATAAAGACGGAATCTACGATTACAGAAAATTCCAGACTCCGGATGCCGCTCAATTCTCAAGCAGTGAGCAGGTTTCTTACCTTGCCGAATTAGCAGCAAAATACCCGATCATCTCTATCGAAGACGGGATGCAGGAAAACGACTGGGAAGGATGGAAAATGTTAACCGATAAAATCGGTGACAGAGTACAGCTTGTTGGCGACGATTTATTCGTAACCAACGTTGAAAGATTGTCAAGAGGCGTTAAAGAAGGTATTGCCAACTCAATCTTGGTTAAAGTAAACCAGATCGGTTCTCTTTCTGAAACAATGGCGGCTGTACAAATGGCGCAGAACAACAGATTCACATCCGTAATGTCCCACAGATCAGGAGAAACAGAAGATTCTACCATCGCAGACCTTGCTGTAGCCATGAACTGCGGACAGATCAAAACAGGATCTGCTTCAAGATCTGACAGAATGGCAAAATATAACCAGCTGTTGAGAATTGAGGAAGCTCTTGGTGAAACTGCAGTATTCCCCGGATTGGATGCTTTTAAAATCAAAAGATAATTAATTGAAATTATAAATAACGGCAAGCGAAATTTTTAGTTTGCCGTGTTTTATAATAAATAGTATATTTAGAAAAAAAATAAATAATGTCAGACAACAAAGTAATATTGAATTACGACGGTAATTCGTATGAATATCCAATTGTGGATAGTACTATCGGAGACAGAGGAATCGATATTTCAAAATTAAGAGACCAGACAGGTCTGATTACACTTGATTTAGGGTACAAAAATACCGGGGCTACACTTAGTGACATCACCTACTTAGACGGAGATAAAGGGGAATTATTCTACAGAGGATATCCTATCGAGCAGATTGCCGATAAATCAAATTTCACAGAAGTGATGTACCTTCTGTTACATGGTGAATTACCGAATCAGGATCAGTTCAGTTCTTTCGAAACAAATATTAAAAAATATAACTTCGTAGCAGAGGAAATGAAAAAGCTTATTGATGCTTTCCCTCGCTCTGCTCACCCAATGGGAGTTCTTTCTTCTTTAACTTCTGCTTTAACGGCATTTAATCCAAAATCCGTTAACGTAAACTCTAAAGAAGAAATGGACCATGCTGCGGAACTGCTTATTGCAAAATTCTCTCATCTTTGTGCATGGACATACAGAAAAACGCAGGGCTTGCCAATTAACCACGGAGACAACAGCCTGAATTATGTAGAAAACTTCTACAAAATGACATTCAGAATGCCAAATCAGGAATTCGAAATCGATCCTGTTGTAGTTCAGGCGTTAGATAAATTATTAATCCTTCACGCAGACCACGAGCAAAACTGTTCTACATCTACTGTCAGAATGGTAGGTTCAGCGCATACAGGTCTTTTCGCTTCTATTTCCGCCGGGGTTTCCGCTCTTTGGGGGCCGCTTCACGGTGGGGCAAACCAGGCCGTAATCGAAATGCTTGAACTTATTGAAAAAGATGGTGGCGACGTAAACAAGTGGGTTGAAAAAGCTAAAGATAAAAATGACAGCTTCCGTTTAATGGGCTTCGGACACAGAGTCTACAAAAACTTTGATCCAAGAGCGAAAATCATTAAAAAAGCGGCAGATGATATTCTTAACGCATTGGGAATCCAGGATAAAGCTTTAGACATCGCTATGCAATTAGAAAAAGTTGCTTTGGAAGACGAGTACTTCGTAGAAAGAAAATTATATCCGAATGTAGATTTCTATTCAGGAATCATTTACAGAGCATTGGGAATTCCTACAGAAATGTTCACGGTAATGTTTGCTCTGGGAAGACTTCCGGGGTGGATTTCTCAGTGGAAAGAAATGAGATTGAAAGGAGATCCTATCGGAAGACCAAGACAAGTATATCAGGGTGCTCAGAAAAGAGATTACATTGATATGGTAAACAGATAATATTTAGTATTATGATAAATTAATCCCAAAGCTTGCTTTGGGATTTTTTATTTCATAGAATTTTTTTAACTTAAAGTATGAAAAATGAGAAATTAAATTCAATAAAGAGGGTAATGAGAATTAATATTGTTCTCTACATAATCTACGGACTGTTCCTCATGGCCGAAACATTTGATTTCCTGGAAATGCTGCATTCCAAGCCGGCAGATTATTCTCCAACCTACAGTCTGGTAAACGTTATTTTTTACCAGATGGAGATGTTTATATGTTTCCTTTGTGCATTTAGCCTGATTATTTTAGTATCAACCAAGCAATCTGTACAAACATTGTTTTACGTCAGTCTTACCCTTTTAATTTTCAGAATAGCAACCGTTTATTACCTATACTTTTACGAAACCGAAGAGAGGTGGGTACCATTTATCTATAAAAGAGCCAATGATTTCAGCATGCTGTTCAGAAGAACTTTAGTTCCGGGGCAGTTGATAGTGAGTGTAATTTCTCTTTGGTATTCAATTAAGCTTTTAAAAACAGAAAAAAAACAGGACTAAAATAAAATTCCATAATCTGTTTATTCATATAAAAAAACCTGCTGTAAAGCAGGTCCTTAATCTTTTCCCTTATGGGCATTGGCATCTGTCACAAGTCCACAAAGTACATGCTCCCGTTTCATAATCAAATTCACAGCAGCGTCTTGCCGCAGAAGCTCCTCCGAAAATGTTTTTTTGTGCTGTTCTTCCGATTTTTTGTGCATTCTTCAGCACAGAGTTTTTGGTTTTCATAATGTATAATTTTGGTGATTAGGTTTTAATAATTTAACTCAATTATTATATCACTAATGTATGAATTTTAATTCAGATTTTATTAAAAAAAATTTTTTAATAAAATATCTGCAAAAATTACTTCAATAAGCAATCCATTATTTTAGTCTATAAAATTACTCAAGTAAAAAACTGCAATAAGAATGTTTTTCAGATTTAAATTGCAGGCTGTGTCTAAAAATGCCTTAAAAGTTTCCCAGATTCAGTCCTTTACTTATATTTGTAATATTGCATAAATCTTTATGAAGCTAAATATAAAAAACGAAACTGGAAGGCTGAAATCAGTGGTTCTGGGACAGCCGAATTCTATGGGAGGTGTTCCTACACTGGAAGAAAGTTACGATGCCAAATCCTATTACTCCATACAAAACAACATTTATCCCAAAGAAGAAGACATCATCAATGAAATGAATGCTTTCGAAGCCGTATTAAAAAAATACGACGTGGAAGTATTGCGTCCAAGCATTATCGAAGATTACAACCAGGTCTTTGCGAGAGATGTTGCTTTTGTTATTGATGATAAAATGATCATTTCTAATGTAATAGCCGACCGAGCAGATGAGCAGGGAGCCTACAGGAACATTTTTGAAAAAGTGGAATGGAGAAAAATTATCAACCTCCCGGAAACAGCGCACATTGAAGGGGGAGATGTAATTGTCTGGGACGATTTCCTGTTTATCGGAACCTGTTTCAGCGAAGATTACAGAAGCTATAAAACAGCAAGAACCAACGAATATGCAATAGAAATTCTCAAAGAATATTTTCCTAAAAAAAGAATTATTGATCTTGAATTAAAGAAAAATGACAAAATTCCTTATGAAGGTATTCTGCATCTCGATTGTACTTTCAACCCGGTGGGTAAAGACAAATGTGTCATTTATAAAGACGGCTTTGTAGATGAAAGCGATTATCGCCTGATTATTGATATTTTCGGGGAAGAAAACTGTTTCCACGTTACGGCAGAAGAAATGTTTGAAATGTTCCCGAATATTTTCTCTATTTCTCCGGAAGTAGTGGTTTCAGACAAAGCATTCACAAGAATGAACAATCACTTCAAAAACGAATGGGGAATGACCGTTGAAGAAATTCCGTACCGCGAGATTTCTAAAATGGGCGGATTGCTAAGGTGTTCTACAATGCCGCTTGTGAGAGAGTAGGAGCGTTTGAGAGTCTGGGGGGTTTTAGAGTATGGGTGTATTTGTTTTTATTTAAAAAGTTTATATTTTTAAATTTAAATACAAATGATTATGCCGACTATAAAATTTCATCAGGATCTGCGGGTGTATCAGAAATCTTTTGATACAGCAATGGAAATCTACCAGCTTTCAAAATTTTCCCTAAAGAAGAACGTTATTCTCTTACAGATCAGATACGAAGGTACTCACGCTCAGTTTCAGCAAATATTAGTGAAGCTTGGGGCAAAAGAAGATATGAGAAATCTTTTATAGCAAAACTTACAGATTCGCAAGGTGAGGCAGGAGAGACTCAAACTTGGCTTTAGCATGTAATTATATAAATGAAGAACAATTTAATAGTTTAAACATTCACTATAATCAAATAATTGGGATGTTGGTCAATATGATGAGTCAGTCACAGAATTAGTGTATATTTTCTTCAACAGATAAAGAATAAAAAGTAACTTTCACTAAAACACTTAGACTCTCAAACTCAACAACCCTCAAACTCAAAGTATGCAGACAACAGATACCGTATTAATGATAGAGCCCATCGCATTCGGATTCAATGCAGAGACGGCCAAAAACAACTACTTTCAGGTAGAACAAAAAGGATTTGACACGCAATTTAAAGCCCTGTCGGAATTTAAAGCTTTCGTTGAAAAATTACGAAGCAAAGGAATTAATGTCATCACCATAAAAGATACATTAGATCCCCACACTCCGGATTCTATTTTCCCCAACAATTGGGTAAGCTTCCATAAAGACGGAAAAGTGGTTTTATACCCGATGTTCGCCTCCAACAGGAGAGTAGAAAGACGTGACGACATCATCGAAACCATCAAAGAACAAGGGTACGAAGTTGCTGAAATAGACGACTGGTCTTTCCCTGAAACGCAAGGCCATTACCTGGAAGGAACGGGAAGCATGATCTTCGATCACGACAATAAAATTGCGTACGGCTCGGTTTCTTTAAGACTGGATGAAAAGCTGTTCAGGGAATTTTGCGAGAAATACGGTTTTACGCCGGTTGTTTTCCATTCATTTCAAACCGTTGGTGAAGAAAGACTTCCGATTTACCATACCAATGTGATGATGTGTGTAGCAGATAAATTTGTAGTAATCTGTCTGGATTGTATTGATGATGAGCTGGAAAGAAGCAAAGTTGCTGAAACTATTAAAAATTCAGGAAAAGAAATTATTGAAATTTCTGAAGAGCAGATGCAGCAGTTTGCCGGAAACATGCTTCAGGTGAATAATAAAGAAGGGCAGAAATTTTTGGTGATGAGTGAAACCGCCTATAAATCTTTGCGTCAGGATCAGATTGATGCAATAGAGAAATATTGCGAAATCATTTATTCAGACTTAAATACCATTGAAGTAAACGGAGGAGGCAGCGCACGTTGCATGCTTGCTGAAGTTTTCTTGCCGAAAAAATAATATATTTGCTGAAAATATATTGAATTGGAATCAATTACCAGCAAAGGCTTACATATTCTTCTGACTTTGGAAACGGAGTCAGAAGCTTTATTATTAGACAGCGGATGCTTTTTGGAATTTACCCGGAATATGCTCTCAACAAAAGACGTTGAAATTGTAGGAGTTACCAGTCATATTTTTGAAAATCAGAGCTTCACCGCTGCTGTCTGCCTTAAAGAATCTCACCTTTGTATTCACACCTGGCCGGAATTCAGGCAGCTTACCTTTGATGTTTTCCTCTGTAATTATTTGCAGGATAATACCACAAAAGTTGAAAAAATTGCCGAAGAAATCATAGAATATTTTAAAGCTAAAACCATTCAGAAACACAAAATTTACAGATAAACATGCATTACATTTGTCCCGTATGTAAAACCGAGAATACAATTGATGCAGACTTTAAAATCGGTGAATATGTCTGCAAATCCTGTTCAAATCTTATTGATATTCCCAAAAATGTTTCCACAAAAGTCGTTAAAAAGCCCATCGAAAATGTAGTTCTGGAAGTCGGGCAGAAAGGAACTATAGACGGTACAGAATATACCGTAACCGGAATCATCATCCGGAAATACGGAAGCACAATTTTCTGGAGGGAATATTACTTAAAAGACAAAAAAGGCGGAAATGCTTTTTTAAGCGAAAGCGACGGGCATTGGGTCTTGCTATATTCCATAGATAAAATGGAAATTAAAAGAAAATCCTGGAATAGTATTATCCTGCAATATGGTACGCTCAATTTAAGGCGGTACGAAACAACGGAATGCCATATTCATGCTGCTGCCGGTTTTTTTGAAGACAGTCTGGACTTCGGACTCTCAACCTATAAAGAATATGTAAATGGGACACAGATGATCTCCGAAGAAAAATCAAAAGACGGAGTTCAATATTTTTTCGGGAAACACATTTCAAGATGCAAAGTTAAAAAAGCATTTAACATTGCTAATCTTCCCAATTATACCGGAATAGGAATTGTTCAGCCTTTTTATGTCAACGTAAAACAGGCGATCAATATAATGGCAGTTTCGGCTTTGATAATCTGCCTGATTCAACTATATGTAGTGGCTACAAGAACAAATGCATCTGTTTTTGAACAGGAAATCTATTTTGCAGATGTGCTTGATAAGGAAATGGTAAGTAAAAGCTTCGAGCTATCAGGAGGTTCCGCACCATTGAAGGTTGAGATTTCTTCTGATGTGAATAATTCTTGGGCAAACGTAGGATTAGGCCTGGTGAATGAAAAAAACAACGAAATTGTATTCGCTTCAAAAGATATCGAAGAATATCATGGTTATGAAGACGGTGAAAGCTGGAGCGAGGGAAGCAAGGATGAATCATTTAATTTTTGTGGCGTTGCTCCCGGAAAATATCATTTTGTAATTTCTGCACAAAGACAGGAACCGGTGCAGACTTCATTGCCGACAACGTATAGATCTCCGGATGGAAATCTGTCTCTCTCAAGAGATGCATATGGAACAATCAGTGTTACCAATAACCTGACCCTGGAAACCACTGCTTTCGGAGATGCAAAACTGATTAGGAAAGATTCTATGAGTGCACTTGGAAAACTGGTTCATCAGACTCTCGGAAAGACAGATATCGATTCTTTATTGAACGCAAATGCTCAGGCAGAAACCATATCTGCAACGCCTGAAAATAAATCCGTGAAAATCAAGGCAGAATGGCTTCCGGTTTCCTTCGGGAATTTTGTATTTGTCCTTTTATTTCTCGTGGCATTAGCTTTGGGGCTGTATTTCGGCAGAAGAGCTTTTGAAAGATCAAAATGGTTCAATAGTTCAAATTCACCTTATACCTATTCATAAGATGGAAAATATACTTCATTACTTAAAAGAAAACTGGATTCTGTGTCTCTGCGGAATGTTTTTTATCGGTTGGTTTACCTATCTTACCTTTGCCGGAAACCAGTTTTGCGACTGCGAAAAAACGGAAACTTACCGCGACGGAACCACAAGAAGATATCACTCTTCGGGAGTGGGCTATTACAGATACTATCACAAATAAAAAATATAAATTATGGATCAGATCAACTTTTTACCGGTTATCAATTCAGTGGTTTATTCCTTCTTAGGAATTGCAATTCTGCTGGTTTGCTATTTAATAATCGAAAAATTAACGCCGGAAAAAACCTGGCACGAAATCGCGCACAATAAAAATACTGCTTTGGCTATAATTTTCGGAGCTTTCATCATCGGGATTTCAATTATCATAAGCGCAGCGATTCATGGATAAAAAGAGGATTCCTCTTGAACTGCTGCTCATGTTTTCGGTGTTTGTCATCGCAACCTGCGGACTGATCTACGAATTGGTGGCGGGAGCTTTGGCGAGCTATCTTTTGGGCGATTCCGTGAAACAGTTTTCCTTCATCATCGGCGTGTATCTTTTCTCGATGGGAGTGGGATCGTATTTTGCTAAATTCATTAAAGGAAATTTAATTGATAAATTCATAGAAATTGAAATTCTGGTCGGGATCATCGGCGGAATCAGCTCTGTGGTTTTATTTATTCTGTTCAATACTCTGGCTCATTTTGAAGCCGTGCTGTATCTTTTTGTGTTTTTTACTGGCTGTCTAGTCGGCGTGGAAATTCCGCTTTTAATGAATATCTTAAAAGACAGGGTTCAGTTTAAAGATTTGGTATCCAATGTTTTCGCTTTCGATTATATCGGAGCATTGCTGGCTTCCATTTTATTTCCATTGGTTTTGATTCCGCAATTAGGAATTGTAAAAACACCTTTGTTTTTTGGCTTAATTAATATTTCGATATCGATATTTTTATGTTTCTATCTGAAAAATGAACTTTCAAAACCGGTTTCGTTAAAAATAAAATCGATTGGTGCTTTCGTTTTATTGGTTGTTCTTTTTATTTTTTCGGACAGAATTTTATCATTTTCAGAAGAAAAATTATACGGCGAAAATGTAGTGTACACCAAAAGCTCACCCTATCAAAGAATCGTTCTCACCAGAAACAATAGGGAATTCAGATTATATTTAAATAACAATCTGCAGTTTTCTTCAGTAGACGAGTACCGTTATCACGAAGCATTGGTCCATCCTGGGATGTCGATGGCTAAAAGAATCGATCATGTTTTAATTCTCGGCGGTGGAGACGGTTTCGCAGTTCGTGAAGTGTTGAAATACAAAGAAGTAAAAGACATCACTTTGGTGGATTTGGATGGTGAAATGACAAATTTTTTCAGGAATAATGAGACCATGCGTCAATTAAACCAAAGTTCCTTATCCAGTCCAAAACTGAAAGTAATCAATAAAGATGCTTTTATCTGGGTAAAAGAAAATTCAAAAAAATACGATGTCATCATCATCGATTTTCCGGATCCGTCCAATTACAGTTTAGGAAAATTATATTCCTTACAGTTTTACCGGGAACTCGAAAAACTCACTACTTTAGATACAAAAATTGTGGTGCAGACTACTTCTCCCTATTTTGCTCCAAAATCTTTCTGGTGTATTGAGAAAACAATTAATCAGGTTTTTCCATTTACTTCCGCGTATCACACGTATGTTCCGTCATTCGGAGAATGGGGATTTTCAATGGCTTCCTTTGAACCGGTCAACAATAAAATTTACCGCAAAATTCCGGATTTGAAATTTTACGATTATAATTTCCGGCCGCTTTCTTATTTTACGAAAGATATGGAAGCTAAAGATATCGAAGTGAATCGATTGGATAACCAGATTTTAGTAAGATATTTTGATGAAGAATGGGGCAAAGTTCAATAAAAAGTGTCAATTATTTATTATATTTGTATCATAAATTGATACTTAAATTGTGAAAATATGATAGCTGAAATCGAAAAATATATAGAAATCCAGAACAACATCGATCAGATTCTGAAAGATTCACCATTTAAAATTTCTTACATCATTGAAAAAACCGGAATAAAAAAACCTACCTTTTTCAAAAAGATGAAAGAAAAGAGATTTACTTCCGAAGAATTGCTTTCCATTGCCAAAGTAATGGAGCCTGTTTATAGAGACGAAACCCATGAAGAGATTCTTGAGTCTTTAAAAAGGGCTGAAGAAGATATTGAAAATGGCAGAACAATTTCTCATCAGGAATTAATGAAGCAGGCTCGAGCAAGATTAGAACAGAGAAAGAATGAGGGTAGAATATAGTGATCTTTCCAAAAAGGATTTCAAAAAAATATCTCTTCGATCATTTTAGAATTCTGGTTTCAGAAAAATTTTGGATAAATATGAAAAAGCGATAAATCTTGCCAACTCAACCCACTCAATTTTCCAGAAAAGATTTCCTTAAAACCCTGTTTCTGGGTAGTTTTATGATTCCTTTTTTACACTATTGCAGTAAAAAAGGCAAATCGCTATTACTAAAAATCACCGGAACCAATCATATTTTAGGTCACAAACTCTGGGCGAAAGATTTTCCTAAACCTACAGAAGAAATTCGCACAAAATATCTTATTGTCGGCGGAGGAATTTCAGGACTTTCGGCGTGTAGATTTTTCAGTCAGAATCAGGAAAACAATTATCTGTTGCTTGAAATGGAAAACCATCTGGGCGGAAACTCTTCCAACAGACAGAATAAGTTTTCAAAATTTCCTTTGGGAGCACATTATTTGCCATTGCCAAATAAAGAGAACACTGAAATCATCCAATTTCTGAAAGAATGCAAAATTTACCAGGGAGACAATGAAACCGGCGATCCAATTTTAGACGAATATCAGATGACTTTTCCGCAACAGGAACGGTTATTTTTTAAAAATTCATGGCAAAACGATATCGTTCCGCAAAACGGAATTTCCACAGAAACAAAAGCGGAATTCAACCGGTTTTTTAAAATGATGGACGAGTTTAAAAATAGAAAAGATGAGGAAGGACAATATTGGTTTGCCATTCCGGTTCACGATTCCAGCCGGAATGATGAGGTCTTACAATTGGAAAAAATTATTTTTAAAGACTGGCTGAAACACGAAAATTTTACATCTGAAGAACTACTCTGGCTGTTAGATTATTCCTGTCGCGACGATTACGGTTTGGGAATTGATTACGTGTCGGCTTGGGCGGGAATTCATTATTTCGCCGGAAGAAAAAATAACTGGAGCAAAAAATACAAAGATCAGGTGTTTACCTGGCCGGAAGGAAATGCAAGATTGGCAAAACATTTTTCAAAATATACAAAAGAAAAATCTTTACAGAATCATTTGGTTTTTGATGTTAAAATTAATGATAACGATGTTGAGGTTTTAGGTTTCGACAATATTCAGAAAAAGACAAAAAAGATCATTGCTGAAAAAGTTCTGTTCGCGACTCCGCAATTCGTCAACGAAAGAATTTTCAACAATAAAAAAGCTGAACATTTTAACTATGTTCCGTGGCTTTTAACAACGATTACTTTACAAAACGATTTCGGAGGAGATGAAGAATTGGCTTGGGATAACGTAATTTATGGTTCCGACGGTTTAGGATATATTTACGATCAGCACCAGAATGTAGAGCAAATTATGGGCGAAAAAGTGATTACGTACTACAGAAGTTTTTCCACCAATGACTGTAAAAAAGCAAGAAAAAAATTATACGGACTTAAAGAAAATCAGCTGAAAAACCTTGTTTTGGAAGATTTAAAAAAAGCCCATCCAATGATTGAAGATTTTATTATTGAAATGCAGTTTCACAAAATCGGTCATGCGATGATTGCGCCGGTTCCGAACCAGATTTTTGGAAATTCAGAAAAAGCAAAACAGCCGATTGACGGAAAAGTTTTCTTTGCCCATTCTGATCTTTCGGGAATTTCAATTTTTGAAGAAGCTTTTTATCAGGGATTGAGAACCGCAAAACAGATGCAGCGATCTTAATGAATTGAATATCAAATTGAACCAAACCTAACAGGTTTTTAAAACCTGTTAGGTTTTCCAAAAATAAAACATGAAACAACCCTGGATCCATAACGCAAAAACAGACGGCTGGTTTATTTTATCGCCGCCTTTTATTATTTTGCTGATTATTTTTTTATTTCAGAAACAGATTCAGGGGCTGGAAAATCATTATTCCTTTTACACATGGCTTTTCCTGATCGTTTTCGTGGATGTTGCGCATGTGTATTCAACGTTATTTAAAACGTATTTCGTTAAAGAAGAAGTCAGGCAAAGGAAACTTTTATATTACGGAATTCCTGCATTGAGCTGGATTTTGGGATTGATTTTATACCAGTTCGGAAGTCTTACCTTTTGGTCGGTGTTAGCTCTGATTGCCGTTTTTCATTTTATCAGGCAGCAATATGGTTTCATGAGAATTTATGCCAGATTTGAACCTAATAATTGGGGTAAAAGAATAGACGGAATAGCGGTATATTCTGCCACGATTTTTCCGATGCTGTACTGGTTTAAAACACCCAGAGCTTTTACCTGGTTTGTAGAAAATGAGTTCAGCTGGTTTCAGAATCTTCCGGATTATATTCCTGTCATTAAGATTTTATATTTCGGGATTTTAATGATTTGGATCGTAAAAACCATCTATGAAATTGTTAAAACCAGACAATTTAATATTCCAAAACTTGCCTTAATTTCAGGAACTTATCTTTCCTGGTATTTCGGAATTGTATACTTTAATAACGATTTGGTATTCACATTTATGAATGTGATTTCGCACGGAATTCCCTATGTTGCTTTAATTTACATCAGAGAAATTAAACAAAAGAACAGTCAAGATTCAAACAATTATTCTTTATTCAAATCTACCTTCGGAATATTTTTGTTCATTTTGGTGATTCTTGTCTTTGCACTTTTTGAAGAATTTTTATGGGAAATCTTAATCTGGAACGAACATTTTTCCTTAAACCTTGAGGTTTCCATCAGCTGGTTTCAGTTTTTAGTACCATTATTGGTTGTTCCCCAGCTTACCCATTATTTATTGGATGGTTTTATTTGGAGAAATCCGAAAAAAGTTAACTAATTTTGTTTCCAAAGTTAAAAAAGTATGAAAATGCAGAAGTATCTCTTGTCATTAATGCTTTTGTTGGGACTATTTGGTGTAAAAGCCCAGCAAAAAACATTTTGTAACCCCATCAATATCGACTACGGTTACACTCCGTTCGAAGTTTTTTCAAAACAGGGAAAACACCGTGCTACCGCCGATCCGGTAATTGTCAATTTTAAAAACAAGCTCTTTCTTTTTTCAACCAATCAGGAAGGATACTGGTACAGCGATGATATGCTTGACTGGAAGTTTGTCCACCGGAAATTTTTGAGAGACAGTAAATATACCCACGATCTGAACGCTCCTGCAGTTTGGGCAATGAAAGATACCTTATATGTTTTCGGATCTACTTGGGAACAGGATTTCCCGATCTGGAAAAGTACCAATCCAACCAAAGACGACTGGAAAATTGCCGTTGATACTTTAAAAGTCGGAGCATGGGATCCCGCATTTCATTACGATGAAGATAAAAACAAGCTATACTTGTATTGGGGATCAAGCAACGAATGGCCATTGTTAGGAACCGAAGTAAAAGTAAATACCCTTCAGTCAGAAGGTTTCGTAAAACCAATTGTGAGATTAAAACCGGAAGATCACGGTTGGGAAAGATTCGGGGAATATAACGATAATGTTTTCCTGCAGCCATTTGTAGAAGGTGCCTGGATGACGAAGCACAACGGGAAATATTACATGCAGTACGGTGCTCCGGCAACAGAATTCAGCGGATATTCAGACGGGGTATATGTGAGTAAAAATCCTTTGGAAGGTTTCGAATATCAGCAGCACAATCCGTTTTCTTACAAACCGGGAGGTTTTGCAAGAGGAGCAGGGCACGGTGCTACGTTTGAGGATAATTACAAAAACTGGTGGCATATTTCAACCATCTTTATTTCAACCAAAAATAATTTTGAAAGACGTTTGGGGATCTGGCCTGCCGGATTTGATAAGGATGATGTAATGTACTGCAATACGGCTTACGGAGATTATCCAACCTATCTTCCGCAGTATGCACAGGGAAAAGATTTCTCCAAAGGACTTTTTGCCGGATGGATGCTGTTGAATTACAATAAACCGGTTCAGGTTTCTTCAACATTGGGAGGTTACCATTCCAATTATGCGGTGGATGAAGATATTAAAACGTACTGGAGTGCCAAAACAGGAAATTCCGGAGAGTGGTTTCAGACTGATTTAGGAGAGGTTTCTACCATCAATGCTATTCAGATCAATTACGCTGATCAGGATGTTGAGTTTATGGGGAAAACGCTGGGCAAAATGCATCAGTATAAAATTTACGGCTCGAACGATGGCAAAAAGTGGAATGTGATTGTAGATAAAAGCAAAAACACCAAAGATGTTCCTCATGATTATGTAGAGCTGGAAAAACCTGCCAAAGCAAGATTTCTGAAAATGGAAAATCTGAAAATGCCAACCGGAAAATTTGCATTAAGCGGATTCAGAGTTTTTGGAAAAGGCGCAGGAGCAGTTCCCGGAAAAGTTCAGAGCTTTGTTCCATTGAGATCTGATCCTAAGAAATATGGCGAAAGGAGAAGCATCTGGATGAAGTGGCAGCAGAATTCCGAGGCAGACGGATACGTCATTTATTGGGGAAAATCTCCCGAAAAATTATATGGAAGCATCATGGTGTACGGGAAAAATGAATATTTCTTCACCGGAGCCGACAGAGCCGATGCGTATTATTTCCAGATCGAAGCTTTCAATGCGAATGGAGTTTCAGAAAAGTCGGAAATTTTTAAGTCAGAATAAGAGCCTGTTTAAATATTGCTAAATAAAAGTTTTATAGATTTTCTTAATTTTCTAAATTATATTTAACATTATGAACTTCAGTTAGTTTAACTGATTGTAATTAAGGAATCAATTTATTGATTTCTTAATCATACTTAGTTTGCTGAAATTTTTAACGTTAATTTTAAGACCAAACAAGTTTATTTTAATTCAGAAAATTAAGAAAAAGCTATGAACAATTTATTTAGTAAATTTAAACTGAATTAGTCAATACTCAATCTGACAGTTACAATCAAATTGAATAACTTTAAAACAGATTAAGTATTGACTATTTCACATTATAATTTGTTACTTCGTGGTGCTTTTAGCATTTCTGTTAGCAGATCATTCTCTTTTCTTAAGTAGGATAGTTCTACTTGTAGGCTTCCATATTGCTTTAGATGATTTCGCAACCATTTTTGCTTATCTATTTTATTTCTTTCCGCCATCTCAGAGAGAAGAGAAGCTAAGGTTACCTTTCCTTTCTTTACTAGTTCAACAATCATGTCCCAGTGTATTATATTTATAATAAAAACATGCTCAGGAGGGAGAGGGTTATTTGTCCAATTGTTTATCTTACAAATCTCTTCAATTTTATTATTAAAAACAGGAGCTATATCATAAAGAGATGAAACATAAAAGTCCTTATAAGTAAGGATAATTCCATACACAGGTTGTGTCAGGCTTTTATTTAGTCTAATAATATTAAGCATTTGATGTAAATAAGCCTTAATAATAGAATCTTTAAGCGAATTATAAATTATTTCTTTTTCAGGTTTCACTGAAGCTAAAGCCTTAGGTTCTATTCCTTTACACTCAATCAAAATTTGATTACAAACTACATAATCTATTACTTTTTCTTGTTTTCCATAAGAAACCATGAGATCGTTTTCAGTAATATAATTTACATTACATTCTTTTAGTCCTAACTCAACATACTTTTCAAATCTTTTTCCAAACTCCTCAGTAAATTTAGAATCATAAGCCTTTGAATAGTCATATAAATAATAATTGCAGCTATAATTGAAAAGACTTCTATGTACAATAATATGCTTTTCTTCTTTTTTATATAAAGGAAGCTGAGTAAAAAAAGATACTTCGAAAGGTTGAAAGTCAACATTTTTAATCCCTGTATTATATTTATTTATAGCTACTTTTACATTTTGTTCTGTAAGAGTCATAGTATCAAGAAAATTTCTAAACTGGTTTTTCATATTAAATATATTATCTAGTATGTCAAATAATTCCTCCCCTATGTATCCCTTATAATGTAACCCCTTTTTAATCCTATTTCCTTGTGTAAATAACCATATTAAATTCATTAGAAAAGTAAATTCTAATATGGTTAGTCCCTTTTTATCTTTAAAAGATTTTTCTATATCATACTTGCTTTTAAGAGAACTACCAAATAATTTTAGATGTCTGGCGAAATCACTCCAATGTACCTCTTGTTGTAAATAAAATTGTTGATGACCTATGATCTGAAAAAAGGCATCCCATTTATTCTCTTTGATAATAGGATTGAGAACCTTTCCCTCAAGCTTTTCAACATATTTATGTAAGTTTATGAATTTAGCTTTACTAAGTATTTTTTTTCCTTTCTTGTTATCACCAAATAAAAAGCACCATTTAATTAGCAATAAGCTCTGCCAAATAGGGAGTTTACTTTTATCATTATTAAAATCTTGACTGATATCATCTTGGTTTAAAAGAAAAAATAAATTTTCTATAAGCTGGTTAGAATTATAATTTCTAATTTTTTTGATAATCAATTCTGGACTTACATATGGATTCATGCCTTAAAATTAATAAAACTAATAACACCTGAATAATTTTTTAATAAAGTTATCAAGATATATATTCAAAATTAAATCTTGTATTTTTGGTTATTCCTGGTTTTAGTAACATATAGCTGAACTCTATCCCTTGGAACTTCTTTGCTGTATATTTTGTAATCAGATACATTTTTATCCATCGGTGAAGTGTTGATTTTGCAATTCCATAGCGTAAAGCACTTTCATTACAGACCCCGATTCTAAATAGATTTTAAGCCAATCTTTTCGAGCTTTGACTTGCAGTTGATGTTTATTCATGGATAAAGGGTTTAAACTTTACATCATAAATTTAAGTCATTTTTGTACTGGATCTATTGATACTTTACATTTAAACAGTCTCAAAAAATCTTGTGTTTTGTTCTTTTGAGAACTTTGAATATTCTAATTATCGTGTTACGACTTTCTTTTTCCTTTTTGTTTTGATTCTGAAATTTGTTTAAACAACAAAAAACCCACCGCAAAAACGGTGAGTTACCACAAAAAATAATATATATGAAGAAATGATTGTTGTTATCTGGTTCTGTTTTTAATAGCATCGGAAGCACTTTCGATATCCCGTACTTTTTTCACTTTCTGATTTCCGAAATTGTAGGTAATGCTTACGGTAAGGTTTCTTCTGTACATGTCGTTTTTAATATAATTGTAATTTCCGCTCGACTGAAAATCTTCTATTTCCACCAAATTGGTTCTCAGCACATCATTTACGTTTACGGCAAAAGTCCAGTCGTTCCAGTTTTTCTTAATGCTGAGGTCGAGGCTCATCAGGTCTTTTAAAATTCCAAGCTCAATCTGCTGCTGGTCTACATAGAAGAAATTAACGCCTAAAAACCATGTTTTCTTTTTGTCAAGACGCAGGGTGTTATTGCTGTTAATTACTAAACTGGTAGATTTTCTGTCGTTGATGTAGGTGTCAAAAACCTGTCCGGTTGTAGGATCTGTATTCAATGTTCCGTTGTTGATGTTGTGCTGAACTCCTGCACTGAAATTCAACGTCAGATATTGTTTGAAAAGCGACTTTTGAACGCCCAGCATCGCAGACATTTCCTGCTTGTCACCAAAGTTGGTTCTGATATACGCCAGCTGAACTCTTTTCTGATTGGTTTCCGGATCCATATAGCTTCTCTGCAAAGGAACCTGTGTAATCTGATCTTTAACATAAGTGTGATTCAGGATCAGGAAATACGAATTTTTATACATATACGTTAATTCCTGGTTGTAGGTGGAAGATGCTTTTACAAAAGGATTGTTCTGCGTGTAATTATCCTGTGTAATGATATTCTTCACCGGATTCAGCTCCCAGAAACTTGGTCGTCTCATCCGGCTTGAAAAGGAGTATGAAATATTATTCTTATCATTAATTGCATAATTAAAGCTTACATAAGGCAATAAATTATTGTAATTTCTTTCTATTTTCTGATATTCGGGCTGTTTTGCATTGTCGGATGTCCCTAAGCTGTTGGTGATTTCATATCTTGCTCCAATTTTTCCTGAGAATTTATCCGAGAATTTTTTCTCTAAAGTAAGATAAGCTCCGTAAATATTTTCGTCATAAATAAAATGGTTGGGATCTGTGGTTAGGTGAACCGCTTGTAATTGTCCGGCGTTATTATAGAGGTAATCGTAAGTATAATTTTTAGTATCGTTGTCTGTTTTGGTTTTATTGAAATTTCCCCCAATAGAAGCAGTAAAATCATTTTTAAATTTCTGGATATAATCTACCGTTCCGGAGAAGTTGTTGATGATCTGCGGAATATCCTGAATAATTTTTTTCCCCGTTCGTGAAAATCCGGAAGTGCTTCCCTGAACATCCGAAATCATTGTATTGTTGTCAGAATACTGGAATCTCTTATAATTAAGATAAGCAGCGTTGAGGTTTAATTTGCTTCCCAGAGAATCAAGCTTCAGCTCATAGTTTAAATTAACGGAATTGTTATAATTTCTTGCATTCTCTTTATTCTTCGTTCTTGTATAATCTGTTGAAAGTAAATTATTATTATCATCATATCTTGTGATGGTATTCAAAAGATCGATAGCAGAATCGTAGCTCCTGTTGGCCCATGAATTCCAGGATAATGCTAAATTGCTTTTGTCATTCAGCTGATAATCAACATTTACGTATCCTCCGATGTTTTTATTAGGATCATCGATATCACCTACAGATTCGTTCTGAACATTTCCGGATCTGTTTCTCAGAACATACGTTTGAGGATTGATATTTTCGCCGCCGCTTAAATTAGCATTGATTCCCAGTTTGTCTTTTCTGTAATTTACCGAGAAGCTTGCACTGCTGGAGTTGTATTTATTCTGAGAGTTAGACATTCTCATATTTCCGCTGGTACCGTCGCTCATTTTTTTCTTCAGCACAATGTTGATGATCCCGTCGGAAGATTCAACCTGATATTCACTTCCCGGAACCGTAATCACTTCAATTTTCTGAATGTTTTCTGCCGGGGTATTCTTTAAAAACTGGGTTAAAGATTCCGCATCCATGTTGGTTTTTCTGCCGTTGATATAGATCAGCGCATTGTTTTTTCCTGTAATCTTTAAAGTCTTGTCGTCGGTAGTAGATAAAAGCGGAGTCTGTTTCAACAGATCAAAAGTAGTATTTCCTTTGGCTACAGGGGAAGCTGCTACGTCATACACAAAACGGTCACTTTGTTTTTTGAAAACCTGTTTTGTTAAAGTTATCCCTTCAATACTTTTTGTTTTTACCGTATCCTGTTTTTTTTCCTGTGCGAAAGTCATTCCGCTGAAAAATATGGCTGCAATTAAAATTGTTGTTTTCATGTTTTGATTTTTAGAGAGTTTAATAGCTTGTATTTGTTATTATTTAACATTGCAAAGATATGTAATAAATTAAGTATCTTGCAATACAAAGTACTTAAAATGTTTTTAAAAAGTATTTAACTAATTGATTAACAGGATTAAAAATTTTAGTTAAAATTTAAAATTTATTGACTTTGTTATTGTAAAGACAATTAGAGTGATTGAAATATTACATCAATAAGATAAAATTGAATAAAAAGAAAGATGGTAAATCAGGGATTGATTGTTTATAAATTGAGTTGATACAAAAAAAGGATCTCAAAAGATCCCTGTACATTATTCTCTGTCGAAGCGAGCGAGTTTTTTATCAATCCAGATGGTAGCGAAAGGAAAGAAGGCTGCAATCAGTGAAAAAACACTGTCTTCATCATCCCATGCAAATATTTTTCTGATGGCCGGCAAAAATAAAAGATAAAGCGTAAAAAACAAACCATGAATGCTCCCGATTGTGCTGATGTAAACAATAGGGAAAATATCTTCAGGATCTGTCCGGATCCAGATCATCGCCGAAAAAAGAAAAAACCAGGAAACCGCTTCTGCAAGGCAGATATTCCTAAACCATCTGATGACTTTTTCCTGCGGATATTTTGAAAATAATTTTTCTAAGAAATTCATAAATTTTACATTTCGTTAAATTCAGGACTGATAAAAAACCTCCAGCTTCCATCATCCTGCATCGGCTTTACTGAAGCAAAATTACTTATAAAAACTGCTACCATCCAAATATTCAAAAACTTCGGGAGGAAGCATAGGCCGTACATTTTTCCCGGATTTAATCATATTCCGGATTTCCGTAGCAGAAAGCTCAATAACCGGAGCTTGAATTAAAGAAATGTTTTCATGTTCAAGGTATTCAGAATCTTTCTTTTCTCCTTCAAAAACTCTTGGGTAAACAATGATATGGTATTTTTTTACAAGCAAATCCGCATTTTTCCATTTATGAAGATTTAGCAGGTTGTCTTCGCCCATAATTAAGCTGAAAGAATAATCCGGATATTTTTCATGAAGATAAGTCAGGGTATCAATCGTATAACTTGGCTGCGGGAGCGAAAACTCCACATTGGAAGCTCTCATTTTAGGATAATTTTTCACGGCAAGCTGTACCATATCAAGACGGTTATGATCTTTCAGCAATGATTTTTTTTCTTTGAATGGATTTTGAGGGCTAACCACAAACCAGAGTTCATCCATATCCGTATGCTCCAGGATGTAATTCGCCAGAATCAGATGACCGATATGGATAGGATTGAACGAGCCGAAAAAAAGACCGATTTTCTTCATTTTTTAATCCCTGAATTTCACATCTTTGATATTCAGATAATGGGTCACATTACCTTTCCAGTGATTTTCTTCAAGCGTGAAAGCAAGGTCGAAGCTTTTCGTCCTGAAATCATCGGCAAACTGCCCCAGCTTGAAGCCCAAGCATTCGATATTTCTTCCCGTAGACTCCTGCCTGATATAAAACTTGAGATGATTATTATCCTTTCCCATGGTTTTAATATATCCTGAAACTTTTTGGTTGGTTAAAGCCAGGATCGGCTTCATATTATGCGGCCCGAAAGGAGCCAGCTTTCTGTGGAAATTAATAAACTCCCGGTTAATATCATCAATCTGAATTTCAGAATCTATGGTAATGGAAGGTTCCTTTTGGTGCTCTTTGATTTTTTCCGAAACCACCCTCTCGAATTTTTCCTTAAACGCATCAAACTTAGCTTTTTCCATAGAAAGTCCCGCTGCCGCGTGATGACCTCCAAATTTCAGGAAATATTCAGAACACATATCCAACGCTTCATGAACATCAAAATCTGAAACCGATCTTGCGGAAGCCACCATTTCACCGTTGTTTCCATCGGTAAAAACAAGGGTAGGCTTGTAGTAGGTTTCAATTAATCTTGAAGCTACAATACCAATCACCCCTTTATTCCATTCCGGATGATAAACAATGGTGGTGTATTTTGTTTCCTGCTGAGATTCAATAATTTGATTCAATGCAGAAAGCGTAGAATTCATATCCAATTCGCGTCTTTCATCATTAAGGTCCATGATGTCGCTTACAATCTGATGTGCATGCTTCAGGTTGTCGGAAACCATGAGCTCCACAGCAGCTTTTCCGTGTGAAATTCTTCCGGCAGCATTAATCTTCGGAGCAATTTCAAATACAATATTGGAAATTTCGAAATGAGAAAGCTTGTCTTCAGGAATTAATAATCTTAAGCCTAAATTTCTTGTTTTCCGGAGTATTTTAAGTCCCATTTTAGCCAAAACCCGGTTTTCTCCCGTCATAGAAACGATATCGGCGGCAATGGAGATCGCCAGAAGATCGGTAAGCTCAAAAAGTTCTGCTTCGGGAATTTTATAAATGGTGTTTAATCCCTGACAAAGCTTAAATCCAACTCCGCAGCCGGATAGTTCCTTGAACGGATAGCGGCAGTCGCTTCTTTTAGGATCGAGAACGGCAACGGCATTCGGGATTTCCTCGCCGGGTAAGTGGTGGTCGCAAATGATGAAATCAATGCCTAAATTCTGGGCATAATTGATCATATCGAGCGCCTTAATTCCGCAATCCAGGGCGATAATCAATGAAAAGCCGTTTTCTTTGGCAAAATCAATACCCTCCGTGGAAATTCCGTATCCTTCAGAATTTCTGTCGGGAATATAAAAATCGAGGTATTTTTTCTGAACAATTTTGCTGAGGTAAAGGTACATCAGGGCTACGGCGGTAGTTCCGTCTACGTCGTAATCTCCGTACACCAGTATTTTTTCTCCATTCTCAATGGCCGTAGCAATGCGTTCAACAGCTTTCTGCATATCTGCCATTAAAAATGGATTGTGGATGTCGGTAAGGTTCGGTTTGAAAAACTCTCGGGCCTTTTGATAATTGTCAATTCCTCTAAGAACGAGGAGTTTAGATTCAAAAGTTCCAAAACCAAGAGACGAACTTAATCCATCCACAATTTCTTCATCGGGTTCGGGCTTGTAAATCCATTTTTGACTCATTTCACAAAAATAGGGAAAAAAGTTTAAAAGGAAAGTTTAATCTTGTCACAGAATGTTAAAAAAAACCGTTCAGGTGATGAACGGTTTTTAACTATTTAAGAATACATTTTCTCTCTTAATTCCTTTACCTTTTTATCACCAAGGTATTCGTCGTAAGTCATTTCTCTGTCGATGATTCCCTGCGGAGTCAGCTCGATGATTCTGTTACAGACTGTTGAAAGCATTTCATGGTCATGAGAAGCCAGTAGAATGTTTCCTTTGAAATTAGACAGTGAGTTGTTCAAAGTCGTGATACTTTCAAGGTCTAAGTGGTTGGTAGGTTCGTCAAGCAAAAGAACGTTAGCTTTCTGAAGCATCATTCTGCTGAACATGCATCTCATTTTTTCACCCCCTGAAAGTACTTTACACGATTTTAACGCTTCATCACCGGAGAAAAGCATTCTTCCTAAGAATCCTCTTACAAATTCTTCATGACGCTCTTCATCATTTTTGGTGAACTGTCTTAACCAGTCAACCAGGCTTAAGTCTTCCTGGAAGAAATTGGTATTATCTAAAGGCATGTGAGACTGGGTAGTTGTAACTCCCCATGCAACTGTTCCTTTGTCTGCCTGCACATTTCCGGCTAAAATTTCGAAAAATTCTGTGATTGCCAAAGAGTTTTTGGAAAGTACGGCAACTTTATCTCCTTTTTTAAGGTTTAAATCGATGTTAGAAAACAATAGCTCTCCGTCTTTTGTTTTTTCAAGACCTTTCACATCCAAGATCTGATCTCCCGCTTCTCTTTCCATTTCGAAAATAATGGCAGGATATCTTCTTGAAGAAGGCTTAATATCGTCGATATTAAGTTTATCGATCATTTTCTTTCTTGCGGTAGCCTGTTTTGCTTTTGCAACGTTAGAGCTGAATCTTGCGATGAAATCCTGTAGTTCCTTTTTCTTTTCCTCTGCTTTTTTATTAGCCTGGGCTCTTTGTCTTGTTGCCAACTGTGAAGCCTGGTACCAGAATGAGTAATTACCGGTATAAAGGTTTAATTTCGCATAATCAAGGTCACCGATGTGCGTACAAACGGTATCTAAGAAGTGACGGTCGTGAGACACAACGATTACCGTGTTTTCATAATCTGCGAGAAAATCTTCCAGCCATGAAATGGTATCAATATCAAGGTCGTTGGTAGGCTCATCCAGAATAAGAACATCAGGGTTTCCGAAAAGCGCCTGAGCAAGAAGAACCTTTACTTTGTCTTTGTTTTCAAGCTCGCTCATCATTTGCCAGTGCATATCATCTGTAATCCCAACATTAGAAAGCATGGTTTGTGCATCCGATTCTGCAGTCCATCCTCCCATTTCGTCATAGATTACACCCAATTCACCGGCTTTAATGCCGTCTTCATCAGAAAAGTCTTCCTTCGCATACAGCGCATCCATCTCTTCTTTTATTTCGAATAGCTTTTTATTACCTCTCAAAACCGCTTCAAGTACCGTATATTGATCGTAAGCAAAGTGATCCTGCTCCAGAACAGACATTCTTTTTCCAGGCTCCAAAGATACATGTCCTGTTGTTGGGTCTTGTTTTCCGGTCAATATTTTAAGGAATGTAGACTTTCCTGCACCATTTGCTCCGATAATCCCGTAGCAGTTTCCTTTCGTAAACATAATGTTTACCTCGTCAAAAAGAACTCTTTTCCCGAATTGTAAAGATAAGTTAGATACTGTTAACATATAGTTTTGTAAATTTGGCGCAAAAATACGAAAAGAATTTGGGTATTTCGTAATAATGTAATATTCAAGTTTTTAATCTAAGGTATTTTTTTATATATTTCATTAATTAATTATTAAATAAGAGACATTCCTGAAACGGGCGGGCTGATTAAAGCACGGTAAGCTCTTATTTTATTCATATATCAGACGAATCGAGATGAAAATAGAAAAGACAGTCAATATATTAAACAGAAGAGCCAGGTTTGAATACGAAATACTTGAAGAATATGAAGCCGGAATGGTGCTTACAGGCACGGAAATTAAATCTTTACGCTCTTCGAAAGCATCCATTGCAGAATCATTCTGTCAATTTATTGATGGGGAATTGTACATCATTAATATGATGATTGATGAATATAAATTGGGCACATTTTATAATCATAAGACAAAAAGGGAACGGAAATTGCTGTTGCACAAAAAAGAGTTGCAAAAGCTGGAGAAAAAATTAAAGGATGCAGGAAATACTATAATACC
Organism: Chryseobacterium salviniae; assembly: GCF_035819015.1. Lineage (NCBI taxonomy): Bacteria > Pseudomonadati > Bacteroidota > Flavobacteriia > Flavobacteriales > Weeksellaceae > Chryseobacterium > Chryseobacterium salviniae. The sequence continues at coordinate 28,030 of NZ_JAYLAA010000050.1, read as the reverse complement.
CTTAAAATTATATATCAATGATAATGGAAAAGCTAAGGTGCTTATTGCGCTCGGAAGGGGTAAAAAACTCTTTGATAAAAGGGAAAGCATAAAAGATAGAGAAAATAAACGTAACCTCGACAGAATATTAAAGAAAAGTTAAAAATCATCGGAAAAACTTTGTATATAAAGAAAAATTATATTTATTTTGCATTATCAATTATTTAATCATTTAATTCTATGAAAAATCTAAAATTAGGAATTTCAGCATTGGCGCTTACTGTCGCTTCTACTGTGTTCGCTCAGACTACCAACAATCCGTGGATGATCGGGGTTGGTGCTCATGCGGAAAACCATATGGCACAGAGAGAAAACTTCAGTAATACGTTCTCTGCTAATAATTTGACGAAGACAATGTTCAATGTGAACAACTTCTCTATTACTCCGCCGTTATCTAAGCTTACTGTTGCTAGAAACATCGGTAAAGGTTTGGTTATCGACTGGCAAACTACTGTAGGAAATGTTGAAAACAAGAGATTTAACATGGGTAAAGAATTCATGTTAATGACTGGTCTTGGTTTCCAAGCTAAAGCTGCAGGTCTGTTATGGGATGAAGAATCTTGGTTCGATCCGTATTTGAGAGTTGGTGCTAACTACCTGAGACATGATTACACTTCTCTTACATTTCCAAGAACAGATGCTAATGGAGCATGGATTGGAAACGGTGAGGATGGTAACGAAGACGGTAAAGCAAACCACTTTACAGTTGCAACGGGTGCTGGTATTAACTTCTGGTTAACTAAAAACTTCGGTTTAGGTATACAAGGAGATTACGTATCAACTCCGGGTGATAAAGCTAATTATGCCAACTTTTGGCAAGCTTCTGCTTCATTGAACTTCAGATTCGGTAACAGAGATAGAGATAAAGATGGTATCTTAGATAAAGACGATTTATGTCCTGATACTCCGGGATTACCAGAGTTCCAGGGATGTCCTGATACAGACGGTGACGGAGTTCCGGATAAAGACGATCAGTGTCCAGAAGTTGCTGGTCCGGTTGAAAACAATGGATGTCCTTGGCCAGATACAGATGGTGACGGTGTAATCGACAAAGATGATGCTTGTCCTACAGTTGCAGGTCCTGCAGAAAACAACGGATGTCCTTGGCCAGATACGGATGGTGACGGTATCTTAGATAAAGATGATGCTTGTCCTACGGTTCCAGGTCTTCCTGAATACAACGGATGTCCTAAACCTAAGAGCGTAACTGCTACAGGAGTAGAAACTGAATTAAAAGCAGTATATTTTGACTTTAATAAAGCTACAATTAAAGCTGAATCAAGTGGTGCTTTAGATAGAGCTGCAAACTTGATTAAAACTGATGGTGGTAATTATTTATTAGAAGGTCAAACTGATGCTAAAGGTTCTGAAGCTTACAACCTGAAGTTATCTAGAGAAAGAGCTGCTGCTGTAGTTGCTGCTTTAGATGCAAGAGGTGTGGATGCTAATGCACTTAAATCTATCGGTGTTGGTGAGTCTAAAGCTACTGTTGCTGAAACAGCTTCTGATGCTGAAAGACAAGTAGACAGAAAAGTAGTGGTAAGAGCTATTGAAAATGCTGATGAGTGGAACGCAATCAAAAAGAGAGATTACGAAGATGCTCCAGTGAAAAAAGCTCCGACCAAGAAAAAAGCTCCGGCTAAAAAAAGAAAATAATTAATTTTTCTAAATAAATAAATACCTCCAGTTATCTGGGGGTATTTTTTTTTCGTTCACTTTTAATTAATTTTGTTGAAAATTTAAAAATAAAATGGGAAGAGCATTTGAATATAGAAAAGCTTCTAAAATGGCCAGATGGGATAAGATGGCCAAAACTTTTTCTAAAATCGGTAAAGATATCGCATTGGCGGTAAAGGCCGGCGGTTCGGATCCGGAATCAAATCCTGCATTGAGAAGATGCATTCAGAATGCAAAAGGAGCCAATATGCCGAAGGATAATGTGGAAAGAGCGATTAAAAAAGCAAGCGGCGCAGATGCTGAAAACTATGAAGAAATAACTTATGAAGGTTATGGCCAGGGCGGTGTGGCATTTTTTATTGAATGTACAACCAATAATCCTACAAGAACGGTTGCTAATGTAAGAGCTGTTTTCAATAAGTTTGACGGAAACCTGGGCAAAAACGGAGAATTGGCTTTCATATTCGATAGAAAAGGAATTTTTACCATTGATTTAGCGCAAATCAAAATGGACTGGGATGATTTCGAAATGGAAATGATTGACGGAGGTGCCGAAGATGTTGAAAAAGATGAAGAAGAAGTAATGATCACAACAGCTTTTGAAGATTTTGGATCGCTGTCCCACAAGCTGGATGAACTTGGCATTGAAGCAAAAAGTGCAGAGCTCCAAAGAATTCCTAATATCACCAAGGAAGTAAACGAAGAACAATTTAAAGCTAATATGAAAATGCTGGAACGTTTCGAAGATGATGATGACGTACAAAACGTTTATCATAACATGGAAGTATCAGAAGAGATGATGAATACGCTTTAATATTTGGAATTATAGCATACAAACCTCACATGTTTTAAAACCTGTGAGGTTTTTTTAGCGATACATAAAAATAATATAACATTCATATACAGTTAATTTTCAAGTAGTTTCTTTGCATAAAACTATGAAAAGAAACGTTGAATTAGTTGTTATATCAGATGTACATTTGGGAACTTATGGTTGCAAGGCTAAAGAATTGATGAGATATCTCAACTCTATTCAGCCCAAAACATTGATTTTGAACGGAGATATCATTGATATCTGGCAATTCAAAAAGTCATACTTTCCTAAGCCTCATCTGAAGGTGATTAAAAAAATCCTTTCGTTTGCGACAAAAAATACCGATGTGTACTACATTACCGGAAATCATGATGAGATGTTCCGGAAATTTACCGACTTCGAATTAGGTAATCTGAAAGTCTGCAATAAAATCTGCCTGAATATTGATGATAAAAAAACATGGATTTTCCATGGAGATGTTTTTGATGCATCCGTTCAGCATTCAAAATGGATTGCAAAGCTTGGTGGAAAAGGATATGATCTGTTAATTGTTATCAATAACATAGTAAACTGGTTTTTGGAGAAAATGGGTAAAGAGAAATATTCATTTTCAAAGAAAATCAAAAATAATGTAAAAAAGGCAGTCAAGTATATCGGGGATTTTGAACTGACCGCTTCCGAACTGGCTATTGACAACCATTACGATTATGTCGTATGCGGGCATATCCATCAGCCGCAGATTCGTGAGGTTGTTAATAAAAAAGGAGCCTGCACTTATCTTAATTCCGGGGACTGGATTGAAAATCTTTCCGCTCTTGAATATCATGATAAAGAATGGAAAATCTTTCATTATGAAGATCATAAGCATCTCCTGAAGGATGATGTTACAGATGAAATTCAGGATATTAATACTAATGATCTTTTAAAAATCGTAACCAATTTCACGAAATGAAAATCTTGTATGCCTTTCAGGGAACAGGAAATGGGCATGTTGCCCGTGCACAGGAGATTGTTCCGATCCTAAAAAAATATGCGTCTGTTGAAACACTAATTAGCGGTCATCAATCGCAATTAAAAGCAGATTTTGACGTTAATTATCAACATAAAGGAATTTCACTGTTGTACAATAAAACAGGAGGATTATCCTACCGGAAAATGTTTACCGATAATAATTTTCTGGAAGCTTTCAAAACAATTAGAGAAATTGACCTTTCAGCGTACGATCTTATCATTAATGATTATGAGCCCCTCACAAGTTGGGCAAGCAAGCTCAGAAAATATCCAATGATAGAGCTCAGCCATCAGGCTTCCATGCTTTTTAAAGAAACGCCAAAACCGGAAAAGAAAGATTTTTTCGGAGAACTTGTATTGAAATATTATGTTCCCTGCGACCGTAAAATTGGGTTCCATTTTGAAAATTATCATCCTCAGATTAAAAAGCCGGTAATCCGAAGAAAAATCAGGAATTTAAATCCCGATAAAAAAGGCTTTTATGTGGTGTACCTTCCCAGCTTTTCAGATGAAAATATTATCAAAGTTTTAAAGCAAATTCCCGTTGAATGGAAAGTTTTTTCTAAATATTCCAGACTTCAATTCAAAGAAAATAATGTTGAAGTGTTTCCCATTGATGAAATTCAGTATCTTAAAAGCTTTGAAAACTGCGACGGAATTCTTTGTAATGCAGGTTTTGAAACTCCTGCAGAGGCTCTTTTCATGGATAAAAAATTATTTGTGATCCCGATTCATAATCAGTATGAGCAGGAATGTAATGCCTGTGCCTTAGACAAAATGGGAATACCCAATTCCAAAGTTTTAAAGCTGGAGGAAATTCAGGAATGGGTCTCTTCAGATCATCATTTTAAAGTAGATTATCCTGACGATATTGAAAGCATATTATTGAACGAAGTGTTGTCTTTCAGTTAATTTATTAAAGAGTTGATATTATTGAAGATAAATAACTATATTTACTTTAAAATATTCATTAACACCAAAAAAAATATTAAATGAAAAAATCAGAAATTTTAAGAAGCAGGGCTCTGTCTAAAAATGAGCTTAAAAATCTGTACGCAGGAGATAAAAATCCTCAATGTGTAATTTCATGCTGTGATCCAAAGCTGCCGCCATGCGGATTCGTGAATTGCAATGGGATACAATGTCCCGGAGTACCGAAATAATCGTATTGCATTAATACAAAGACCGCTTAAAACGGTCTTTTTTTATGAAAGGCAACTGGCTATTGCTATTTGTTCAAAAAAATATCATCAACATCATTCATCCTCATCATAACAGATCTTGCGTAAGAACAGTGCGGGTAAACTTTCCAGTTATTTTCCCGGGCGAATTTAATGGCTTCTTCTACCAGGTATTTTCCCATGCCACGGCCTTCAAATTCGGGATGCACCAAAACGAATGAAATGATAAACTTGTTGTCTTCGGGAAAAATAGTATACGTTAATCTTCCGATTTCTTTTAATTCGTTATTCAAAGTAATGACCCCGCCGTTTCCTGATTTATTGTTTTCAAATCTCATAATCTAAGTTTTATTTTTAGTAAAAAATACAAAAACTGCACCGCGGAAATTTTGATGTAGATTAAGAAAGGAAAATCATGAATGAATACTTCGTGAATAGTCAATCGTCAAGAAGTTTCACCCTTGAATTTTTAGAGTGCACTTTCAGAAACGGTTAAGATCCACAATTCACTTGCAAAGCACAATTGCCCATTCACTTAATTGTCTTTTCCTGTATAATAATTATAGTCTTTGATAATTACCCCAATAAACTGTCTTTCCGTCATTTTTATAGAATCTGCTTCCAGCTTGAGAATACTCTTTATTTTGTCTGAAAGTTTGCTGATTACTTGGCGGTCATCAATTCTCAGGGCTTTAAGATAATTATCTTTGATGATTCTCATATCATTATCACTCAGGGCAATCACCTGAGGAAAAGTGGGAACATAATCTTCTCGGATATTTTCTAAAATCGTATGTGAGATATTAATGTTATTCTTTAGGGAAATAACAGCCGTTCCGGAAGCTATATCTCCTAAACGCTGGTTGTTTTTGGATATGATCATGGAAATAAGCCCCACAATTCCTACAAATAAAGTATCAATAATCCTGAAGACCCACCTAATCAGGTAATCCCCGAAACCCGCCTGGTAACCATCTATTTTCACAACACGGATCTTCATTACTTTTTTTCCGGGAGTCTGCCCTTCCATAAGGCTCTCAAGAACCACAGGATACACTACCGTAGGAAAAAGCAGCATGATGTAAACTGCCCCGATAGACCAATAATCCATGCCCTGAAGCAAATAGCCGAGATCAAGAATATTGAAGAACGTATATAAAACGGCTATTCCGTAAGCTATTTTGATGAGAAGATCAATAAAGAAAGCAATCATCCGTTCTCCAACACTGGCAATGTTGAAATTAATATTTACATTTTGTGAAGTATTAATCGCAATTTGAGACATAATTTTTATTATTTTAGCCTTATAATTATGAGAGAAGTTTATTTCATTAAACAAAATAAAGAAAAATGGTTGGGAATTGAGCAGGTTATTCAGGGGAAAATTAAAAAAAATCCTGATGACCTATCTTCGCTGTACATTAATCTTATCAACGATCTTTCTTTTGCACAGACCTATTACCCGAAAAGCAATACTACGGTGTATCTGAATCACCTCTCTTCACAGATCTTTCAGAAAATTTACAAAACTAAAAGAGTGGAGCAAAACCGCTTGGTGTATTTTTTTAAAACGGAAGTTCCCTTGTTGGTATATCAATACAGAAGATATTTAGGATATGCTTTCTTATTTTTCACTTTATTTACACTGATTGGAGTATTGTCAGCGGTGTATGATAAAGATTTTGCTAAAATTATTTTAGGGGAAAATTATGTAAACCAAACCATTGAAAACATTAAGGATGGAAATGCTGTCGGTGTTTATCAGAGCGGATCTACCTGGGGCAGCACGATTGGGATAATTTTCAACAATATCGGAGTAGGGGCCAAACTGTACATTTACGGAATTTTTGGAGGCGTCGGTACATTGTGGGCCTTACTGTCAAACAGTGTAATGCTGGGTTCATTTCAGTATTTCTTTTATGATTACGGAGCTTTGGGAGACAGCGCAAGGGGAATATGGCTTCATGGTGTTTTCGAGATCTTTTCCATGGTGGTGGAAGCCATGTGCGGGCTCATCCTCGGAGCATCCATATTATTTCCAAAAACATTTTCAAGATTCAACTCGTTTAAAAATGGATTTAAAGACTCATTCAAAATATTTTTAAGCACGATACCCTTTACCATCTGTGCCGGAATTATCGAAGGTTACGTCACAAGACATGCATTGAATATGCCTTTGTCTTTAAACTTGATTATTATCTTCGGCTCATTATTTATTATAGGATTTTATTATTTTATTTATCCTTCCATCGTTAACAGAAAAATCAATAACCAGATCCATGATGCAGTTTTATAAAAAGAGAGATTTCGGAACTTTTATCACAGACAGTTTCAATTTTTTCAAATTATACGGTAAGAATTATTTTAAAAATTTCCTGCTCCTGAACGGATTGCTGCTGATTCTGATGCTGGTGGTCGTTGTGTTCGGATATAAAGAATTTTTGGGAGCAATTTTCGGATCCAATATGGCCGGACAAAGCTATTATTTTGAACAGTTTCTTAATGATAATGTAGGAATGCTTATCGTAACCGGAATTTTACTCTTTGTTCTCTCATCAGCACTCATGATCGTTAATTTCCTGTTTCCGGTTTTCTATATGAAAAGAGCTGCGGAAGGGCAGACGCATATAAAAGCAGATGATATCCTGGGTGATTTCAGAGCAAATGGTAAAAAAGTAGCTGCTGCTTATTTTGGATTAACATTTCTTGTGTTACCGGTTGCATTTGTTATTTTCGGTATTTCTTATATCCTGGTTTTTATTCTTATAGGATTGGTAATTATGCTTTTTGTAGTGCCTAATCTGTTCAATATCATCTTATTTTTCTGCTTCGATTACTTTAACAGGGAAAGAGGTTTTTTTGAATCGTTAAGCTATGCCATAAGATCTCAGTTTTCGTATAAAAACGGTAGGGAAAATTCTCCTTATTGGAAATATTGGGGTTCAACCATTATCATGATGATCTTGTTTTATATTGTGAGCATATTCTTTACATCTGTTCCCATGATTCTTTTTTTTATAAAACTTTCTACAACGGCTCCTGATGCGCAATTTGAACAAAATCCTTTTGCAGGAAGTTTCGGGATTTTATTTTTTGTGATGTACGGAATTTCATCCATCATTTCAACCATGCTCATGAATGTTTTATACATCAATTCAGGATTAATGTACTACGACAGCCGTACAGACCTTCACCAGAAAATAGAACTTGCAGAAATAGATACCATCGGAATTAATGAATAAGTTTTTTATTTTTTTACTGATTTTTTTAGCTGCAGGATCTTTTCGTGCACAAAATGAAGAAGATCCGCCTCCGGTTGCAGAAGTTTATATAGACTCTGTCAGCACGGGCCATTACAAAAATATGTATCGGGCAGACTCTGTATTGCTAAAGAAACCGGTTACCGAAAATACGGTTTATCCTAAAAAATTTAAAGCAAACGTTCCCTCTAGGTACAAGGGAGAAGAATTTGACTACACCACAACAAAACCAAGAATGTCGGTATGGGAAAAGCTCATGAAAAAAATCGTTGAGATCCTGAACAGCATTTTCGGGGAGACGGTTTTTACCAACTCAGCCAATATTGCGGGAATTCTTGTACGGCTCTTTGCTATTATTCTTGCGGGTTTCCTGCTCTATTTTATTATCAAATACCTCATCGGTAAAGAGGGAAGCTTCCTTTTCGGAAAGAAAAATAAAAAAGTAACTATTAAAGATGAAGAACTTCATGAAAATATACACGAGATCAATTTTCCGGAAAGCATCCTGAAGTTTGAAAAATCCGGCGATTTCCGTTCTGCGGTGCGCTACCAGTTTTTGTTTGTGTTAAAAAAGCTCAGTGATAAAAAACTCATCGCCTGGAACCCTGAAAAAACTAATAAAGATTATGTGGCAGAATTAAAAGCCCCACATCTCAAGGAAGAATTCTTTCAGCTTTCCTACATTTTTGATTATGTGTGGTACGGAGAATTCAGCATTTCGGAAGAAAGCTATCTGAAATTTAAAACCCAGTATCAATCGTTTAAACCGTAACTTTTGCCATGAACAAAACTTTCAAAATATATGCTGTGATTTTCATCGTTGTGATGATTATTCTGGTATTGTTTGAAGCCAATAAAACGGAAAGAATGGACTGGAGAAAAAATTTCGATATCAATCAGAAATCACCTTTCGGTTTGTTTGTTTTTAATAATGAAGCGAATGCATTGTTTAAAAATAAAATTAAAAAAACATCCGAAACACCATACGATTATTACCAGGCAGACAAGAAACCGCATAATATTCTGGTTATTGAAGAAGAAATTGATAAAGAATCCTGGAACAAAATCCTGGATCAGGTATCCGAGGGTTCTGATGCAATGCTTATTGTCAGTGAAATGCCTAAACAAATTTCCGACAGTATCGGCTATTACGATTCCCAGATTTCTTTTGAAGACGAAAATGTACTGAAGCTTACCGACAAAAAATTCACCAACGATTTTATTCATTTGGATAAATTTCCTTCGGGAAGAGGTTTTACCTTTATAAAACCCGGTGTTGAGGTGTTGGGAAAGACCGTCGAAAAAAACAATACCGATCAGGCAAACTTTATTAAAATAAGATTCGGAAAAGGAAACGTATATGTGCATTGCGAACCGCTTTTCATCACCAATTACTATCTTTTAAAACGCGGAAATGCAAGATACGCGCAGGATGTTTTCTCATATCTTGGCGACCGTGAAACCATCTGGTTTGTAGAAAATGATGCAAAAGTTTCGCAGTTTTTCCTGAGATTTATCCTCTCAAAGCCTGCGCTTAAATATGCATGGTGGGTATTGTTGGGAGGTCTTGTGCTGTTTATTTTCTTTAATGCCAAAAGAAAACAGCGTATCGTCCCGATTATAGAGCCGTTAAAAAACACATCCGTAGATTTTGTGAAAAGCATCGGCAATTTGTATCTTCAGGAGGGTGATTTCCACGACATGATGGCTAAAAAAGCACAGTATTTCCTGAACAAAATAAGAATGGATCTGCTGATTGATACACAACATCTTGATGCGGAATTTGCCAAGAAACTTCATCTCAAAACAGGGAAGCCTGTGGAAAAGATTGAAGAAGCGATCCGACTGATTAAAAAAGCGCAGGATCCGTATGCGCAGGTAATGAAAGAAGATCTTGCAAAAATGAATACATTGCTTGATGAAATAATTTAAAAAGTGTAACAATATAAAAAATATAAGAATGTACCAATTTTCCCAATTGGTAATTGGTACATCGGTAAATTGTTAAATTATATGATATGGAAAATATAGAAAACCCAAATACAGAAGACCAGCATTCTATATCTCTTGATAAACAAGAAGATCAGTTTCAGTCGAGAATAGATATGATTGAGCTTAGAACAAGCCTGGAAAAAGTAAAATCTGAAATTGCCAAAGTAATTGTAGGACAGGAAAGTATGGTGGAGCATCTTCTGGCTGCACTGCTTTCAAATGGACACGTCCTTATAGAAGGCGTTCCCGGAGTGGCAAAAACAATTACCGCAAAATTGCTGGCAAAAACCATTGATGTCGGTTTCAGCAGGATACAGTTTACACCGGATCTTATGCCATCGGATATTTTGGGAACTTCGGTTTTCAACGTTAAAAATTCTGAATTTGAATTTAAAAAAGGACCGATCTTTTCCAGCTTTATTTTGATTGATGAAATCAACCGTTCTCCTGCAAAAACACAGGCCGCCTTATTTGAGGTAATGGAAGAAAGACAGATTACGATGGATGGAGCACGCTACACCATGGAAGAACCTTTCTTGGTAGTGGCTACCCAAAACCCTATTGAACATGAGGGAACATATCGGCTTCCCGAAGCGCAGCTCGACCGTTTCCTGTTTAAAATCAATGTAGGATATCCTGATCTTGCGCAGGAAATTATGATCATTAAAAATCAGCACGAAAATAAAACGGAGGATAAAACGGATGTCGTAAACCGCGTTATTACGGCTCGTCAGTTGAAAAATTATCAGCAGCTTGTAAAAGAAATTATCGTTGAATCGCAATTGATGGAATACATTGCCAAGATTATCGTGAACACAAGGGAAAATCAGTTCCTGTATCTGGGAGCTTCCCCAAGGGCAAGTCTTGCATTGTTAACAGCTTCAAAAGCTTTTGCGGCTTTGAGAGGAAGAGATTTTGTAACACCTGAAGATATTAAAGAAGCAAGCTACGCCGTATTGAGACACAGGGTCATTGTCTCGCCGGAAAGGGAAATGGAAGGCCTTACTGCTGATGAAATTATCAGACAAATTTTAGAAGGAATTGAAATTCCAAGATAGAAGTAAATTATTAACCGCTATCTGTAATCTGCCATTTTAAAAAATGAAAAACTTATACATCAATACGCGCTTTTTTTACGTGCTCATCGGAGTGGGAATTCTGTATGTCTTTGCATTTTTCTTCCCGTTTCTTATGTGGGCAGCGCATATTGCTCTGCTGATCTGCTTTTTGGCGGTAATGGTAGATTTCCTTTTTGTTTTTAATAAAAAGAAAGGGATTTCGGCACAAAGGATTTTGCCTGAAAAGCTGTCAAATGGTGATGAAAATCCTGTGAAAATCGATATTAAAAATAATTATGATTTTAAAATCAATGTTAAAGTTATCGATGAAATACCTTTTCAGTTTCAGAATCGTGATTTCCTGATTGAAAAACAAATTGCACCCGGAAGAAATACTTTTTTTCAGTATATCCTTGAGCCGAAAGAGCGTGGAGAATATAATTTCGGAAGCCTGAATGTGTACGTTTCCTCACCTTTAGATTTTGTTTCGAAAAGATTTAATTTTCAGAAAGATGCCAATTTACCTTCGTATCCTTCATTCATCCACCTGAGGAAATATGAATTGATGGCTATTCAGAGCGAATTTATGCTGGGTGGGATCAAAAAGATAAGAAAGCTGGGACACACCATGGAATTTGAGCAGATCAAAGAATATGTTCCGGGAGATGATATCAGGACCATCAACTGGAAAGCAACTTCCAAGACAAACCGATTGATGGTAAACCAGTTTCAGGACGAAAAATCCCAGCGGATCTTTATGCTGATTGATACCGGGAGAACGATGAAAATGCCTTTTAAAGGTTTAAGCCTGCTGGATTATTCCATTAATGCAACCATGGCGTTGTCTCATATCATCCTGAAAAAAGGCGACCGTGCCGGGATGATGACCTTCTCTAAAAAAACGGAAAATAAAATCGCCGCTGAAAATAAGTCGGGGCAGCTGAGGAAAATCTCCGAAGCGCTTTACAACATCAAAACCGATTTTTTTGAAAGTGATTTTAACAGGCTCTATCAGGATGTAAAATATTCTTTAAACCAGAGAAGCCTTATATTGCTGTTTACCAATTTTGAAACACTGGACGGGCTCAACCGCCAGCTGAAATATCTCCGCGGAATTGCCAAAAATCATTTGCTGGTAGTGGTTTTCTTTAAAAATTCAGAACTACAGGCTTTAATCCATAAAAATCCGGAAAGCATGCAGGAAATTTATGATGAAATTATCGCAGAAAAATTTGAGTTTGAAAAGAAGCTGATTATTCAGGAGCTTAAAAAATATGGAATTTATGCAGTTTATACCTTGCCTGAGAATTTGAATATTGACGTCATCAATAAATATCTGGAGATAAAAGCGAGAGGAATTTTGTAATTTTGCAAAAACAATAAGCAACAAACCATAATGAAAATAACACTTAACAGAATCAACGACGATTTTTTATTTGAATGTACCAATGCTCAGGGAAATTCAATTCTTTTGGATAATACGACGCAACCCGGCGCAAAAGGGGTTTCGCCTATGGAAAGTGTTCTGATGGCTGTTGCGGGATGCAGCGGGATTGATGTGGTTTCTATCCTGAAAAAACAAAGACAGAAAATTACGGATTTTAAAGCTGAGGTTGAAGGGGAAAGAATTCCGGTTGATGATGCGAAGCCTTTTAAATCTATTAAAGTTAAATTTCTTCTTGAAGGAACTGTTGATCCTAAAAAAGCCCAGAAAGCAGCCCAGTTGTCATTTGAAAAATACTGTTCTGTTTCCAAGACTCTGGAACCGACCGTAGAAATTGAATATGAAGTGTGGGTTAATGGCGAAATTGTTCAGCCTTAATCTTCTTTCTTATACTCATAAAAAGGAAACCCCACAGATAAAAGCTTTATCCGCGGGGTTTTTATTAATATGAATTGTAAATTTATTTTTTGATGGTTTTCATGCTTTTCAGAGAACCGTCTTTCATTTGTAATGTCAGGATGTACATTCCGGACTTTAGTCCACCCAAAAATACTGTTGAAGAAGGATTTTCAATGGTTTTTACCACTACTCCTGAAAGATCTGTTATTACAGCTTTTCTCACATTTTCTGCTTTCTCAAGATATAAAGTATCCACAAACGGATTAGGATGTGCAATTCTTTCTTTTTCTTTTACCGTAACTTCATTTGTTGCCAAAGCTAAAGGTTCCAGGGTAACTGTTACGGTGAATGTATTATTATCAACTTTGTTATAATCTGCACTACAGCCAGATCCTCCGTATGTTCTCCATGCCCTCAGCTCAAAGTTTACCGTTCCGGTAAGATCATTGGCCAGTGTAAGTCCTGTTCTGTTGTAAGAATACGTTCCGGTAGAAGATCCGGATCCCGATGTTACGGAAGCTTCTGTAACATTGTTGTTCGTACAAACCAGGAGACTTCTTTGTTCACCCATCCAGCCATTTGATGCTGTTGACATTTTATAAGAAACGGCTGTAGATTTTATTTTATATCCGGCTGGTACATTTATGCTTAATGTTCCTGCACAGCTGGTTGTAGATGAAGTGGTAACTCCGGAATTGTTAAACTCCGTATTGATATCTCCTGCTGTATAGAGTGTGCTGATTTGTCCCGGCGTAAATTCTTTCATTTTCCAGAAACTTTGTGAAGAACCTCCGCAGTTTGATCTTACCCAGAAATAATAGGTTTGTCCGGTTGTAAGCTGATTTAGGGTTACCGAAGTTCCTGAAGCTACACTTCCTGTAGGCGTTGTTGATGTTGTAGGAGGTGTAGGTGAAGTGCTGTAATAATACTGATATCCTGAAGCAGGAGCAGTTGCCGGTGCGGTCCAGCTTAGTGTTGCCTCTGTCATGGTAGTGGTTACGGTGATGTTTGTTGGTGTACTGCATGCATTGAATGCATCTGCCGCAAAAGCAAAAATATTGGGAATACCTCCTGTTCCAACTTTTGTTACCGTTACACTTTTTACACTTTTCGACTGGTTGGCTGAACTGATCGTCATAGGAATCTGATATAATCTAGGATTGGTTCCCGAACCAGATTCAAGGTTGTTGTTTGTTATATTAATCCTTCCGATTCCCTGGATGGCATAGCTGCTTCCCCCATACCAGTCGGAAATGCTGATTCCCTGAAATGTTTCTGAAGTGTTATCGGTAAAATTCACATCCACATCTACGGTACAGGCTCCGCTTCCTCCTGTTGCCAGCATATATACCGTAAGTGCAGGCGTAGGCGCTGTGAAGATTAAAGTGCCGTTATCACCAGTATTTTGAAGCCTTAGAGCATTATTCGAACTGTAATTCCCCAGCTGGTAAGATAAGCCCGATGTTGATGCTACAACAGAATTAATAATTCCGTTTACGGGAAGCCCGTAAGTGAGGGGTGTGCTGGCTGCAGTCAATTGGAAATCACGGGAAATGAAAGCGTAGCTTACACCATCTACGTCATTATTAGTAGACGATGCTGAAGGACCAACGCCGTTGGCAATAACATCAGCATTGTAACCCCCTTGAATAGGTAGCGGCTGATATTCCTGGGCTTTGAGTTGATAATGGCATACAGCTGAAAGTACCAAAGCTGTAAAAGGCAGTAATTTTCCTTTCATAAGAAATAGTTTTATTAAATTTATTTGCTAATATAAATATTATAATGCTAAAAAATTAATTTTAATTTATAAATATTATAAATATGATATTTATTTTATATTAATAATGATTTTATATTAAATTTAAATAGATTTTAACTATATATACGCACTTCATCATTGAGAGAATAAATATTCATGTACATAAATAAAAAAAGCCCCTTAAAAAAGAGGCTCATGATAATGTATAGAAAATAATTTTTAAAAAGACATTCTGGGCTTCAGCAGCTTTGCAACAGTTGCAGTCCATCCCGTTTGATGAGAAGCTCCTATTCCCCGGCCGTTATCTCCATGGAAATATTCAAAAAAGGTAATGTAATCTTTAAAATTTTCATCGTAATTAAATTTGGCATTTCCTCCATTGAAAGGGCGCTGCCCTACTTCATCCTTCAGAAAAATAGAACATAACCTGTTGCTTATATTTTGCGCTACTTCATCAAGGTTCCTCTTATCGCCGCTCCCCGTGGGAAGTTCCACTTTCATGCTGTTTCCGTAATAAAAATAGAATCTTTGCAAACTTTCCACAATAAGAAAATTGATCGGAAACCATATCGGCCCCCTCCAGTTGCTGTTTCCACCGAACATTCGGCTGTCGCTCTCTCCCGGAGTGTAATACACAATGTTCTGTGTTCCGTGAACCGAAAATACAAACGGATTTTCTTCATATACCTTAGACATGGCACGAATTCCGTAATCGCTTAAAAATTCCTTTTCATCAAGCATACGGCTCAGAACTTTTGTAAGTCTTGTTTTTCTGAGGATACTCATCAGGTGTTTTCTTCCCTGGCCTTCTTCTTCCCAGTGGGAAACCAGTTTGGTAAGCTCGGGCTTATTTTTAAGCACCCAATCCATTCTTTCAACAAAATTCGGCATTTTATCAAGCAGGTGATGGTCTATAATTTCTACGGCAAACATTGGGATCAGCCCCACAATACTTCTTAATTTCAGGGAAACACTGTCTCCGTTTCCAAGCTGTAAAACATCGTAGAAGAATCCGTCTTCTTCATTCCATAATCCTTTTGTACCGTCACCAAGGTTTTCCATGGCTTCTGCAATATAAAGATAATGCTCAAAAAATTTAATGGCCATATCTTCATATACCTGGTAGTACTGTGCCAGTTCCATGGCAATACGCATCATATTCAGGGCATACATCGCCATCCAGCTTGTTCCGTCGGCCTGTTCAAGATGCTGTCCGTCTTTAAGCTCCATATTCCGGTCAAAGGCACCGATGTTATCAAGCCCTAAGAATCCTCCTCCGAAAATATTTTTCCCGTTTTTATCCTTCCGGTTGACCCACCATGTGAAATTAAGAAGCAGCTTCTGGAAAACTTTTTCCAAAAATAGAAGATCCGGTTTTCCGTTTTGCTTTTCATCAATTTTAAAAACCCTGAAGCACGACCATGCATGTACCGGCGGATTTACATCACTCAAATTCCATTCGTAGGCAGGGAGCTGTCCGTTCGGGTGCATATACCATTCTTTTGTGAGGAGAAGGAGTTGTCCTTTTGCAAACTCCGCATCAATCAAAGCATACGGAACACAGTGAAAGGCAAGATCCCAGGTTGCGTACCACGGATATTCCCATTTGTCTGGCATTGAAATGATATCTTTGTTATGAAGATGGTTCCATTCCGTATTTCGTACATAATTATTAAAATCTCTCGGAGCCGCATAATTAGGATCGCCTTTCAGCCATTTTCCCACATTATAATGATAAAACTGCTTGTTCCATAGCAATCCGGCAAAAGCCTGCCTTTGTACATTTCTTTCATCTTCATTGGTCACATCATTCTGAATTTCCTGATAAAATTCGTTGGCTTCATCAATGCGGCTATGTAAAATTTCATCGAAATTTTCGAAGGGCTCATCAAGATCTTGTGGAGAAAGCCTGAAGTCAAAAGATTTTGATCCTCCAGCTTCAATGATTTCATCCAGCAGAAACGAAGCTTTTGTTCCTCTTTTTTCAGGATTTACGGTATTGCTGCCATAAATGATATAGTCGTTGATTCCATCTTTAAAATAGGTGTTTCCCGGATACGGAGCTCCATATAATTTGGGAGTATTTGTTTCATTTTCGCAGAAAACGCTTTCCGCATTGGTATCTCTTGAATAGAATTTTTTTATGGAAATGCTGTCGTGCTTAATATTGATGCAGCCGTCATGTGATGCAGCCGTTTCACCTTTATAGGTATTATACCCCCATTTCCAGTTGTTTCTGAACCACACTGTCGGTGCCACTACAATAGGAGCGGCAGTGTCACTTCTGTTAAAAACGGTGACTCTTACCAGAAAATCGTTGTGGTCGGCTTTGGCATATTCAATGAAAATATCAAAATATTCATCCTTATCGAAAATTCCTGTGTCAAAAATTTCATATTCAGGTTCTTTTTTGCTCCTTTTTGCATTTTCTGCACGGATATTATCATAGGGAAAGGCATTGATAGGATATTTATACAGCATTTTCATATAGCTGTGCGTAGGAGTATTATCCAAATAGTAAAAGATTTCCTTAATGTCTTCACCATGGTTTCCCTGGGGATTACTTAGCCCAAAAAAGCGCTCTTTCACCATTTTGTCTTTCTTATTCCAGAAAGAAAGGGCAAAACAGAAAATTTGTTTTGCATCGGAAATTCCGGCTATTCCTTCCTCTCCCCAGCGGTAAGCATAGCTTTCTGCGTTGTTATGGTTGGCGAAATTCCATGCATCACCGTTGGGGCTGTAGTCTTCACGCACATTCCCCCATTGCCGGTTACTTACGTACGGGCCCCAGTTTTTCCAGTCTGTGTTTTGTAATCTATGTTTTTCAGCAATCATATTTCATCATTTTTCATTACGAAGGTAGCCTTTTTGTTAAATAATTCCAACTTCATTAATTTGAATTAAACTTAATATCATGCCGAAAAGCCTTTTAAAAAGGGCATTGAGATGTTAAGTTAAATTTTTATAAAATATTAAAATAAAAGTTTTATCTTTGCACCATTCGTTCATTCAAATATTGAAAATGTTATCAAGAAAGGTTGAGGGATTAGACCCGATGAAACCTTAGCAACCCTTTGCGCAAGCAATGAAGGTGCTACGTTCTACCAAATAATTTGGACAGATAACTTACTGAAGTTCTTTCAGCCATTTCCTGTGGCATTTTCAATTGTATTTAAAATAAATAGAATTGGAAACCGAACTAAAACATATTAATTTTTCGTACCAAACCAATTCCGGAAAGGAATACCATATCCCGTTAAGCTATCAGCTTTTCGGAAAAGAATTGTTTTCGGCACCGATCATCCTGGTAAACCATGCTTTAACCGGGAATTCAGACGTCGCAGGAGAAAAAGGATGGTGGAAAAAACTAATTGGTAAAAATCAGATAATTGATACTGATCAATATACCATTATTTGCTTCAATATTCCGGGAAATGGATATGATGATTTTTTCATTGAAGATTATGAAGATTTTACTGTTTCGGATATTGCAAATATCTTTTTAAAAGGTCTTGAAACCCTAAATATTAATAGACTGCGTGCCATTATCGGAGGTTCTTTGGGAGGAGGAATCGGTTGGGAAATGTTAACGAAAAACCCTCAGTTTGCAGAAATTTTCATTCCTATTGCCTGTGATTTTAAAACCCACGACTGGCTTCATGCACAATGTCTTGTACAGAAATTTTTATTAAACCAAAATGAAAAACCTCTGCAAAAAGCCAGGATTCATGCAATGTTATGCTACCGCACACCGGAATCGTTAAACACTAGGTTTCAAAATAAATACAACCCGGAAAAGCAGAAACTGGAGTCGGAAGACTGGCTCATTTACCATGGCAATGCTCTGAACGAGAGATTTAGTTTACCATCTTATAAGCTCATGAATCAATTGCTGATGACGATTAATGCTAATGAATGTGAATCAAAAAAGATAAACGCTCAAATCCATTTCATCGCAGTAGATACCGATCTTTTCTTTCCCGCTTCTGAAATCCGAATGTGCTTTGAAAAGTTAAAGAAAGAAAAAGACAATGTATTCTATCACGAAATCAAATCAATTCATGGGCATGATGCCTTCTTAATGGAATACGAACAATTAAACGCAATCATTAAAAATATTTTGTAGAAGATGAAAAACAATGCAAACGAAATAAAATTTTTGAAAAACAGGTCCATCATTAAATTTGAAGGAGAAGATTTTCTGGGTGAAATCGGTATTGACGGACGGATTTTTAAAGCGCTCACGCTGGCGAGAATCAGTGTCGGCGTAATTTCTCAGCAGGCTATAGAAAACGGAATTTCCATTCTGGTTCATGAAAATGATTCAGAAAAAGCAGTTAATTGCCTGATTGACGAATTTGAACCGGAAAGAAAATCGGGGAAAGTTTCCCAGATTTACAGCATCAACAACGTGTCGGTTTTAGGCTTTGTTGCAGAAGATTTTAATAAAGTCTTAGCAGAGTTGGCAAGAAACAATGTTTTCCCGTTACTTTTAAATCAGATTGCCGCAGAAAAAAGAGTGAATATTGTGGTTACTTCCTCCCAGGATGAGAAAGCAAAAAATATCATAGAATCTGAAATTTCTAAAAAGCCAAAGACCGTTCATCTGGCCATTATCGGTCACGGAAACGTTGGGAAGACCTTGATAGAACAGGTGCTGGAATCTTCAGAAGAAATTAAAAGACGTAAAAAAATCGATCTTAAAGTAGTAGCGGTTGCCAATTCAAAAAAAATTGCTTTCAACAAAAAAGGTTTCGACAGCAACTGGAATGATGAGGTTTTAACATCTGAAAACCCTTCTGACGTTCAGCAGCTGATTCGCTTTTCAAAAGAAAATCAGCTTGAAAACCTGATTGTTGTGGATAATACGGCAAGTAAAGATTTTGTGAAAAATTACCATACTTTGGCAGAAAACGGTTTCGATCTGGTATCTTCCAATAAAATTTTCAATACGCTTCCGATTTCGGAATATAGGCAGCTTCGATATACGTTGAACAAAAACAACCGTCGGTATCTTTATGAAACCAATGTGGGAGCAGGTTTGCCCTTGATTGATACGATTAAGCTCCTCCACCTTTCCGGAGAAAATATTACCAGGATAAAAGGTGTTTTTTCAGGAACATTAAGTTATGTTTTTAATAATTTTTCTTTAAGAGATGACGCCTTTTCAACGATTATCAATGAAGCACTGGAAAAAGGATATACCGAACCAGATCCAAGAGAAGATCTCTCCGGAAATGACGTTGCGAGAAAATTACTGATTCTGGCAAGAGAACTGGATTTAATTAACGAATTTGAAGACATCAACATTCAGAATTTAGTTCCTGAGAACTTACTTTCCGTTTCAAAACCTGAATTTCTTTCAAGACTGAATGAATTGGATGATGAATATCAAAAAATTAAAGATAGCCAGGAACCCGGCCATGTGCTAAGATATGTTGGCGACCTTCATGGTGATTTACAAAAAGAAAAAGGCGAGCTCGATGTAAAGCTGATTTCCGTTCCGGCAACTTCCGCTTTAGGACAGTTAAAAGGGTCAGATTCCATTTTTGAAATTTATACGGAAAGCTACGGGGAACACCCGATCGTCATTATGGGAGCCGGAGCCGGAGCCAAAGTTACCGCACGAGGTGTTTTCGGAGACATTTTAAGAGTAAGCGAAACGAAATAAAACAGCCTTAGAACCCGTAGGGTTCAATATCAGTAGCTGCAGGTGAAACCTATGGAATAAAATAATAACAAACAAACAAACCTTCAAGGTTTTAAAACCTTGAAGGTTTCAATAAAATTATGGAAAACGAAAAATTTGAAACCTCCGCCATAAGAACCCAAACCGAGAGAACCCAGTTTGATGAGCATTCAACGCCATTATATCTTACATCCAGCTTTGTATTTCAGGATTCAGAAGATATGAGAGCGAGCTTTGCCGAGGAAAAACAGAAAAACCTGTACAGCCGTTTTTCAAACCCGAATGTTATGGAATTTACAGAGAAAATAGCCAAAATGGAAGGTGCAGAAGCAGGATATGCTTTTGCTACAGGAATGGCAGCGATTTACTCCACATTTGCGACTTTGTTAAATGCAGGAGATCACATCGTAAGCTGTCAGTCGGTTTTCGGTTCTACGCATACATTGTTTACGAAATATTTCCCGAAGTGGAATATCGAAACAGCGTATTTCAAAGCAGAAGATGCTGAAAATGTTGAACAGTACATCCAGCCAAACACGAAAATTCTGTATCTGGAAACGCCAACGAATCCCGCGATTGAAGTATTGGATTTAGAATTTTTCGGGAAAATTGCGAAGAAACACAATTTAATTTTTATTGTGGATAACTGTTTTGCAACACCGTATTTACAGCAGCCAATCAAATACGGAGCAGACATCGTAGTGCACTCCGCCACCAAATTAATTGACGGACAGGGTCGTGTTTTAGGCGGAGTTGCTGTAGGAA
This sequence comes from Chryseobacterium salviniae, assembly GCF_035819015.1. Classification (NCBI taxonomy): domain Bacteria; kingdom Pseudomonadati; phylum Bacteroidota; class Flavobacteriia; order Flavobacteriales; family Weeksellaceae; genus Chryseobacterium; species Chryseobacterium salviniae. The sequence continues at coordinate 6,939 of NZ_JAYLAA010000050.1, read as the reverse complement.
GAGAAGATCTGATCCGTGAAATCTATCTTTTTGCGAGAAACACCGGTCCGGCAATGTCACCGTTCAACGCTTGGGTGCTATCTAAAAGTCTCGAAACATTAGCCATTCGAGTTGAAAAGCATTGCGAAAATGCATTAAAAGTTGCCGAATTTCTGGAAAGTCATCCCAATGTCGAATTGGTAAAATATCCTTTCCTAAAATCACATCCCAGCTACGAAATTGCTAAAAAGCAAATGAAACTGGGCGGAAATATCGTTGCCTTCGAAATAAAAGGCGGAATCGAAGGCGGCAGAAACTTTTTAGATAAAATAAAAATGTGTTCCCTTTCCGCAAATTTGGGTGATACCAGAACAATTGTCACGCATCCGGCCTCTACCACGCATTCCAAACTCACGGATGAAGAAAGAAACGAAGTAGGGATCACGGCAGGTCTGGTACGTTGCTCGGTCGGACTGGAAAATGTAGATGATATCATTGCAGACTTAAAACAAGCGTTGGATTAAAAGTATTTGGGCAGCTTTATCCGCCTTCCGCTCCCGCTTTTTTGCCTCCGCTTCGCTGCGGCAAAAAGAGCTCCGCTCAAGTCGGGCTGCGAAAGATTCAACGAAGCTTGAAGCCTGAAGAGTTTAACAACAATAGCCGTAGGTGAAACCTATGGATGAAATATCGATCGCGAATTAAATTCATCGATGAAAAATAAACAAAATGAAAAATTCAGAACAATTATACAAAGCATTATCCGAGAGAATTTTAATTCTTGACGGAGCCATGGGAACCATGCTTCAACGGTATAAATTTGAGGAAGAAGATTACCGGGGAGAACGTTTTAAAAACTGGGAACATCCGGTCAAGGGAAACAATGATTTGCTGTCATTAACGCAACCTCATGCAATCAAGAAAGTTCACAGAAAATACCTGGAAGCAGGAGCGGATATTATCGAAACCAATACATTTTCAGGAACAACCATAGCGATGGCAGATTATCACATGGAAGATCTCGTGTACGAACTGAATTTCGAATCAGCAAAAATCGCCAGAAAAGTCTGCGACGAGTTCACCGCTAAAAATCCGGATAAACCAAGATTTGTGGCAGGATCTATCGGCCCGACAAACAGAACGGCAAGTTTGAGCCCGGATGTAAACGATCCCGGTTATCGCGCAATAACCTTTGAAGAATTAAGAGTAGCTTATAAACAACAGTGCGAAGCTTTATTAGACGGAGGTTCAGATATTTTACTGGTAGAAACCATTTTTGACACCCTGAATGCAAAAGCGGCACTTTTTGCCATTGATGAAATTCAGGAGGAAAGAGAAATCAGCATCCCGATTATGGTGTCCGGAACGATTACTGATGCTTCAGGAAGAACATTGAGCGGACAAACGGCAGAAGCTTTTTTAATCTCGGTTTCGCATCTCAATTTGTTAAGTGTGGGCTTCAACTGCGCTTTGGGGGCAAACCAGTTAACCCCATATCTGGAAACGCTGGCGCACAACTCTGGATTTTATGTTTCCGCTTATCCTAATGCAGGCTTGCCAAATGCTTTCGGAAAGTACGATGAAACGCCGGAAGATATGGCAGCCCAGATCAGAGAATACGCAGAAAAAGGATTAATCAACATTATCGGAGGTTGCTGCGGAACAACACCGGATCACATCAAAGCAATTGCTGATCTCGTTTCTCAATATCCGACCAGGAAATTGAAGAAATTTGTGTGATTTGATAGAATTTTTTAATTAAGTAGGAAGAAAAGGAACGTTTTTTAATATTATCTTTAAGTATCACACAAAATTTGAATATAATGGAAAAACCTATTTACTTAAAAAATTCAGAGGATGCGAAATTGTTTAATGAATTAAGAAAAAAAGTGAGCCAAAGGGTAGAATCAATTCCCGAAAACCGGGATATTTACATTCAAATCAAAGCCGTTATATTGCCTTTATTGTATATCGGACTGTATGTTTCCGCATTGCTCAATGCAGAAAATTCCTGGATATATATTGTAAGTTTTATTTTAATGGGGTTGTCGCTTGTTTTAATTTATCTTAATCTGATTCACGAAGCAGCGCATAATAATATTTTTAAAAGTAAAAAGCTCAACAGTCTGGTATTGCAGATTTTCGATTTTGTAGGAGCCAATTCATATATCTGGAAAAAAAGACATATCGCAAGCCACCACGCTTATCCTAATGTTGATGGCTGGGATACGGATATCGAACAGAGCGGGGTGCTTCTCATCGTTCCGTGGATTAAGGCTAAAGGAATTCAGAAATATCAGCACCGGTTTTTTTTCCTCGTGTACCCGCTGTATTTATTCAACTGGATGTTTATCAGAGATTTTAGGGATTTTTTTGATAATGAAAGAGTCATCCTGAAAACCCAGGGAGCCATTCCGGTAAAAGAAAAAGTAAAGATGATTGCTTATAAGCTGTTTTACTTTTTCTATCAGATTGCCGCTCCGGTTTTGTTTTTCAAAGTTTCGATAGGTCTCGCGCTGGGAGCATGGTTCTTACAGGTAATAGCAGCAAGTATTTTTGCGCTTTTTGTATTGCTTCCATTGCACCCCCTGCCTGACAACGCTTTCCCGAAACTCGACGAAAAAAACGGATTGCCTTTTAGCTGGCTTCATCATCAGTTTGAAGTAACCAATGATTTAAAAGAAAATAACTGGTTCGTAAGAAACGTGCTGGGAAATTTCAACTTTCATGTTGCTCACCACCTTTTCCCGAATTACAGCTATGCCTATTATAATGAAATTACGGAAGAAATTGAAAAGTTTGCGCAAGATCACGGATTAGCTTATAAACGATTTCCGATTGCAACCGCTTTGGGAAAACATGTTGATCTGCTTAAACAGAATGCCAACAATGCCTATTTTATTTTAGAAGAATAATTAATGAAATATTTAAAATTATCGGGGCTTGAGCCTTTGATCATCACACCGGAAAGCAACTTCATCAACGTTGGCGAAAGAACCAATGTGGCCGGGTCAAAAAAATTTTTAAGATTAATAAAAGAAGAAAAATTTGCGGAAGCGCTGGATATAGCACGCCATCAGGTAGAAGGCGGCGCACAGATTCTTGACGTTAATTTTGATGACGGCTTGATTGACGGCAAAGCGTCCATGATTAAGTTTTTAAATTTAATAGCCTCCGAGCCGGATATTTCCAGAATCCCAATAATGATCGATTCTTCGAAGTGGGAAATCTTGGAGGCAGGACTTCAGGTGGCGCAAGGAAAATGCGTCGTTAATTCAATCAGCCTTAAAGGCGGTGAAGAGGAATTCATCAAACAGGCAAAAGCAATTAAAAGATATGGTGCTGCGGTGATTGTGATGGCATTTGATGAAATCGGGCAAGCCGATACGTATGAACGAAGAATTGAAATTTCAAAGCGCTCCTACGATATTTTGGTGAATCGTTTAAATTTTCCTGCGGAAGATATCATTTTCGATTTGAATATTTTCCCGGTTGCTACAGGGATGGATGAGCACAGAAGAAATGCCATCGATTTTATTGAAGCAACAAGGTGGGTTCGCCAGAATCTTCCATATGCCTCGGTGAGCGGTGGGGTTTCAAACGTTTCTTTTTCATTCAGGGGAAATGATACGGTGAGAGAAGCGATGCATTCGGTTTTCTTATACCATGCTATTCAGGCAGGAATGAATATGGGAATCGTGAATCCTGCAATGCTGGAAGTGTATGATGAAATTAATAAAGAGCTTCTTGAATTAGTTGAAGATGTCATTCTCGACAAAAGGGAAGATGCTACCGAAAGGCTTTTAGATTATTCGGAAAAGCATAAATCGGTTAAAAAAGAAAAAAACGAAGATCTTGAATGGAGAAATTATCCTTTGCAGGAAAGAATTACACACGCTTTGGTTAAAGGAATCGACCGTTTTATTGAAGAAGATGTTGAACAAGCAAGATTGCAGGCAGAAAAACCGCTTCATGTCATTGAAATTAATCTCATGACCGGAATGGGCGTTGTAGGAGATTTGTTTGGAAGCGGAAAGATGTTTTTACCGCAGGTGATAAAATCGGCGCGGGTAATGAAAAAAGCGGTGGCTTATTTACAGCCATTCATAGAAGCCGAAAAAGACGGCTCGAGACCAGCTAATGGAAAAATCCTTATGGCAACGGTAAAAGGAGATGTTCATGACATCGGTAAAAATATTGTGAGTGTCGTTTTAGGCTGTAACAATTATGAAATTGTAGATCTCGGTGTAATGGTTCCTGCAGAAAAAATTATCCAGACTGCGATTGAAGAGAAAGTAGACGTGATCGGATTAAGTGGACTGATCACGCCAAGTCTGGATGAAATGGTTTACATCGCACAGGAATTGGAAAGACAAAATCTGGATTTTCCTTTACTAATCGGTGGTGCAACAACTTCAAAGGCGCATACTGCGGTAAAAATCGATTTAAAATATAAAAATGCCGTTGTTCATGTCAACGATGCTTCCAGAGCAGTAAATGTGGTAAGTTCATTATTAGGTGACCGGAATAAAGAATATGTAAGTGAGCTTAAAAATGATTATGCTGAATTCCGTGAAAAATTCCTGAACCGGCAGGTGGAAAAAGACTATGTTTCTATTGAGGAAGCCAGAGAAAACAAATTTAAAATCAATTGGGAGCATGAAGAAATTTTCACTCCAAATCAACTGGGAATTACCGTCGTTGAAAATCAGGATTTAAATGAATTATTGCCTTTCATTGATTGGTCGCCGTTTTTCAGAAGCTGGGATCTTCATGGCAAATATCCTAATATTCTGGAAGATGAGATTGTTGGAGCTCAGGCTAAAGAATTGTTCAAAGATGCACAGGTGATCTTAAAAAGAATTTTAGATGAAAAATTATTAACGGCAAAAGCAGTCTTCGGGATTTTTAAAGCGAATGCTAATGATACCGACGAAATTTTAGTTTTTGATGAAAATAACCAGCAGAAAGCAAAATTCATTACGTTGAGGCAACAAGCACAACGTTCAAAAGGAAAAGATTATCTGGCATTGAGTGATTTTATTGCCCCTCAAAGTTCAGGAAAGACCGATTATATCGGAGCTTTTTGTGTGACAACAGGTTTCGGAACCGATGAACTGGCGCAAGAATACGAAAAAGCCAGCGACGATTATAACGCCATCATGGTAAAAGCTTTGGCAGACCGTTTTGCAGAAGCCTACGCAGAATTTTTACATAAAAAAGTAAGAACGGAATATTGGGGCTATGCCAATCAGGAAAATTTAACCAATGAAGAACTCATTGCAGAAAAATATAAAGGAATCCGTCCGGCTCCGGGATATCCTGCCTGTCCGGATCACCTTGAAAAGCATGCCATTTGGGATTTATTAAAAGTGGAAGAAAATATTGGTGTTTATCTTACGGAAAGTTTAGCCATGTTTCCTACCGCTTCGGTTTCCGGGTATTATTTCGGAAGCCCGCATGCCAAATATTTCGGACTGGGGAAAATCGCAGAAGATCAGTTGAAAGATTACTCCTATAGGAAAGGAATTTCTTTGCAGGAAGCGAGAAAATGGTTGAATCCTAATCTGGCAGATGGTATTTAAACAAAAATTATGAATGACGATTTCGACTTTATTGCGTATTTGAAATATCGGACAACTGATGAAGGAGGAAGAATGACTCCTGCTCAATCTGGTTATAGGCCTCAGGTTAGGTTTGATTTTGAGAAATCAACATCATCTGGAAGACAAGTTGTTATTAATAAAGACTTGGTTTTTCCCGGTGAATACATCGAAACTCAAATAACACTAATGTCTCCGTATCTTTTTGAAAATAAATTATATGTAGGATTAAAGTTTGAATTCATTGAGGGAGCAAAAATTATTGGAATGGGAGAAATTTTAAAAATTAAAAACGAAAAATTAAAAACGACATTTTAGCTAAATGAAAATCACCGACCACATAAAAAAAGCCAACGGCAAAACATTATTCTCACTCGAAGTCGTTCCGCCCCAAAAAGGCATCGGCATCGAAGACCTCTACAAAAATATTGATCCTTTAATGGAATTCAAACCGCCATTTATTGACGTAACAACTTCCAGGGAAGAATATATTTACATTGATAAAGGAAACGGTCTGATGGAACGCCGCATCACCAGAATGCGCCCCGGAACGTTAGGAATCTGTGCCGCCATTCAGCACAAATACAATGTTGATACGGTTCCGCATTTGCTTTGCGGAGGTTTTACCAAAGAAGAGACAGAATATCTTTTGGTCGACTGTATGTACCTCGGAATCGATAATGTGATGGCTTTGAGAGGCGACGCCATGAAAGGGCATCAGTATTTTGAGCCGACTAACGGAGGTCATGGAAGTGCCATGGAATTGGTGCATCAAATTAATAATCTTGGAAGAGGTAAATATTTACACAATGAAGATCAGGAATGTGACGAGCATAATAAATTCTGCGTGGGTGTTGCGGGTTATCCGGAAAAACATATTGAAGCTCCTTCCATGAATTACGATTTAAAATGGCTGAAACAGAAAGTAGATGCCGGAGCAGATTATATTGTTACCCAAATGTTTTTTGACAATAAAAAATTCATTGAATTTGTAAACAAAGCCCGCGAAATGGATATTCATGTTCCGATTATTCCTGGAATCAAACCGATTGCAACCAAGAAGCATCTGAAGCTTCTTCCGCAGGTTTTTAAAATTGATCTTCCGGAGGAACTTATTAATGAAGTTGAAAATGCGAAAAATAATGACGCCGTAAAACAAATCGGGATAGAATGGGCGATCAGCCAATGCAGAGAATTGCTCGACTTTGGAGTTCCGGTATTGCATTTCTATTCAATGGGGAAAAGTGATAATATCAAGAAAGTAGCAGGCGAGCTATTCTAATAAACTGAAATGAATATTTGAGTGAAGTTCTGCATTTTAGCAGAACTCTTTTCATGAGTTTTCGGGGGGGGGGTGCCG